>NZ_DGNN01000011.1:93460-126153 GCF_002388965.1 Leisingera sp. UBA4491 | reverse complement strand
GAATCGGTGCCGAGAACGGAAACGGCAATGGCAACGGAAACGGTGCCGAGAACGGAAACGGCAATGGTAACGGAAACGGAGATGGGTCGGACGATTTCGACGGTGACGATGGTGATGATGGTGACGACAATCGGGACGACGACTAATCACTGTGTCCAGAAATCCGAAACTCTCCGCTGTCAATGATCTTTTTTGGCGAATGCGCGGGTGCCTGATTGGCTGCCTGAGCCTGGTGGTATTCTCTTTTTCCGGCGCGTCAGTATCCCTCGACAACAATCTCGCGTCTGCACGGATGAATGCGCTGTCGCTCGCGCCAAGCGGCACGGTCACGATCGTCACGATCGACGCTGAAAGCATCAGTAAGGCTGGCGAATGGCCATGGCCGCGCGAGCGTTTCGCACAGGCACTGGACAATCTGAACGCCGCCGGTGCTGGCATGATCGCCCTCGACGTGGATTTCAGCGCCCGGTCGTCACCGGAGGGCGATGCGGCACTGGTTCAGGCTGTCCAGGACAATGCGGGCTGGATCGCCCTGCCGGCTTTCCTCCAGCGGGATTACAGGCAGTCAAATACTCCGTTTGGTGAACTGGCAGAGAACGCCGTCATCGCAAGTGTGAATGTGGAGCTTTCCCGCGACGGGCGCCTGCGCAAGTATCGGCGCGGTTTTGTCCATGAAGGAAAGTACATTCCCACATTGGGAGGCCTTCTTGCCGGAGCGGAGCTCAGCGATACACGCGCATTCATGATCGACTATGGTATTGATGCAGACCAGATAGATACGATCAGCTTTGACGATGTCCTCCGCAATCGGTTTGATCCCAAATTGATCGCTGGCCGCAGCGTCGTCATCGGTGCCACGGCACTCGAACTGGGAGACCTGCTTTCTACTCCGCATTCCCCTGCCATGCCGGGCGTCTATGTGCATGCGCTGGGCTATGAGAGCCTTGTTCAAAACCGAGCCCTGACCAGCCCGTCCAAACTTCCAATGCTCATCCTCGGAATGGCGCTGCTCATGATAACCAGTGTGGTGGCCAGACATACGCCGCTGCGACAGCTGTTCGGCATCCATGTTCTTGTGATGTCTTCCGTTCTGGTCATCCCGTTCATCATACAGAATTTCTTTCCAATCAGCATCAACACGTCCAGTTTGATCTTCGCATTGGGATGGAGTTCCGTTGCGGGCATCTGGAATGCCTTCTCCAGGCACAAGCGCGCACTTCTCGAGCAGGAATCAAACTATCTGACCTATATGGCCGAACATGATTCCGAGACAGGCATGCCCAATCGTCGCTCCATGCTGGCCGCCCTGACGGACCTGCACAGAACAGACCCCGAGGCGAGCATACTCGTTGTCACATTCGGCATCAGGAGGTTCGGCGAACTACGCGGCGCGATTGGTTACACCAATGCAAAAACCCTGATCCGGTCGGCTGCCGAACGTCTCTACGAAACCGGCACAGGTCTTACACATTACCATTTGGGAGCATCTGTCCTCGGCACGCTGATCAGAGTGGGCGACCAGGACAGCGTCGACAAATGCATCGATGACGTTCGATCGGCGCTGCAACACACGATCGTCGTCGCCGGTCAGTCGCTCCATATCGAGCTCTCGGCAGGCATCGCCATGATCGCAAGCCAAACCGACGATGAAGAAACAGCGTTGTCCCGCGCCTCCTTGTCATTGGACCACGCCCGACGGACGAGACGCGACCTGGTTCGCTGGGGAGAGGCCCAGTTTGAAGATCCCCAGCTCAGGCTCGCCCTGCTGACGGAAGTGAACGCGGGACTGGACCGTGATGAGTTCCACCTCGTCTACCAGCCCAAGATATGTACCAGAAGCAACGAAATTGTCGGCGTCGAAGCGTTGATGCGCTGGAACCATCCGACCTTCGGTCAGATCGCGCCGGACAGCTTCATCACCGTCGCCGAGAAAACCGGTGCAATCCACAAGCTGACGCTCTGGGCGATCAAGCAGGCGATACGAGATCAGTCGACGATGCGCCGGATGGGGGTAGACGCCGCCATTGCCGTAAACATGTCTGCCAGGTCCCTGCTTGAAATCGACTTCTGTCGGCAGCTCGCTGACACGATCAATCAGTCCGGCGCGACGATTGCGATCGAGATCACCGAAACGGCTGTGATGGAGCAGCCTGAACTCGCCATCTGCTCAGCGAATGCCTTCCGCGATGCCGGAATCAAGCTGGCGATTGATGATTATGGCGCAGGGCAATCCTCAATTGCCTATCTCAAGCGTCTGCCGGCCGATGAACTGAAACTCGACCGGAGCATGATTTCGGATGTCCGGGACAGCCAACGTGACCGCATGATCCTGAAATCCACATTCGATCTTGCACATGCGCTGGGCATGCGGGTGGTGTGCGAAGGTGTCGAGGATGAAGCCACTTATGATGCACTCAAGGCGCTCGGCTGCGATGCGATCCAAGGCTACCTCACGGGGCGCCCTATGGCAGTCGACAAACTGATCGCATTTTGCCTTGCACGGTCCCCCCGCGAGCATTCGGCGCCTTTAGAACGCCGGCTCGCCTGAATGGCCGGGTAACACCTGTTGTGGGTCGGCACTCCGACCAAAACGCTGACATAGATTAGTGCGGCCCAGCGTGTTCGTGATATGTTCTTATTCTGGAGAACAGATCATGGCCCGTCGAACAATCATACAAAAATTGGAAATTCTTGCGGACGCCGCGAAATACGACGCATCTTGCGCGTCCTCAGGGTCCAAGAAACGCAATGCACTGGGCACAGCCGGAATCGGATCCACCGAAGGGATGGGAATTTGCCATTCCTACGCGCCGGATGGGCGGTGTATTTCACTTCTGAAAGTGCTGCTGACCAATTTTTGTGTCTTCGACTGTCGCTACTGCATCAACCGGTCGTCATCGAACGTGCAGCGAGAGCGCTTTTCTGTAGACGAGATCGTTAAACTGACTCTGGACTTCTACAAGCGCAATTATATCGAAGGTCTCTTCTTGTCGTCAGGTATTATTCGATCTCCGAATTATACGATGGAACAATTGATGGAGGTTGCTCGCAGCCTGAGGGAAGACCATGGCTTTCTCGGCTACATACATTTGAAAACCATCGCCGAGGCCGATCCGGAACTGATCCGCCAAGCCGGAATTTATGCCGACCGGCTGTCGGTGAATGTCGAGCTTCCATCCGAACAGGGACTGTCTCACTACGCCCCGGAGAAGAGCGGCCAGACCATTCGCAAGGCGATGGCTGATATACGTCACGAAATCGACAATGCGAAGGATGCCAAGACCAGCCGCCTGCTGAAGCGTGCCCAGCCGCCAGCTTTTGCTCCGGGCGGGCAATCAACCCAGATGATTGTTGGAGCAGACGCATCCAGCGATGCCGATATCTTGCAGTCATCCTCGCGACTCTATGCTGGCTATGGCCTGAAGCGCATCTACTATTCCGCCTACAGCCCGGTGCCGGATGCTAGTGCCGACCTGCCACCCATCCGTCCGCCCCTGATCCGGGAACACCGCCTGTACCAGGCTGACTGGATGTTTCGCTTCTACGGCTTCTCGACCGCAGAGATCACGTCGGTCGCCGAGGGCGGCATGCTGGATCTCGACATCGATCCGAAACTGGCTTGGGCACTCAAGAACCGAGGGTTGTTCCCAATGGATATCAACAAGGCCTCCTACGGCGAATTGTTGCGGATACCCGGGCTCGGTCCGGCGTCCGCCAAGCGCATCATTCAAGCGAGACGGCATACGCGATTGACGCTGACAGACCTCGGAAAGATCGTACGCAGTCTGAAAAATATCCGGCCATTTATCACAGCGGCAAACTGGTCGCCGGGCCATCTGACCGATTCCCTTGGCTTGAGAGATCGCTTTGTTTCGCAGCCAAGACAGTTGGACCTTTTTTCATGATCACTGTCGAATTGCAATCTCCAACAGACTTTGACGGTTGGCGCAGATTGTCCCGACGTCTACTGGCCGAAGGCGTCAAACCGGACGAAGTCGAGTGGCACATTAAAGGTGACGCTGGAACACTGTTTGCAACACCCGCTTACCAGCCGCACCCCGCTCCGCCGTCGTCTTCGGGACCTCGTGCTCCGAAACTGTTTATTGACCGCGCCAGACGCGTCGTCTGTCACACCGACACCAGCCGGTTCATCCGGCTCTACAGGATCCTGTGGCGACTCCAGCAGGATGGTGCCTATCTCAGCCGTATTACGGAAACGGATGTGAAATGGTTGGAAGATTGCGACAAGGCGATCCGGCGGGATGTTCACAAGACCCACGCCTTTGTTCGGTTCAGACAGGTAAATGCCGCGGGGGGCGGTCGGCAAGAGTTTGCAGCCTGGTTCGAACCCACTCATCTGACACTTGAACTCAGCGCACCTTTCTTCCAACGCCGGTTTCCAAACATGGACTGGGTCATCGTCACACCGTCCATGTCCGCCGCGTGGGACGGCACAACGCTTCGCTACGCCGACGGGGGAAGCAAGTCCGATGTGCCTCCGGCTGACGCGGTTGAGGACCAATGGCGCACCTATTTCAAATCGATCTTCAATCCAGCGCGCCTGAAAGTGACTGCGATGACTTCGGAGATGCCTCGCAAATACTGGAAGAACCTGCCTGAAGCCGACCTCATCCCGAACCTGATTGCGACCGCGTCAGAAAGGGCGAAATCCATGCAGCTTCAACCCGAGCGCGCGCCGAACCCGCTGGCCGAAGTCCTGACCCGCCGGCGGATCGGAAAGGCCGCCCCTGCCCCGACGCATCAGACATGGCCCGAGATAAGAAAAGCGCTATCGGCGTGCACGCGGTGCCCACTCTACACGGACGCATCTCAGTCAGTTTCTGGCGAAGGACCGACAAATGCGCGACTGATGATTGTCGGGGAACAGCCTGGAGATCAGGAAGATATTTCCGGCCGCCCCTTCGTTGGACCTGCAGGACAGTTGCTGGACCGGGTGCTGGTCGACGCCGGGCTGAACCGGAACGAGGCATATGTTACCAATGCGGTGAAGCATTTCAAATTCCAGCCGCGCGGCAAACGGCGCATGCATCAAAGACCCAATGCGGGAGAGATCGACACCTGTCGCTGGTGGCTCGACCTAGAACGCCGGCATGTTCAGCCGGACCTGATCATTGCGCTGGGGGCAAGCGCGGCGCGCGGCCTGCTGGGCCACTCGGTCAAGGTGTCGAATATGCGCGGCAAGATCCTGCCCCAGCCCGGCGCGGTATCCGTGCTGGTTACGGTCCACCCCGCCTATCTGCTTCGCTTGCCAGACGCGGACCGTGCCCGAACTGAATGCCAGCGTTTCGCGCAGGATCTATCAACAGCGCGCGCGTTTCTGGAGGGGACTGCGCATCGGACAAGCGCCTGAGGGCAATGGATTGTCGGAAAGAAAATGGTGCCGCTAAGGTGACTTGAACACCTGACCCCCGCATTACGAATGCGATGCTCTACCAGCTGAGCTATAGCGGCATACCCACTTATGAGCCCCGCGTCATACCGACAGAGGCCCATTTTCGCAAGATGCTTTTGTACGTGGCGAGCCAGCAGCAGTCGCCAAGCCTAGTCATCATCCGAGACATAATCCAGCGGTGGCATGCGGGGTTCGCTCGGCGCAGTGGCAGTGGCGAGATCATCCTCCTCGTCGGGTGACGGCAGCGCCATGACCCGGCCGGCCTCAAGCTCGCGCCCGAAGGATTCATAACGTGGATGGACAAGGTCTCCGACATCGCCAAACGTGTAGACGAGCCGGCTCCAATTGCGCTGCGAGAAGTCGAACGCCATACCTTTCGGATCCAGATCCGACCAGTCCGGCTCGCGCGACGCGGAAACGGCCATGCGGCCCCAGCGTTCGGCTTCAGACGTATCACCATAGCCTTTCAAGGCGCGCTCCATCAGCAAGCAAAGCCGTGCCGTCGGATTCTCTTCGACTAGCAAGGCAAGCGCCTTGATCGCACCTGTCCAGTCGGCAGAATCCATAGCCAGTTCGGCCTCCAGGATACGGCTTTCGCGATGAGTGGGGTTCGTATTAATCAGGGCCCTGAGGCGCGCTGAAACATTCTCCGGTGTGTCCTGAGGAACAAGGCGACGAGACAATTGTGCCAACGCCGGATGTGGCCGCGCCTTCCAGCCCGTTTCCAGCACGCCTTGCGCTGATTTTGCCTTGCCATCGGTCATCAGCTGGCGTGCGCCATGCCAAGCCGCAGGAGAGAATGCCGGTGCAGATCGCATGGCTTCGGCGAGTTCTTTCTGGGCTTCCAGTTTGCGGTCATGCGGTAAGCCAGCGGCTCGCGCCGTGTGCAGTACCGCCCGGCGACGGCGTAAACTATCGCCCTTGATGAGACCGCGCTTCTCACCGATCGAGAGCGTTTCCAGCGCCCTGGTCCACTCCCCTCGCGCGACCTGCAAATCGAACAGCGAGTTGAACGGCCAATCGGCCGAGGATTTTATGCCCAGCGCCTCTCGCGCCCGGGACTCCGCCGTCTGCTGGTCACCGCGCTCAGCCGCAGCCGATGCTGATCCGCGCAGGCCCGCCAGCTGCCCGCCCGGCAGGCGTGTCAACTGGCCCCAAGCGCGCTCAGCGCCAGCCCAGTCGTCATTGGCTTCGGCGGCGCGGGCTTCGAGCAGCAATTGCAATCGTTCGTCGTCCGCATGCTTCCCGGCCTTGCGAGCCAGTTTCAGCGCGGTATTGGCATCGCCGGCTTCGGCAGCAAGCAAGCCTTCTGTCAGCGCAGAATTGGCCTTACGCGTGCGCGATACCTGGCGGGACTTTCCGATCTTTCCGGGCAGAATGAACAGGCCGCTCAGGATCCACCAGGCAAAGGCGATCACGCCGCCGAGCAACAGCATGAGAAACGCGGCCAGACCCGACTGGATTGAGATCTCCTGCTCGCCATACGGAACCGTCACCGCACCCGGCAGTGACAATGCCCACCAGGCAAAAGAAGCCGCCACTGCAAACAGCAGCAAGATTACGACAAACAGGACAATCCGATTCATGGGGGCTTATTGTTTCCCTTCAAGGAGGCGTTGTTGCAAGGCTTCCAGCGCCGCTTCCAAAGTGATGCGCCGGTTTGCCTGCGCGGTCCAGTCGGCCATTGCTCTGGCGGGCTCGCCTTCAAGTCGGCTTATCATTTCGACCGTCTCTTCGAGGTCGCCGATTGCCAGCGCTTCACTGGCCTTGGCAAGAATGGCATCCGGTTCGCTGTCCTCGCCGTCCAGCCGCCGCACACTGACAGCGTCCCCGAAAGCGCGATTGAGCCAGGACAGTCCCTCTTCCGACGTGTCCGGAATGGCCGCTTCTGCTTTCAATCGCGCGACATCAAAAGAAGCCTGGAGCTCTGCAACCGTCGGCGCCCCCTCCGCGGATATGGACGCCAGCTGTCGGACCGAAGAATCGTCCGGTAGTTGCGACCTGAGCATGCGCAGTTCCGGCGCAAAACCTCCGCCTTTTCGGGAGGCAGCCTCTATTGCGGACACCGCACGGGCCATCTCGGCCGTTTGGGACGCTGCTTCGGCTGCCCCGCGCGCAGCGGCCTCATCCTGACGCATACCCGCAATCAGGCCCGCCATCTGTTCGGCGTCGCGGCTGTTCGAGAGCTTGGCTTCACTCAAATCGTCGCGCAATTCGGCCAGTTTGGTTTCAACCTCGATCACCCGTTCGATCTGGACGCCACTCGGTGCCGCTTCCAATTGCTCAACTGATCGGGCGAGCCTTTCCATCCGAGACTCAAGGCTGGCAACAGCGCGGGAGACATCTTCCGGACTGACTTCACCTGTCGTGTCGATAGACTCAAGCGCAACGACGCGCTGCTGAAGCTCATCAAGTGCGCTTGTATCTATTGTAGCTGCGGACCCGGTTTCGCGCTGGGCCAGCGCTTCGACCTCGGTTGCGAGGGCAGAGATGCTCGCACTCAATCCGTCCTGCTCGCGGATCGTCCGGGCCAGCCGGATGGAGACTTCTTCCTGACCTGACTCCATGTCGGTCAGGCGCGAATCTACCATGCCGGGATTGGTCGGATTGTTTGCGAGGTATCGTGAACCGGCCATGCCGAGAATACCGCCAAGACCGGCAGCAAACAGGGATAAAACGAGTGCACCCAGCCAGCCTGGCCCCGCAGAAACGCCACCGCGTCCCCGCACGGCTTCTTCAGGGGCAGGTTCGAAGTCAGCATCAATCGGCTCAGATGAGTCGATATGGTCGTCTTCCGGTGTCGAATCTTCGGTCATCAATCACATTTCCCTTCAGACGGGAGTTCTAGCCACAATCGCATATAGTTCGGCAGCGATCAAAGCTCTTTGCACGCCTGCAACAAAGCCTCCATGAGCGCGTCCTCATTGGGCCTGGCAGCAGATATAAGTGCCCGTGCCTGCGAAGACTTTAACGGGGCTGCGGCAGCCTCCGAAATTGCGACGCAGATATTGGTCTCCATTGGTATGCTTTCGGACAGGGCCGCAAAAACA
Source organism: Leisingera sp. UBA4491 (assembly GCF_002388965.1). Taxonomy (NCBI): domain Bacteria; kingdom Pseudomonadati; phylum Pseudomonadota; class Alphaproteobacteria; order Rhodobacterales; family Roseobacteraceae; genus Leisingera; species Leisingera sp. UBA4491. The sequence goes on along the minus strand of NZ_DGNN01000011.1, from coordinate 117,690 downwards.
TGCGCAGCCTTGGCTGAATGAACCAGAACAACCGCACCCGAACCGGAGCGGAGTGTTTGAACTGCATCCGCTTGCAGGGCTGATGCTGGAACCGTCTCATAGAGCGCCAGAAAGCGGGCATCGCATTTGGCAGCGGACAGTTGCGCTACCAGGTTTCCGGCTGCCGCCGAATTCGCAATATGAAGGAAACCGCCTTCTGTAGATACCGAAGACAGGATCAAACGGCCGAGTTCGTCAGAATCTCCATCTCCCCGCACAATCTTCTGGAAGCCTGCTGCTTCAGCCGCATCCGCCGTCGCAGGCCCAACACACCACGTAGTCAGATCAGCGACCTGCTCCGTGATACCTCCGACAGCATCAACGAAGAACCGAACGCCATTCGCGCTCGTGAAGACCAGATTGTAGATGCCCGACAAGTCTACCATGGGCGCTTCGAGCGCTCTCAGCTCGAGCATGGGAGACCGAATGGCATGAAAACCCATATCCATCAGCCGTGTCACGGTCTCGGAGGCACCGGGCTCCGCACGCGTCACGATGACCGGTGGCTTTACCATGCGCTGCCGAAGGCTGGCAGTTCACCGCCCGCCGCATCGCGGATGTCAGCGGCAAGCCTGGCCCCCAGATCCGTCATCTGCTGCAATGCGGACGCCTTGGCACACGATCCGCTGGCAGACCAAGTCTGCTTGCCGTCCAGCGACAGAACTTCGCCCTTCACAAACCAGGTGTCGCCCTTGTCAAACGTGTGCGCCGCAATCGGCGTGCGGCAACTGCCGTCGAGTGCTGCAAGGAAAGCCCGTTCGATATGGGCAGCGGACTCGGTCGGCTCATGGTTCATCTTCTTGAACACCTCTGCAGCATCTTCAGCCAGAGTTTCCCGCGCCACAACGCCGACGATCCCTTGTCCGGCGGCCGGCAGCATGTCTTCCAGCGGGATCGGGTGCGCCAAATGCGCCATGCCGAGGCGCGTCAGCCCGGCCATGGCGAGATAGGTCGCGTCTGCGAGCCCCTCTTCCAACTTGCGCATACGGGTCGCGACATTGCCGCGGAACGTCACGATCTCGACGTCGGGGCGCAGCGCCAAAGTCTGCGCTTCCCGGCGTAGGGAGGCGGTGCCCACACGTGCACCCTGTTTCAATTCGTTCAGACTGGTTGCATGTGGTGACAGAAAACCTTCGCGCGGGTCTTCCCGATCCGGGAACGCCACAAAACGCTGCCCCTCAGGCAAGACAGACGGCACGTCTTTCAGACTGTGCACGGTCACGTCCACCTCCCCTCGGTCGAGCGCCGCATCGAGTTCGCGCGTAAACAGACCCTTGCCGCCCGCATTAATCAGACGCTCGGTTGTCAGCTGGTCTCCGGACGTCGTAAAGGTAACGATTTCGCCGCGCCATGCACCGCCGGAGTGAATTTCCAGCGCCGCCGCCACCTGCCGGGCCTGCACGAGCGCGAGCGGCGAGCCGCGCGTGCCAATGCGCAGCACACGCTGGTCGCGGCGGGACGTGTCGTCGGGAGAAATACGTGGATCAGTCATCCCCCTCCCCTAACGCCCTCAAGCGGACTTGCCAATTGACACAGCGCCGCGGAAAGGAATACCAAGTCTTATCGTTATTCGAGAAAAATTTTCCGGAGTCTCTCATGATCAAGCAAACCGCCACCGCGATTGCCCTTGCGCTTGCGCTGACCGCCTGTGGCCAGCCCACCCCCGCCGCCGAACCTGAAAAGCCACCTGTGACGGCAGAAGAAATGGCAGCCAATGGCGAACGCCTGAATGCGTGGTTTGACGCGAAATACGAAGAAGAACTGCAATTCAGCCCGATTGGACTGACTTTCCTGGGCCGCAAGGACAAGAATGACCAGATCGATTGCTTTACCCTTGAGTGCCACGAAGAGCAGCTGGCATGGCGCGTTGCAGCCACCGAAGAAATGGAAAACGAGTTCGACTATGATGCGCTCTCACCAGCAGACCGTATCTCCTATGATATCTGGAAGTACCAGACCGAGCAGGAAGTCGCCGGCGAAGAATATCTCTATAATGGTTACATCTTCGACCAGATGAACGGCCCACAGGGCTTCATGCCCACCTTCCTGATCAATTTCCACAATGTGGAATCGGTCGAAGACTTCGATGCCCTCGTCAACCGGATCAGCGAAACCGGTCGCGCCATGAATGAGGCGATCCTGATTGCAAAGGAATCAGCTTCACGCGGCGTCCATGCCCCGAAATTTGCCTATGAAGGCGTGATCGACCAGTCGAAGAAGGTCATCACAGGTGCGCCGTTCACCGAAGGCGAAGACAGCGCGCTCTACGCCGACGTCAAATCCGAGATCGCGAAACTTTCAGAAGCCGGTGAACTTGCCGAGGAAGAGGCTGACGCCAAGCTGGAACAGGCCCGCATCGCGCTGGTCGATAACTTCCAGCCAGCGTACGAGGCCATCATCGCTTTCGCTGAAGAAGACATGGCCAATTCGCCGGATCCGGACAGCCCGGTCGGCGCGGACACCCAGCCCAACGGCAAGGACTACTACAACCACCTGCTGGCCACGCAGACCACGACCGACCTGACAGCCGACGAAATCCACGAGATCGGCCTCGCCGAAGTGGCGCGCATCCATGAAGAAATGGAGGCCATCAAGCAGGAAGTAGGCTTCGAAGGCACGCTGCAGGAATTCTTCACCATGCTGCGCGATTCCAAGGATGATGAACGCTTCTACTATCCGAATACGGATGAGGGACGTCAGGCCTATATTGACGACGCGACCCGCGACATCGAAAACATCAAGGCGAACCTGCCGGAATTCTTCGGCATCCTGCCGAAGGCCGACCTTGTCGTGAAGCGCGTTGAGCCGTTCCGCGAACAGGACGGAGCTGCCCAGCACTACTATCCGGGAACGCCGGATGGATCGCGGTCAGGAACCTATTACGCGCACCTGTCCGACATGACCGCGATGCCGAAACGCGAACTGGAAGTGATCGCGTATCATGAAGGCATTCCGGGCCACCACATGCAGATCTCGATTGCTCAGGAGCTGGAAGGCGTACCGCAGTTCCGCACCCAGGCCGGCTTCACCGCTTACATCGAAGGCTGGGCGCTGTATTCCGAATGGCTGGCCACGGAATTCCCGGATACTTATGAAGATCCGTATTCCAATTTCGGTCGCCTCGGCTCCGAAATCTGGCGGGCAATCCGTCTTGTTGTCGACACCGGTATCCACTCCAAGGGCTGGACCGAGGAAGAGGCCGTTCAGTACTTCCTGAACAATACGGCCATCACCGAGATGCAGGCGCGCTCCGAGATCCAGCGTTACATCGTGATGCCGGGTCAGGCGACCAGCTACAAGATCGGCATGATGAAGATCCAGCAGCTGCGGAAGAAGGCTGAAGACGAGCTTGGCGACAAGTTCGACATCCGCGCCTTCCACGACACGGTTCTGGGCGGCGGCGCTCTGCCGCTGGAAATCCTCGAACGCCGCATCGACCAGTGGATCGAGGAAGTAAAAGCGGCCTGATCCAGTCTGCGAGCTTAGCGCCCTTCCGGGCGACGCGAGGGCAGGGCTTGCTTGAGGCAGGCCCTGCCCTACGCTTTTCAGGAAGGGAGAAAATGCCATGAACCTCGATTTCAGCCCGGAAACTGAAACCTTTCGGCAGACCGTCCGCACCTTCTTTGAAACGGATTTTCCGAAGGACATTCTTGAGAAAAACCGCGCAGGTCACGCGCTGACAACAGCAGAGGTCCGAAAGTCGGAAATGGCGCTCGGCGCGAAAGGCTGGCTCGCCTCGGCATGGCCCGAAGAATATGGAGGCCCCGGCTGGTCCGTCGAGGAACAATACGTCTTTGATGAAGAATTGGAGCGCGCTGGCGTACCAACCGTAACGCCTATGGGCGTCGTCTATGTCGGGCCTGTACTCTACACATTCGGGTCGGATGCTCAGAAGGAAAAATGGCTTCCTGGCATCCGCGACGGCTCGGTCGGCTGGGCACAGGGCTATTCAGAGCCGGGATCAGGGTCAGACCTCGCCTCCCTCCAGTTCAGCGCAGAGCTGAAAGATGGCACCTACACGCTGAACGGCCACAAGATCTGGACCTCGGCCGCCCAGCATGCCGATTGGATTTTCCTGCTGGCGCGCACCTCCAATGAGGGGAAGAAGCAGGAAGGGATTACCTTCATCTGTTGCCCCATTGATGCGCCCGGCGTGACGGTGAAGCCGATCATCACGATTGATGGCAAGCATGTGCTGAACGAAGTTTTCTTCGACAATGTCACCGTGCCGGAAGAGTTTCGCATCGGCAAAGAGGGTAAGGGCTGGACCTATTCGCAGTACCTGCTCGGGTTTGAGCGCACCTCCTATGCTCGCATCGGCGGCAAACGGGCCATGTTGCGCCATGTGCGCGAGATCGCTCGCTCCTTGCCCGAGAGCGGCAATTACCGCCTGATCGATGATCCGGGCTTTGCGCAAAAGCTGACCCAAGCAGAAATGGCGGTGGATGGCCTGGAGATGACTGTCTTCCGCATCCTCTCCGCGCTCTCCGCAGGCGGATCACCGGGCGATGCAGCATCCACAGTAAAAATCCTGGCAACTACGACCCACCAGCAGATTACCGAACTGATGCTGGATGCCGTCGGCCATTTCGGACAGCCCTTCGGCAAGAGCGGGGACCTGCCCGCGAGCTTGCCAGCCTATGCCGCGCCCGACGTCGCGACATATTTCGGAGGGCGCGCCCAATCAATTTATGGTGGTACCAACGAGATCCAGCGCAACATCATCGCAAAGAAAGTGCTGGGCCTCTAAGGCCGGTCTGCTCAGAAGTCGTAGGCAATGCCTTTGCGTTCCCAATCGCCATACCGGGTTGGCTCGATCTTGCGAGGGCCGCCACGCTCGTTCTCCGGCAGCTCAGAGACGTCCTCAGCCATCTCGATTCGACGCGCATCTGCCTCTTCCAGCGCGCGGCGCGCCTCTGGTGTCAGGGTCTCGCGACGCGCGATTTCGGCCGCATCAGGAAAGTCCGGTGTGCTCATCTGCACTCCCCATTTCGTTAACAATCCCCATATAGGTTTCTGGGGAATTTAAACATCCCCCGACTGAAATCACCGGAGACGTGTCACCCATGGGTACCGCAAAAACCTTCATGTTGCTGGCTGCGCTAACCGCGCTGTTCATGGCGGTCGGCTATCTGATCGGCGGTGTTCTCGGCATGGCAATCGCCTTTGTCGCCGCCGCTGGCATGAACGTATTTTCCTGGTGGAATGCCGACAAGATTGTCCTGCGCATGCAGGGTGCCAAAGAGGTCACGCCGGAGACCTCCTCCCCCATGCTGCGCACATTTGCGGGTGATGTGGCCCGCATGGCAGAACGCGCCGGCCTGCCTGCGCCGCGCGTCTACATTATTGAAACACCGCAACCGAATGCCTTTGCGACCGGGCGCAATCCCGAAAACGCCGCCGTCGCCGCGACCTCTGGCCTGCTCGGCTCGCTGACCCGCGAGGAAGTCGCAGGTGTTATGGCGCACGAACTGGCGCATGTGCAGAACCGCGACACGCTGACCATGACCGTTACCGCAACAATCGCGGGTGCGATCGGCATGTTGGCAAATTTCGCGCTGTTCTTTGGCCGCGAGCGGGCAGGCCTCATCGGCTCTCTGGCAATCATGATCTTCGCGCCGATGGCGGCCGCCCTTGTGCAGATGGCCATCAGCCGATCACGGGAATACGAGGCCGACAAGCGAGGCGCAGAGATTTGTGGCAATCCGCTCTGGCTGGCCTCCGCGCTTCAGAAGATTGAACGCGGTGCCCGCGCCTCGGTCAACATGGCGGCCGAGCGCAACCCCGCCATGGCGCACATGTACATAGCCAATCCCCTCAATGGACGCGGCGCCGACAATCTGTTCTCAACCCATCCGGCAACCGCGAACCGGATCGAGGCCTTGCGCCGCATGGCAGCCGAGATGGGCGTCAGCTCCGAGACTGCGGATGCACCGCGTCGCCAAGCCGGACCGTGGGGCTGATCATGGAGTCAGACTCATGAGCGGCGCCCTGGCACGGCGCGCCGCAGCTGAATTGCTCATGCTGGCGCTGGAAAGCCGCCGCACGCTGGACGAGGCGATGCTCAAATCTGACAGCTTCAACGAGCTGGAAGGGCCCGATCGGGGCTTTGCCCGACTGATGGCGAGCGCCGCCCTGCGTGAACTTGGCCGCATTGATGCGGGTCTCTCACCCCTGCTGTCGCGACCACTCAACGCCACCAGCCCTGCCATTCGCGCCCTATTGCGCGTTGGCGTAGTGCAGCTTTGGCGGCTGGAAACACCGCCTCATGCCGCTGTGTCGGAGACGGTTGAAGCGGCCAAGGGCTGGCCGGATGCGCGTTCGGGAGGCAGTTTTCTCAACGCCGTGTTACGGCGCGCAGCCGACACACCGCCTGACCTTGATGCAATGCCCGCGAGCCTGATCTGGCCGGATTGGCTGGCCAGCCGGTTCGCGAATGATCTTGGCGCCGATCGCGCAGAGCTTCTTGCCGCGCACCAAATGGACGAGCCGCCAATCTTCCTGTCCGCAAGGTCCAACCCAAGCGATGTTGCTAACGCAACCGGTGGCGACTTATTGCCGACCGGTTCGGTCCGCCTGAACAGCGCAAATGTCGAGGCCCTGCCCGGGTTTGAAGCAGGCGGCTGGTGGGTTCAGGACGCCGCCGCTGCCCTACCCGCAAAACTGCTCAATGTGACCGGGATCGATCAGGTCGTGGATTTGTGCGCGGCGCCAGGCGGCAAGACTCTTCAATTGGCGGCCACCGGTGCGAAAGTGACCGCCGTCGATCGGTCCAAGCCGAGATTGGAGCGCCTCAGGGAAAACCTTGCGCGAACGGGCTTGTCTGCAGACATCATTGCAGCCAATGCCGATGAATGGCGCCCGGAAGTTCCGGTGACCAAATTGCTACTGGATGCCCCCTGCTCCGCCTTGGGCACCTTGCGACGTCATCCAGAGGGCGCATGGATCAAGCGAGAGGAAGAAATTGACCGCTTCCCGGCAGCACAGACACGCCTCCTGACAGCCGCCGCCGAGATGGTCACTTCGGGCGGCATCGTCATCTATTGCGTCTGCACCCCGCTTGAATGCGAAGGGCGCACTATCGTGGATCAGGCGATTACGGCGGGCCTTTATTCACGCCAGCCTGTATCCGAAGCAGAAATTCCCGGTTTCGAGCATTGCCTGACGCCAGAGGGCGATCTGCTGACGCTGCCGCAGGACGGTGCGGGGCATGACGCCTTCTACATTGCGCGCCTGCAGCGGATTTGATCGATTTCAATCCGCGCATGGTTTTCAAGCGGTAAACAGACTTGCCACAAAAAGGTCTCGCAGAGTTCATCTGCCATTCAGGGCGAATTGTGCAATGATAACCCATCTAATGTGCAGGGAGCACTCAACATGATTACCGAATTTTCTCCCCGGAAAGTTGCTGTGGGCGCATTTGCTGCCCTCGCTTTGGCGCTCACCGGATGTGCAAGCAATTATGGTGCTGGGACAGCCACGCCAGGTGCGGTCGGTCAGGCCTCTACCGTTTACACCGGTACAGTGACCTCGGTACGCGCCGTGACGATCCAATCTGACCGGTCCCTGATTGGTACCGCAACAGGCGCCGTGTTGGGTGGTCTGGCTGGCTCCGAGCTTGGCGGTGGCGACAAGGCCCAGACCGCAGGAGCCATTGGCGGCGCTGTCATCGGCGGCATCGCCGGCAACGCAGCTGGCAAGGCTGTCGGCAAGCAACAGGGTTATGCCTACATTGTCCGTTTCTCGACGGGTGACGTGAAGGAAATCATTCAGGGCGCGGATGTCTATATCGCACCGGGCACGCCGGTCGATATAATTGCTGGCGCTGACGGTTGGAAACTGGTGCCAGCTGGCGGCTACTAGGCCCAATTGCTACACTTTGGGACAGCCGGCCACCTTGTGTGGTCGGCTGTTCCAGCTTAGGGATTGCGCATGCGCGACGTGTTGATTTCTCCCTCGATTCTCTCTGCAGATTTCTCTCGCCTTGGTGAAGAGATTGCCGCCATAGACCATGCTGGCGCAGACATGATCCATATCGACGTCATGGATGGGCATTTCGTGCCAAACCTGACCTTTGGCCCTCCGGTGATCGAAAAGCTCCGCAAATGCACGGACAAGCCGTTCGATGTGCACCTGATGATCGCCCCTGTGGACCCGTTCATTGCTGCCTTTGCGAAGGCTGGCGCAAACATCCTCACGGTTCATCCGGAAGCCGGACCACATATCCATCGTACGATTCAGGCGATTCGCGCTGCCGGTATGAAGCCAGGAATTGCCTTAAATCCGGGCACACCCGCCAATATCGTGGAGCCCATACTGGACGATATCGACCTGATCCTGGTGATGTCAGTCAATCCCGGTTTCGGCGGTCAGACCTTTATCGACAGCCAGTTACGCAAGGTCGAACAGCTGCGACGAATGATCGACTCAACTGGCAGAGATATCATCCTGGAAATCGATGGCGGCCTGAATCCGGAGACTGCTCCAAAAGCCATCGCCGCGGGAGTTAGTGCAATTGTTGCCGGGTCAGCCGTTTTCAAGGGCGGCGGGTCGGCCTATGCTGACAACATCAGGTCGCTCAGACCAAATCTAAAAGTATAGTTCTTGACGGAATGGACGGTGGACGTGGGAGGCGGAGATAGCGAAATCCTTGCTGACCGCACGAGAACCGGCGCAGATGACGCCGCTCTCTGGCGCAGGTTTCGTGGAGCTTGTGGCGATGATGCCAAAGTCGGTGTCCTGCAGCGGCTGAAGCTGTCTGGGCCAATTCCTGATGCGTTTTCCCATCATCTGACCCCAATTGTGCCGACGGATGACCGGCGCGGCGAAGCGCTGATGCAGGACATATGGCGCATCGGCATGGAGCGTCTGACCCTCGCGCCGGGCCAACCGCCATGGTCGACTCTCCTTCCCTCCAAACACTTCGCGGATCGGCTGCATCGGTTTTCATGGCTGCCTGATCTGTTTGATCAGGGCGACCTTGGGGCAGAACGTGCCAGACGCTTTGTCGACGACTGGATCGAATCCCATGGAAGCTTCAATGGGTTCTCCTGGAGGCTGGCGCCTACCAGCGTTAGGTGTTGGAACTGGATGTTGTGCGGCGCGGCTCTTTTCGAATCAGGCTCCGCAGATGCCCAACGAACCCGCTCGGAATGCCTGGTTCGGCAAATCCGCTATCTTTCTGATCAAATCGACGCGGCCATCGATCCCAAAGCGCGCTGGTACGGTGCTGTCACAATCGTTGCAGGCGCATTGTGCATAGACCGCGCAATGAGCCTGGAGACCGCCCTCGCCAGACTGGACGCAGAATGCACGGCGCAAATCCTTCCCGATGGTGGGCATGTAAGCCGCAGCCCGTCGCGAAACCTGCGCGCGCTTGTGCACCTTTTGACGCTTCGGGACCTGTTCCGACGCGCTGGCCACCCGGAACCGGACTTCTTTGAGAAGTGGGTTTCACGCATGGGCGCAATGGTCGCCTTTTTTCGAGCCGGCGACGGCGCGCTCAGCCCGTTCAATGATAGCGACGAGGCGAGATCGGAAGTTGTCGAGGCGGCGCTCGCCCATTTGTCCTCTCCACCCCGCCGGTTCACTTTCGCGCCCAAATCCGGCTTTCAGAAGCTTGAAAAAAATAACCTTCGGCTGATCCTCGATTGTGGCGAAGCGCCCGAGCGTCCCTTCAGCGATTTCGCCCATGCAGGCGCGCTTGGATTCGAGCTTTCGGACGGACCAAGCCGTCTTGTTACCTCTTGCGGTTATAGCGCCGAGGTGAATGTTGACTGGCAAGCCGCCGTGCGGCGCACGGGGGCCCACTCCACACTGATCCTGGCTGGTCGGGACTCATCCACATTCTCATTGAATGACGAATCACGTCTTCTTTCCGCCCATGGACCGGAAGGTATTTCAGCCAAACGCTTGGAAGAAGGCGACGAGATATGGCTCGATGCGCAGCATGGCGGATACAAGGCACCGTGTGGATTGCTGCATCGTCGCCGCCTTTTCATGTCGGGCGATGGCCAGCGATTGACGGGCGAGGACTCCCTTGTGAGACCAGTCTCTCAGCCGCCGTCGGATGACCGGAAGTTCATTGGCTTTGAAATTCGCTTTCACCTACATCCTACGGTCACAGCCATCATGGGCCGAGATGCCATTCGTTTGGTGTGCGATGACGGTACGGTCTGGAAGTTCAAGACAAGCCATGAAGGTGCGCGCCTTGAACGTACAGTTTATCTTGCGCGCGGTGTGGTTGAAAGACCCGAGCAAATCGTTATGGCTGGTTTTGCAGATCCTAACGGGGACGGACAACAGCCGCCGAATTGTATTCGCTGGGCATTTCTGAAGGAAAGATCCGCATGACGCCAAAACAGGCCGCTCGACGCGCTATGACGCTGACCCTCGGGTTCGACATCAGCATCGCGATCATTGCCATGGCGTTTTCCGGATTACTGGTCTGGTCGTCCGAGGCGCCCCGCGCTGACTTGCCCTTCAATTCGATCGCCATCAGCACCGCCTTCTTCGCTGCAGCCGTCGCACTATCTTTCCTCGTGCTTGGCATCCAGAAGCAGGTCTGGCGTCATATGGGCTGGCCGGATGCGGTGCGGATTTTCCAGGGGGTTTGTCTTGCAGCCCTGATCTACTTGCCGGTCATGCTCATGTTGAACGGGTTACTGGCCACGCCCTTCGCCACATTGAGCGTTGCGCTCATCTTGTGGACGCTTGGCCTGTTTGCCGGACGCATGTTCGCCCTCTCCCGCACGACTCACGAGCCGTTTCAAATCTTCAGCCCGGTCGCCAAGAACGGTCAGCCGGTTCTTCTCGTTGGTGATTCACAGAGCTGTGTTCAGGTCATTCGCCGCATCCAGTCATCGGCCCAAAGCAGCAAGATTCGTCTGCTCGGCCTGGTCGACGTGGAGGCGACCGAGCCGGGCCGCGCCATTCGCGGCATTCCGATTCTCGGCTCTCTCGACGAATTGGGTGACCTGATTGAAGTGTTGACGGTGCGCTACAAACAAACGCCATGGGTGGCTGTGACGGGTGCTGCACGTAAACGCGAGACGACGATCCGGGTACTTGAGACCGCTTCTAACCATGGCGCCGAAATCATGGCGCTGAATCGGGATGAAACAGCCCAAGTGCTGGAGCCCGTTCGCCCGTCCGACTTGCTGTCGCGCCCGGAACGCCATCTCTGCATTGAGCCGGTCCGCGCTCTTGTGAGCAATGCGAACGTCCTGGTGTCAGGTGGTGGCGGAACGATCGGCTCGGAGCTTACACGCCAAGTTGCTCGGCTCGAACCCGCGTCAATTACCGTGTTCGATGCCTCAGAATTCAATCTCTACTCAATCGACATGGAATTGGCGGGCATCCTGCCCCCCAACCGGCACACGGCCCGACTGGGCGATGTTCGCGATATGAACCGTGTCCGTGACGTGTTCACGCGCGCAAAGCCGGATGTCGTCATCCACGCGGCGGCGCTGAAGCATGTTCCCTTGATGGAACGTAACATTTGCGAAGCCATCCTGACCAATGTGTCGGGCGCAGTGAACGCGGCCAAAGCCGCGGCGGCTGTCGGCGCGAAGAGCTTTGTCTTTATCTCCACGGACAAAGCGGTCGATCCGGACAATGTCATGGGCGCCACCAAACGCCTGGCCGAGATGGCCGTATCTCGGGTTGCAGCGCAAACCGGCATGGCCGCCTCTATTGTTCGCTTCGGAAATGTCCTTGGCTCATCAGGATCAGTGGTTCCCTTGTTCGAGCGCCAGATCGCGGCGGGCGGCCCCGTCACTCTGACTGATCCCGGCGTGACCCGATACTTCATGACCGTCGAGGAAGCCTCTTCGCTCGTCCTTCAATCGGCCGCACTTCAGGATCGCACATCAGAAACCGGCCTCTACGTACTGGATATGGGCGAACCCATGCCGATCCTGCAATTGGCCGAAACCATGATCCGTATGAAGGGCCTGGTTCCAGGTGTCGACATCAAGATCACCACGACCGGCCTGCGCGATGGCGAAAAGATGCATGAGGTGCTGACCTATGAGCATGAAGCCGTGGTCTCCACCAAAGTGGACGGCATCTGGCAGGTCGAAAACCTGCATGCGCCTTCCGAGCTTTTTGAAAAGCGGCTCGGGGAGCTGATTGAGGCGGCATCCCGGCGCGAACGCTCTGAAGCCCTCCGCCTGCTGGGCGTTCTCGTTCCGGAATATGCCAGCGAGCGAGCCGAAAAGGCGCGACGCTGGAGCGCTTGACCCACGCCGCGGTCATGATACGCCCCGCGGCACAAGCATTCAGCCTGCGCCAAAGGAATTCTCAACATGACAGATGCCGCCACCCGCGGAGCTCCCGTTCGCATTCGCCGCGCCCTGCTTTCCGTGTCTGACAAGATCGGACTGGTGGAACAAGCTCAAAAGCTTGCCGCCAAGGGGGTCGAACTGGTCTCCACCGGCGGCACATCGAAACTTCTGAAAGAAGCCGGCTTGGATGTGAAAGATGTTGCCGACCTGACAGGCTTTCCGGAAATGATGGACGGCCGGGTCAAGACGCTTCACCCGGCGGTGCATGGCGGTCTGCTCTATCTGCGCGACAATCCCTCCCACGTGAAAGATGCCGAAACACACGGCATTGGCGCGATCGACCTGATTTATGTAAATCTCTATCCGTTTGAGGCGACGGTTGCCTCTGGCGCAGACTTCGACACTTGCATCGAGAACATCGATATCGGTGGTCCGGCCATGCTGCGTGCGGCGGCAAAAAATGGTGCCTTCGTCGCCGTCTGTACCGATGGCTTTGATGTCGACGCAGTGCTTGCTGAAATGGAGACAAATGATGGCCATGTCAGCGTCAGCCTCTGCCGCAAGTTGGCCGCGAAAACTTATGCCCGCACAGCGGCCTATGATTCCGCAATTTCCAATTGGTATGCAGACCAACTTGGCGAGACCGCTCCAGACTGGGCCAGCCTTGGGGGCAAGCTTCAGCAATCGCTGCGCTATGGCGAAAACCCGCACCAGAAAGCCGCCTTCTACGTGACCGGCGAGAAACGTCCCGGCGTGGCAACTGCAAAACAGCTGCAAGGCAAGGAACTGTCCTACAACAACATCAATGACACAGATGCCGCCTATGAACTGATTGGCGAACTGGGTGATGAGATCCCTGCCGTCGCCATCATCAAGCACGCCAATCCATGCGGCGTTGCGCAAGGCCGGAGCATCATCGAAGCCTATCGTTCGGCACTGGCATGTGACTCGACTTCTGCCTTTGGCGGGATCGTCGCACTGAACCGCCCGCTGGACGAAGCAACCGCTCAGGAAATTTCCCAGGTCTTCACAGAAGTCGTCATAGCACCGGGAGCAGATGCAGCCGCTGAAGCAGTGTTTGCCAAAAAGAAAAACCTCCGCCTCCTGATTACGGAAGGCCTGCCGGACCCGGCTTCGGCTGGCCGGTTCGTCAAGACGGTCTCCGGTGGCTTCCTGATGCAGGATCGTGACTTTGGCCGCATCGGCAAGGCAGACCTGAAGGTCGTGACGAAGAAAGTCCCAACCGAGCAGGAATTGAATGACATGCTGTTCGCCTGGCGCGTCGCCAAGCATGTGAAGTCCAACACCATCATCTACGCCAAAGACGGTGCAACTGTGGGCATTGGCGCAGGACAGATGAGCCGGATTGACTCCGCACGCATTGCCGCGCGCAAAGCAGAGGACGCCGCAGACATCGCAGGCTGGCCTGAGCCAAAGACGAAAGAGTGCGTTGCCGCATCCGACGCATTCTTTCCGTTCCCAGACGGGCTGCTTCAGGCCGCTTCAGCGGGCGCAACAGCCGTCATTCAGCCGGGCGGTTCGATCCGCGACGATGAAGTCATCGCCGCCGCCGACGAGGTTGGCCTCGCCATGGTCTTTACTGGCATGCGCCACTTCCGCCACTAGAGAAAGGTCCAAGATGAAGCGTCCCCTACTCGCAAGCCTTGTCGTTCTGGCTCTGGCAGCCGCCTGCGGCCAGTCAGTAAAACAGGATTCGGACGCAGAATTCATGTCTCGATTGACGGCCCTGTGCGGGCAGGCATTTGAGGGCGAGATTGTCAGCAAAGATCCAGAAGATGATGAGTGGCGCACAGAGCGTATTGTTATGCATGTTCGGGATTGTTCTCCACAGGAAGTCCGTATTCCGCTTCATGTCGGCGATGACCGCTCCCGTGTCTGGGTACTCCACAATGATGGACCCCACCTGGCCTTGCACCATGCGCACACGCATGAGGATGGCAGCCCCGATGCAATCACATGGTATGGCGGCGCAGGTAATGACCAGGCCAGCGCCAGCCGAATGGCCTTTCCGGCGGATGATGCCACGAAAGCTCTGTTCGATTCTGAAGGTATTCCTCAGTCCAAAGACAACACCTGGGCGATCGAGGTGCGTCCGTCAGACAATTTGTTCGCTTATGAGATGAAGCGCCCGAAACGCTTTTTCCGAATCGAGTTCGATACTTCACAACCCGTTGCGCCACCTCCTCCGCCTTGGGGCAGTGAATAAGGATTCAGAGACGGAAGCTGCCCTCGATCACTGTTACTGCACGACCGACAAGCTTGGCGCGATCGCCTTCAAGACGCGTATCGATCTTTGCGCCCCGGCCCGGATAGGCTTGGTAGCAAGACATCTCGTCCAGACCAAATCGCTCGCTCATGACCCGCGCCAGCATCGTATGCCAACTACCTGTTGCAGGGTCTTCATCGATTCCGCTTCCTGGCGCGAAGAAGCGGCTGGTGACGGCGACACCATCCCCGCCAGCGGAAAAGCACCCGAAATTCCCACGATCCCAGCCTTCACCCGGCGCGCCAAGATCCTTTAGCGCCTTCAGGTTCGGCTTGAGCGCACGTACGTCCTCCGGTGTTTCAAACCGAGCCGCATAGAACATGCCGCCCCATGCCTGAACAGGACGCGTGCCAAGCGCATCCGCTACCTCATCCGTTACCGGAATTTCTTGAATGGGGGCCGATGGAAAGTCCATTTCCAATCGTCCATCTTTCAAACGCCGAACATGCAGGCGGCCGGACTTCATCGTGTCGAACGCAATTGCCTCACCGGTGTATCCAAGCTCCTGGTACAGCACATGTGCAGTTCCAAGAGTGGCGTGACCGCAAAGGGGAACCTCAACCGACGGCGTAAACCAGCGAAGCGTCCACACTCCCTCCCCCGCCGGAACGATATAGGCCGTCTCGGCGACGTTGTTTTCTGCCGCAATCGCCTGCAGGGTTTCATCAGGCAAGAATGTCTCCAGCGGCATGATGCACGCCTGGTTGCCTTCGAATGGCTTTGAAGCAAAGGCGTCAATTTGGTAGAACGGCAAAGTCGGCATGACAGAGTCTCCAATCAGGACGACTGAATGCCACGGGACGCGTACTTGGAAAAACGATGATTTCTGAACGGCCGTTGAGGCGGTCTATTCCTCGTCAAGCATCCAACCATGATGAACCGGACCATGGCCGGACCCGAACCCCTTGGCCGCGCGAATCGCTTTCAGCAAGTATTCCCGGGCCTGCTCAACCGAGTCCGGAACACTTTTTCCTTGTGCCAGAAGCGCGGCAATGGCCGACGCCAGTGTGCAACCCGTTCCATGGGTCGAACTCGTTTCGATCCTGCGGCTTTCAAACACCCATTCGCCCGTCGTCGTCTGCAACACATCCGTGATGACATCTCCGCCAATATGCCCGCCTTTGACCAGCGCGCCATTCGCACCAAGCTCCAGCAGAGCCTCGGCCGCACGGCGCTGGCCACTGACCGAGTCCACCGCCTTCCCGGTCAATACTTCCGCCTCGGGGGCGTTGGGCGTTACAAGGCGCGCGTTCGGGACAAGTTCTGACCGGATCGCCTCAACCGCTTTTGCGTCAACCAACCGGTCACCCGATGTCGCGACCATGACAGGGTCGATGACACGCGGCACCAATTGAGCACGCTCCGACAACAGTTCCGCGACCGCTTCGACCAAAGGGGCGGACCCGAGCATGCCAGTCTTGATTGCGTCGGCGCCAATGTCAGCAAGCGTGACCCGCATCTGCCCGACCACGCCCTCAATGGGCACGGGCCACACACCATGGACACCGCGCGTATCTTGAGCTGTGATGGCGGTGATGGCGGTCATCGCATAACCGCCAAGCATGGTGACTGCCTTGATATCAGCCTGAATACCCGCACCACCGCCGGAATCAGATCCGGCGATAATGAGGACGCGGCCCTGAGGGCCGTCTGGCATTGCCATGTCGATCAGACCTTGATGCCGGCCTTCGCTGCGTCAGCCAGGAAGGTTTCCAGACCCTTGTCGGTCAACGGATGCTTGACGAGGCCCTTGATGACAGATGGCGGCATGGTCGCCACATCTGCGCCAGCCAGTGCCGATAGTTTGACGTGATTGGCTGTCCGGATCGACGCAGCAAGAATTTCCGTATCGAACAGGTAATTGTCATAGATCTGGCGAATATCAGCGATCAGCTCCATGCCGTCGACATTGATGTCGTCGAGACGTCCGATGAAAGGCGAGATGAATGTTGCGCCGGCTTTGGCCGCCAACAGCGCCTGATTGGCCGAGAAGCAAAGCGTGACGTTGACCATCGTGCCGTCATCCGACAGCGTCCGGCAGGCCTTCAGGCCTTCCAGCGTCAGCGGAAGCTTTACGGCAACGTTGTCAGCGATCTTCGCCAGTTTACGGCCTTCAGAGATCATCCCGTCATAGTCGGTCGCAACAACTTCCGCGCTGACCGGGCCGGGTACGATCTCGCAGATCTCCTTGACGACATCCGCGAATGGGCGGCCCGACTTCGCGATGAGTGATGGGTTGGTGGTAACCCCGTCAATCAGGCCGGTCGCCGCCAGTTCAGCAATATCGCCAGTGTCTGCGGTATCTACGAAGAATTTCATGTTCAGGATCCTGTTTGCCTAAGCGCCTCAGATAGACGGGCGGCCGATGGATGTATACTTGAAACCACGAGCCGCCATGTCGTCCGGTGAATAGATGTTCCGGAGGTCTACCACAATGTTTGTGCTGAGGGCTTCCTTGATTCTTTCAAAATCCAATGCGCGGAATTGGTCCCATTCGGTGATAATCACCATCGCGTCGGCATCCTGAATGGCGTCATACGCGCTCTTTGCGAATTCGATATCGCTCAGCAGATGCGCTGCTTCATCCATAGCTTCCGGATCATAAGCCCGGATCTTGGCGCCGGCCGCTTGCAGAGCCGGAATGATATCCAAGCTTGGCGCGTCGCGCATGTCATCCGTGTTTTGTTTGAACGCGAGGCCCAGCACACCAATTGTCTTGCCTTTCACGTCGCCGCCCATGGCCGCAATGACCTTTTCAGCCATTGCCTTCTTGCGCGCCGCGTTCACCTCAACCACCGTATCGACGATGCGAACGGGAGAATTATGGTCATTGGCCGTCTTGGTCAGCGCCAGCGTGTCTTTCGGGAAACAGGACCCCCCATAGCCGGGACCGGCATTCAGGAATTTCTTGCCAATCCGACCATCCAGGCCAATGCCGCGAGAGACTTCCTGAACGTTCGCGCCGACTTTTTCGCAGAGATCCGCCATCTCATTGATGAAGGTGATCTTCACAGCGAGGAAGGCGTTGGCGGCGTATTTGATAAGTTCAGATGTACGCCGGGCCGTAAACAGAATCGGCGTCTCATTCAGGAAGAGTGGACGATAGAGTTCCTGCATGACTTCACGGGCGCGGTCATCATCGGTTCCAACAACCACACGGTCGGGAATCTTGAAGTCCTTGATCGCCGCGCCTTCACGCAGGAATTCAGGATTGGAGACGACAGCAAATTCGCCATCAGGGCGCTTCTTGCGGATGATTTCCTCAACTTCGTCGCCCGTGCCGACCGGAACAGTCGATTTGGTGACGATCACGGTGAAGCCATCCATGAGTTCGGCGATCTCTTCAGCCGCCGCGTAGACATAGGATAGGTCCGCATGTCCATCGCCGCGCCGTGAGGGCGTGCCGACCGCAATGAAGACGGCGTCGGCATCGCGGATCGCATCCTTGGCTTCGGTCGTGAAGAACAGGCGCTCTTCCTTGACGTTCTTCTCAACCAGGCTGTCGAGCCCGGGCTCGAAAATCGGCATGATGCCGGCTTCCAGCTTTTCAATCTTGGATGCATCCTTGTCGACGCATGTTACAACGTGCCCAAAATCGGCAAAACAGGCTCCGCTGACAAGGCCGACATAGCCCGTTCCAATCATCGCAACGCGCATGAAAAATCCTCACAAGATACTAGTGTCTTCGCGGCAGGGGGTGCGATTTTTATGCCAGTTGGTCAAGGGGCTGAGTGTGCCATTCTGGCCAGTTCACCAGAGGGCACTTCACACCCGGCCCACGCGGGATGCTGCGAGACATTCTGCCCGGTTAAAATGGATCAGGCCCGCTCCGGGCGATACAGGCCTGATCATGTTCTAAAGAGTTTCCCTTGGCAGAAAGGGATCAGATTTCCTGATTATATGCTCCGACTTCCGGGTGCTTGCCGAGGCGCGGCTTGATTTCCTTGTGGAAGAGATCGCGCATATCATCGGCGCTCGTCATGGATTCAACCACCACAACCAGTTCCGGCTTGTTGGAGGACGCACGTATAAGAACCCAGGACCCGTCTTCCAGTGTCACGCGGGCACCATTGACAGTATTCACATCAATGACTTTCCGACCAAGAATTTCGGTGCCATTCAGGCCTTCATATTCTGCGACCATCTTGTCGACGACGCCATATTTGGTTTCATCATCGCAATGCGGTGACATGGTGAGTGAAGTATAGGCAACGCCCAGCTCCCCCTTCATATCGGCCATTGTCTTGCCCGGATTGCGATCCAGCATTTCGAGAATGGCCTTCGCCGCAACCAGCCCATCATCATAACCAAGCCCAATTGGAGGCTGGAAGAAGAAGTGACCGGACTTTTCAAAACCTGCCAGCGCGCCCAACTCATTGGTGCGGCGCTTGATGTAGGAATGGCCGGTCTTGTAGTAATCGACCGTCGCACCATTTTCCTTCAGCACGGGATCGGTCTTGTAGAGGCCGGTTGACTTCACATCGACGACGAAAGTCGCGTCCTTGTAGAGTTTCGACAAATCTCGCGCCAACATCAGGCCGATCTTGTCCGCGAAGATCTCCTCGCCTGTATTGTCCACAACACCACAGCGGTCGCCATCACCATCAAAACCGAGCGCGACATCTGCGCCAAGATCTTTGACGGCTTTCGACATTTCATGCAGCATTTCTGCATCTTCCGGGTTGGGATTATATTTCGGGAATGTGTTGTCGAGGTTGCAGTCCATCTCGACAACTTCTGCGCCCATCATACGCAACGCATCCGGCGCAAACGCGCCCGCAGTGCCATTGCCACACGCCGCAATCACCTTGATCGGACGACTAAGCTTCGTATCGCCAACGACTGCCTTGATATACTTGTCCCGCAAATCATCGACCCGGAAATGACCGCCGCCCGCGCGGGGCTGAAACTCGCCTCCCATGACGATCTCTTTCAGGCGGCCCATCTCAACTGGTCCGAATGTTAGCGGCTTGTCGGCCCCCATCTTGACCCCGGTCCAGCCGTTTTCGTTGTGGCTCGCTGTCACCATGGCACAGCAGGCTGCATCCAGCTCGAACTGTGCCCAATAGACCATTGGCGAAAGCGCGAGGCCCACATCCAGTACTTCACAGCCGCCTTGCACCATGCCGAGGATGAGCGCGTTCTTGATCGGCTGACTGATCGAGCGGAAATCATGCCCGGTCACTACTTTGGGCTCGACCCCCAATTCATGGAACAGCGTTGCCATGCCGAGGCCCAGCGCCTGAACACCGGTGAAATTCAGTTCCGGTGCCTTCTCCTTACCGATTCCGTTGAACCACCAACGCGCATCATATTCGCGAAAGCCTGTTGGCTTCACCAGCGGCAGAATCTCGAATTCCAGCGTGTTTGGCTTAATGTCAGCCAGCGGTTTGGGCATCATATGCGTACGTCTCCGAAGATTTTGTGCGTCCCTACAACACGAATGTGTCACTTCGACAAAGAGTATGCAGGTTTCGCGCCACAGGGGAAACCTGCGAGTTTCAAGGGCGGATTCCCCCTGCCCCCGCTCAGGACTGAGTCAGGAACCGGGCGATCCAGCTTCCCAAACGCTGATTGTCGAGCGGTTGTTCCAGCGACCCGATCGCCATGTCGACAGCGTTTGCGGCCAGCGGACGACCCTTTCGGATCGTGTAGAGCGCGGCCGAATAGTCAGCATCAAACTCCGGGTGGCACTGGAAGGATATCGCGGGCGTCTTGCCATACTCTATCGCCGCAAAAGGCGTGAAATCTGACCGCGCCAGCACGCTGGCACCCGGCGGCAATTCAACGACCTGATCCTGATGGCTGACCGGCACGGAAATCGTTGCCGGGCAATCGCCCCCCATCCAGTCGGGACATGCTTTCACATCATAGGAATGCCGACCGATCCCCCAACCCTTGGGAGATTTGATGACCTTTCCGCCCAATGCTTCTGCCATGATCTGATGACCGAAACAGATACCGACCTGTGGCACGCTGGCTGAGGCCGCATCCCGGATGAACTGCATCAGCGGCGCGATCCAGTCATAGTCATCATACACGCCCGCAGGAGAGCCTGTGATGAGGATCGCCTCCAGCCCGGCGATATCAGGTAAAGGCTCTCCCTGAATGACGGACACGGTTTCATACTCGATATCCGGGTCTGCGGCAGATATCAGGTTCCGGAACATCTCCGGATAATCCGCAAAATCCGCCCGAATGGGTTCAGGCACGAGCCCGGTCTCGATAATGGTGAGTTTCATGAAGGCTCAGTTTGGCAAGACGTTGGGAGCCGAGGGACTGATTTGTTGGGTATCAATCCAGTCATCAATGCGCACTTCCAGCACATCGAGGGGTACAGCGCCTTCTGCAAGCGCCGCATCATGAAATGCGCGTAGATCGAAATCCTCACCCAGTTCAAGTTCCGCCTTGGCCCGCAGCTCCCGGAATTTGAGCTCGCCCACCTTGTAGGCAACTGCCTGCCCCGGCCAGCCGATATAGCGTGTCACCTCCGTCTGGATGTTCAGCGGGGCGAGCGCGGAATTCTCAATGAAACACGCTTCGGCTTGTGACCGTGTCCAGCCATACCAGTGCAGGCCCGTATCCGCGACAAGCCGGCAAGCCCGCCACATCTCATAGGATAGAGCGCCAAAGCGCTCATAAGGTGTGCGATAAATGCCCGCTTCACCCGCAATCCGCTCAGCGTATAGCCCCCAGCCTTCACCGAAGGCTGTCGCATAATAGTTCTTCCGGAAGTCCGGCTGGTCCGACATTTCCTGGGCCAGCGCAATCTGAAGATGATGGCCGGGAACGGCCTCGTGCGCAGACAAGGCGGGCAATTCATAAAGGGGTCTTTGGTCGAGAGCATAGGTATTCACAAGGTAAATACCGAGGCGACCCTCCTCCGGATCGCCCGATACATAACGGCCGGTCGTATAGCCCGGCGCGATCGAATCTGGCACAGGCTGGACCTCAAATTCCAGCTCCGGAAGCGTCCCGAAATAGTCCGGCAAACTGGCGCGCAAGCGTGAGGAGATTTCTTCGGCAGCCTCCATCAACTCATCGGCAGACTGGGCATAGAATTGCGGATCAGTCCTCAGATAGGTCAGGAAGTCCTCAAAGCTGCCTTCAAAGCCGATTTCTGCGATGATTTGTTCCATCTCGGACCGGATCCGCGTGACTTCCGACTGGCCAAGAAGATGGATCTCCTCCGGACTGTAGCCCGCCCCGGCCGTGTAGTGTTCAACCGCCGCAGCATAAACCTCGCGTCCATTCTCGAGATCTGCGATTCCTGCACCCTGACGCAGATACGGCCGATACTCGATTTCAAGGAAGCGCAGGACATCCAGATAGGCGGAAATGGCACGAGCGGTCGCCTGAAGGCCTTCCGCCCTGAGACGCGCAGCGATTTCGGGGTCGATGCCTTCCGGCAGAGCCTTGAACGGCGCGTACAGGCCGCTTTCAGACGCATCGTCCATGATCTGTTCCCGGATCTGGTCGATCACGGTTTCAAGGGGATCCCGGTTGGCGGTCCACCCGGTTTCGATCCCGCGCCTCATATTCTCGATATTCTCGGCGAAATAGCGTGGCACGTCGTTCAGGCGTGCAATCCAGGCCTCGGCGGATTCCACGCTGTCGATATCTGTCCGCATCGCGGCAAAGACAGGTTCGGCCTGAAAACCCCAGTCACCCGTGAACGGGATGCGGGCCGAATCAGTCTCCGCCCAGTTGATGTCCGATTTCAACAGGCGAATCAGGATCGCCTGATCGATGACATGTTCGGTTTCAGCTTTTTGCACATCTTTCAGAAGGGCCCGCGCGGCGTCCGTTTGGGCCGCAATAGAGGCCGGCCGAACATCCGCCCAGCGATCTGGCGCGCGATTCTCTTCCCGTGCTGCATCTTCAGGACTGACGGCGTCCACATAAGACTCATAGGCTGGAATCAGCGCGTCGAGCGGATCTGCAGCAGCTCCCTGTGCCAGCACAGCTGTGAGCGCCCCTGCGGCAAGTGCAAAAAGAAAAGGTTTCATATTGTCGCTCCCTAGCCCTGTGGCGTTGACAGGACCATAGAGAAACCTAGAACCCAAGCCAAAGCGTTCATTGCAGGCAAGCAAGGTCATCCCTCATGGCAAGCACTTCCCGGGCAGATCCTCGCCCATTGTCGCCACATCTCCAGATCTGGCGTTTCCACATTACGATGGCCGCGTCCATCACCCATCGAATTACCGGCACAGCCCTGTATTTCGGAAGCTTCCTTATCACCGCCTGGATCGTCGCGCTCGCAACCAATGCCGAATGGTATAGTGTGATCGAAAGCGTCATCTCAGCCTGGTATGGTCAGGTCATCCTGTTCCTGTGGGCTGTCGCGGTACTCTATCATTTCGCGAATGGCATCCGTCACCTGCTCTGGGATGGGCCGCATATCGGATTTGACCCCAAAACAGCCAGCACCGTGTCGGTGTTTATCTATCTTTTCGCCGTTATTGGCGCTGCGGCCATCTTCGCCGCAACGACTTGGCTTTAGGGGGCGACGGACATGTCTTCACACGATTTCATTACGCCAGCCAAAATGGCTCGTGGCCTCGGCTCGGCCAAGTCCGGCACCGAAACCCATATTCGTCAGCGCGTCTCCGCGATTGCGCTGATCTTCCTCGTACCGTGGTTCGTCTACTCCATCATCAACGCGATGAGCGGCAATATCGTTGACGCTCAGGCATGGGCCGCCAAGCCCTGGAACGCCATCCTGCTGATCCTGACTGCCGGCGCGGCGTTCTTTCACATGCGCATTGGTATGCAAGTGGTGATCGAGGACTATATCGCGAAGACAGGAACCAAGTCGGCCCTGCTCATCCTGAACAGCTTTGCGTGCATCGCGCTGTTCGTGACGGTGGCCCTGTCGGTTCTCAAAATCTGGATTGGCGCGGGCGTCTAGCCTCGCGGGAGAAACATAAGATGAGCAATTATACCTGGACCGACCATACATATGATGTCGTGGTTGTTGGCGCCGGCGGCTCTGGCCTCCGCGCAGCTTTGGGCGCCGCACAGGCAGGCCTGAAAACGGCCTGTATCTCCAAAGTCTTCCCGACGCGCTCCCACACGGTGGCTGCACAAGGTGGCATTGCCGCCTCGCTTGGAAATATGGGCGAGGATGACTGGCGCTGGCATATGTACGACACGGTCAAAGGGTCAGACTGGCTCGGCGATCAGGACGCCATCGAATATCTTTGCCGTGAAGCGCCTGCTGCGGTTTACGAACTTGAGCATTGGGGCATGCCCTTCTCGCGAACAGAGGAAGGCAAGATCTACCAGCGCGCATTCGGCGGCATGACACGTGATTTTGGTCAGGGCCCTGTCCAGCGGACATGTGCTGCGGCTGACCGTACCGGTCACGCCATGCTGCACACACTGTATGGTCAGTGCGTCAAGGAAGAGACCGAATTCTTCATCGAATTTTTCGCGCTCGACCTCATCATGGATGAGGAAGGCGCTTGCCGCGGTGTCACCGCGTGGAAACTCGATGACGGCACGCTGCACCGCTTCCGCGCGCAGAAAGTCGTGCTTGCGACCGGCGGGTATGGCCGCGCCTTCTTCTCCTGTACCTCGGCTCACACCTGTACGGGTGACGGCAATGCCATGGT
>NZ_DGNN01000011.1:0-93453 GCF_002388965.1 Leisingera sp. UBA4491 | reverse complement strand
ATCTACGGCTCCGGCTGCCTGATCACTGAAGGTTCGCGCGGCGAAGGCGGTTACCTGACCAATTCCGAAGGTGAGCGCTTCATGGAGCGTTATGCTCCGTCAGCAAAAGACCTCGCGTCTCGCGACGTGGTCTCCCGTGCCATGACCATGGAAATCCGCGAGGGCCGCGGTGTCGGCGCGGAGAAGGATCATATCCACCTCCATCTCGAGCATCTCGGCGCAGAAGTCCTGGCGGCCCGGCTGCCGGGCATCTCCGAGACGGCGAAAATCTTTGCTGGCGTGGACGTCACGAAAGAGCCGATCCCGGTGCTTCCGACCGTTCATTACAATATGGGCGGCATCCCGACTAATTATCATGGCGAAGTACTGACCAAGAAGAATGGAGACCCGGATTCGGTCGTGCCCGGTCTGATGGCCGTCGGCGAAGCGGCCTGTGTCTCCGTACACGGCGCCAACCGTCTCGGCTCCAACTCGCTGATCGATCTTGTCGTCTTCGGTCGCGCAGCCGGCCAGCGCTGTGGCGCCACCACGGAAGCGGGCGCAACCCAGCCGGAATTGCCGAAGGGCGCCACCGACAGCCACCTCGCGCGCCTTGACCGCCTGCGCAACGCAACGGGCGACCAACCTGTCGCTGCCCTCCGCCTCGAAATGCAAAAGGGCATGCAGAACAATTGCGCCGTCTTCCGCACCGGCGATGTCCTGAAGGACGGCGTCGATGCCATCGAGGAAGTCTACAAGAAAGCGCCCGGGATCGACGTGAAAGACCGCGGCATGGTCTGGAATACGGATCTTGTTGAAGCCCTCGAGTTCGACAATCTGATCGCGCAGGCTGCTGTCACCGTGAACTCTGCGGCCAACCGTCAGGAAAGCCGCGGCGCGCACGCCCGCGAAGACTTCTCGGAGCGTAATGACGAAACGTGGATGAAACACACGCTCGCCTGGTGCGATGAGGCCGGCAAGGTCACGATCGACTATCGCGAAGTGCACAATTACACGCTTTCGAACGAAATCAGCTACATCGAGCCCAAGGCCCGGGTTTACTAGGATATCAAGGCGAGCACGACATGGTTCAACTTACTCTCCCCAAAGGCTCCGCGCCCAAAAAGGGCAAGACCTGGCCGAAGCCGCAAGGCGCGACCAATCTCCGCCAGTTCCGGATTTATCGCTACAGCCCGGAAGAGGGCGGTAATCCACGCTGGGACACCTATTGGGTGGACATGGATCGCGCCGGCACAATGATCCTGGACGTGTTGTTCTACATCAAGAACAATGTCGACCCGACGCTGGCATTCCGCCGCTCCTGCCGTGAAGGCGTCTGCGGCTCCTGCGCCATGAATATTGCCGGCCAGAACACGATTGCCTGCACCAAGGGCTTCGACGAACTGCCGGGCGGCGTCATCACGATTGCGCCCCTGCCCTCGCAGCCGGTGGTAAAAGACCTGATCCCGGACCTGACCAGCTTCTATGCCCAGCATGCCTATGTGCAGCCATACCTGAAGACGGTTACGCCAGACCCCGAAAAGGAATGGAAGCAATCCGAGGAAGACCGTGAAGAGCTGAACGGCCTTTACGAATGTATCCTCTGTGCCTCCTGCACGACCTCCTGCCCGTCCTACTGGTGGAATGGCGACAAGTATCTGGGGCCAGCGGCCCTGCTACAGGCCTATCGCTGGCTGATCGATAGCCGCGATGAAGCAACCGGCGAGCGCCTCGACGACCTTGAGGACCCGTTCAAGCTGTATCGTTGCCACACGATCATGAACTGTGCACAGGTCTGCCCGAAAGGCCTGAATCCGGCCAAGGCGATTGCCAAGATCAAGCACATGATGGTCGAACGGGTTTCCTGATCCGTGAATCCAAATTAGCCTCCATCCCGGGTTGATCCGGATGGGGGCTTTTTTTATATGTCGACTTCACCTGACATTGATGTCTTTGGCGAGGCGCCGGAGGGTGTGCGCCCCCGAATTGACCTGTCAGCCGAGCACAAACCCCGCATCTGGGCTCGCTTCTTGGCCAAATGGATCGATTTCTACCTCTGCCTGATCCCCTCTTTCGCGATCATGATGGGACTTATCTTCATCTACGGCTTTGTGGCGACCCTGCTGGCATGGCCGATGGATGAGGCTTTCTTCGACGGCTATATCTTCGTGGGCGTCTTTCTCGTGCTTCACGCACTGACCTTCACTGTGCTTGAGGCATTCTGCGTTTCCCAATTGGGAAATACGCCCGGCAAGGCCCTGATGGGCATCAGAATACGGAACATTATTGCTGTCCTTCCCGTCCAGCCTGAAGCGTTCAGCCCGGGCGATGCTTGCCGGCATGGGGCTCGGCATTCCATTGATCAGCCTGATCACTCATATCATATGCGCCCGAACGCTGAGCGAAGATGGTCATGTATTTTGGGACCGTGTCGACAGTCTTCAATACCTGACCCAACCAGTCGGTGCCTGGCGTTGGATTTTCGCCCTCGTCGTCTACATCGTCTGCCGGGCCCTTGAACTTGCCATGAACTATCTGTGAGGCAAGCACTTACCCGTTTGTGCTGAACACGGCTCGCAAGCCCTCCGGCTTTTCCATGTGCTTGAGCTGGTCGATCAGGTCATCCACTTCGAATTCCCACACCGTCGTCGGCGGCAACGGTCGAATTACCTTGCCCCCGAGCGCCTTGAAGAGGCTGTTGGCCTTTCGATTTTCTGGCAGCGTTTCAGCCTCCAGCGTGGTGATGCCCTGCGCGCGGCAGGATAGCGCCACCGACGCAATCAACAGGCGGGACAAGCCATGCGCCTGGTACTGGTCCAGTACACCAAGCGCGAGTTCGGCTCGCTTGCTGCCCGGCTCTGCGCGAATGGCATGGGCTGCTGCCATGAGTGGTGTGTCGTCTTCATCAGCGTCCAGGATGCCCCACGCGATATGAACCTTGCCATCCGCATTTGCGAGACTGTGGACAACCGCATCGGGCACAGGATTGGCGCCGCTGAAAAAGCGCAAATAGCGCGACTCAGGCGACATGGATCGGAATATTTGCTGGAAGCGTGGCTCGTCATCCAGGCCGACGGGCCTCAACAGGATTTCGTGTCCAGTGTCGAGCGACACGTGAAGGGGCGCATTGCACATGAAGCCTGCCAGCCTCCGCTTTGTTTCTCGTCGCGCAAGGCCCGCGAAGAGGCGCGCGCAATGGCAGAACCCTTCGACAAGAAGAACGTTCCTGACTCGTTGAATAACGGTAGTGTTCAGCAGGCGAAAGGCAAGCCGTTGTGTAAAAGCAAAAAGCGCGGCCGAACTGACCGCGCTTTTCAAACTTTTTGCTGGGACCCCAGCGATCAGGCCGGATTAGGCTCCGGATCGCCAAGGCCGCCATCGCCCTTGGGCTTGCGGCGTTTGCCAATCACCGGCACCGCCGAGCCCGGCGTCGTGTCATCATCGCCCAGATCAGGACGCGATGGTGGATTGCCTTTGAGCAAAGCCGAAATCTCGTCACCCGTCAGGGTTTCATACTCCAGAAGACCGGTTGCAATCGCCTCCCAATCCTTCCGGCACTCAGTCATAATCCGGCGAGCATCGTCCATGCCGGTCTGGATCAGCGTACGTACTTCTTCCTCAATCTTCCGCGAGGTCTCTTCCGAGACATGCGAGGATTGCATCAGCTGCTGGCCGAGGAACACGTCGCCTTGGTCATCGCCATAATCAACTGGGCCGACCGCGTCGGCAAAGCCCCAGCGGGTGACCATGGCGCGTGCAAGGCGTGTTGCCTGCTGAATGTCAGAGGCTGCACCAGCGGTGACATTGTCTTCGCCGAATTTCAGCTCTTCGGCGACGCGCCCGCCCATCATGATCGCGAGACGCGAAGTCATCTCGATCTTGGACATGGACAGCTTGTCGTCTTCCGGCAACTGCATGACCATGCCCAGCGCACGGCCGCGCGGAATGATCGTGGCTTTGTGGACCGGGTCTGCAGCCGGCACTTTCAGCGCCACGACCGCGTGACCGGCTTCGTGCCAGGCTGTCAGTTCTTTTTCCTTTTCGGACATCACCATGGAGCGACGCTCTGGTCCCATGAGGACCTTGTCCTTGGCATCCTCGAATTCCTGCATGGCGACAACGCGCTTGCCGCGACGGGCGGCCAGCAGGGCCGCCTCGTTCACGAGGTTGGCAAGGTCTGCCCCGGAAAAGCCCGGCGTGCCGCGCGCAATCGTCCGCGCCTCGACATCCTTGGCCAAGGGTACATTGCGCATATGAACGCGCAGGATTTTCTCACGACCGATGATATCAGGATTGCCGACAGTGACCTGACGGTCGAAACGACCGGGACGCAGCAATGCCGGATCCAGCACGTCAGGACGGTTGGTCGCAGCAATCAGGATAATGCCCTCATTGGCTTCAAAACCGTCCATCTCAACCAGCAACTGGTTGAGCGTCTGCTCGCGCTCATCATTGCCGCCGCCGAGGCCAGCGCCGCGTGAACGGCCGACCGCGTCGATCTCGTCAATGAAGATGATGCACGGCGCCGAGCGCTTGGCTTGTTCAAACATATCGCGGACACGGCTTGCGCCAACACCGACAAACATTTCAACAAAGTCCGAACCGGAAATTGTGAAGAACGGCACGCCTGCTTCGCCTGCCACGGCCCGTGCCAGCAAAGTCTTACCAGTACCGGGAGGACCTACCAGAAGGGCGCCTTTCGGAATTTTACCGCCAAGACGTTGGAATTTGGACGGATCCTGCAGAAATTCGACGATCTCTTGCAGTTCTTCCTTGGCTTCATCCACGCCTGCAACATCGTCAAACGTCACACGGCCATGCTTTTCGGTCAGGAGGCGAGCGCGGCTCTTGCCGAAGCTCATCGCGCCACGACCGCCACCAGACTGCATCTGGCGCATCATGAAGAAGACAAAGCCAACGATCAGCAGGATTGGCAGGATGGAAAAGATCAGAGACGCGAACGTATTCTGGCCGCTGTCAGCATCCACCGTGAAGGGAACCTGGTTCTCTTCAAGAAACTGCTGGGTCGTCATGTCGAGTGACCGCAATTCGCTGACCATGGTCCGGCCGTCGGTGGTGGTGACGATGATGCGCTGGTCACCGAGGGTCGCATCCGCGACTTTTCCATCCTCGACCAGTTCATAAATGACAGACAGTTTGGCCTTTTCAGCACGTGCTGCCTGAGGGTTTCCACCCATGGCCACGGCCATGCCGATGACCAGGAGGGCAATTGCGCCCCAGATAGCCAAGTTTCTGACGTTCATTTTCCGTCTCGCTCCAAATTCCGGTGTTCACCCCGTAAGATAGGGGGCTTATCGCATGAAAACGACTCAAAAGCTCTTAAAATGGCTGTTTTGTCACGTATCGCCGACATAGAGCGCTCGCATTGCGTCAAAACGGGCGCGCGCCAGTGCGGGATCGGCGGCCATACCTGCGATTCCAGGCTCTGCCGACAGGACTATATCACCCTGCTTGCGGTAGATCAGGACGCCGCCCAGCGTGGCACCTTGAAACGCCTCGTTGCCTGAAAGTCGACCCGCCAGTGGCTGCACGGCATCCCGCCGTGGAGGT
The DNA here is from genome assembly GCF_002388965.1 of Leisingera sp. UBA4491. Lineage (NCBI taxonomy): Bacteria > Pseudomonadati > Pseudomonadota > Alphaproteobacteria > Rhodobacterales > Roseobacteraceae > Leisingera > Leisingera sp. UBA4491. The sequence continues at coordinate 87,903 of NZ_DGNN01000011.1, read as the reverse complement.
GTTTCCTTGCCGCCGACGATTTGAAGCATCAGGCCGAGGGCGCGCTCCAGACGCTCTCTCGGTAGCCCGGACAGATTCAGCCGTGCGCCACCTTCTCCATCCCACGCAACACAATCGGCCATCCAGCGCCCAATCAGACGCTCTTCCAGCCGCCGCACGTCCTGCAGACGCGCCTGACAGGCAAGGATGCGCGCTTTCAGGTCGACGTGACCGTCCAGCTGCGCCCGTACGCGCACCCGCTCATAGGCCAGGTTGCGATTGGATGGGTCATCGACCCAAAGGATTCCACGCGAAGTCAGGCATGTCCGCAATTCGCTGCGGCTGTGTGAGAGAACCGGCCGGGCAATCATCACCCCCTGCCCTTCGGGCCAGACCGGCGACATGGCACGCGGTTGCATGCCAGCAAGGCCATACCAGGTCGAACCTTGTCGTGCCCGCATCAGGAATGTTTCGCACTGATCGTCAGACGTGTGGCCCAGCAGCAGGCGCGTCCCTCCGCGCGCCCGAAGTGCCGCGGCCATCAGGCCATGCCGCGCTCGCCGGGCCAGCACCTGTTTTGATACAGGCGTTTCCCAGACCAATGTCTCATGAGCTATGCTGATCTGCCCACAAATACTGGCCACGTGGCGGGCCTCGTCGGCGGCCTCAGGCCGCAGGCGATGATCTACGGTAAATGCCATCAGGTCACGACCAGACCGCGCGGCCCAGTCATGGGCCAGCACGAGCAGGGCAAGCGAGTCGCTGCCCCCGGACACCGCAATGCCAATCGGCCCTGAAGCGGTGCTACAGAGCCGATCAAACGCATCCATCATGTGTCAGGAAATCGCCTAGTTGTCACAGCCGGACTTGGTTCGCTCAACCGCAGCCAGATCCCGCGTCACACCCGAAGCGTTCGGATAGCGGCTCGGCAGTGTACCAAGGGCCAGACAGGCCTTTTCCTTGTCACCGATCAGACGCATTGCCCGCGCCAGCTTGACCAGTGCATCCGGCGCGCGAGGATTGTCCGGATAAGACCGGATCATCGTCGTATAGGCTGCGCCGCTATCGGCATACGCTTTTTGCTGATAGAGCGACTCTCCCAGCCAGTAGTGTGCCTCACCAGCCTGCGGGTCATCGCCGAACCGCTCAAGGAAGGCACGGAAAGCCTCTTCCGCACCAGCATAGTCGAACTGGATCAGCTTGGATTTCGCAAGGGCGAAGAGCGGGCCCGCTTCGCCTGGCAGGGCGCTGGCAGGAATCGTGCCCAGTGAACCTTCCGGTAGAGACTCGCCGGCAGCGGCTGCGCCGCCCATGGTCAGGCGGGTCGGGCCGGAGGTATTTGAAGTCGTTTCACCCATGGAGGCGGGTGCATCAAGACGGCGTGGGCCAGAATTGAAGCTCTGGTCAATCGCTGCGCCCATTTCCGGCATCGTCCCGAACTCTCCGCCGACATTGCCCGGCATGGGGTCGGCCTCGGGCATGATGCCCGCCGCTGAAAGATAGGATTTCAGGGAGGCAATATCTGCAGACTGATTTTCCAGTTGCGTACGCAAATCATCGGCCTCGTCGATGAGGGCTTCATTGTCGCGTGACAGATTCTCGTTTTGCTCGCGCAGTTGCTGGAGCTGGAATTCAAGCGTTTCCACCCGCCCGGTCAGTTGCATCACATCTCCGGTCAATCCATTGACCTCGACCTGAACCTGCGCGCTTTGCTGGCGGGCCTGCGCCACCTGTTGCGACAGGTCGGAGCTGGTGACCCCTTGCGTTATGGGTGCGGCGCGCTGAGCGGCGGCAGGACCAACAATCAGGCAAAAGCTGGCGAGGACAAGAGCGGGCGCTTTGAACATGGGGGAAGCCTCCGGAGGATTGTGGGCGAACATACAAAAACAGCCGGGGCCAAAATAAGGCACCCGGCTGCATCTTGTGAAGCTATTCGCGGCAGAAACCTAGCTGTTTGCGCCGGAAACGATTTGCGTGAAGCCGTTACGGTTCAGGGCCCATGCCTGCTCGTCGGAACCAGCAGCGATTGGACGCTCTTTACCGTAGGAGATCGTGTCAACGCGGGACGGGTCGACGCCGAGGCTGACCAGATAGTCCTTCACGATAGAAGCACGACGCTCACCAAGGGCAAGGTTGTACTCGCGGGTGCCGCGCTCATCACAGTTACCTGCAACGATGATGCGAACGCCCGGATAGGACGACAGCCAAGCAGCCTGACGCTTCAGGATTTCCTGGTCGTCGACATCGAGGCGGTAGCCGTTGAGGTCAAAGTAGACGCGCTCACCAACGTTGACGCGGAAGTCTTCGAGCGAGCCTGCGAGCGGACCAACCGGTGCGGCTGGCGCTGCTTCAACTGGAGCCGGAGCCGGTGCTGGCTCAGCGACCTCAACTGGTGCCTGTTCCTCGACCTGCTCAACAGGCTCTGGTTGGGATGCACACGCGCTGATCGAAAGAACAACCGCGGCTGCGGCTGCGAGTTTAAAAGTGGTATTCATTGCTATTCAGACTCCCCTGGATGTCCTGAGTGCTAATTGACGCCTTAACGGCTGGCGTTTGTCAACGTTGTGCCGGGTGTAGCGGGTATCTGTCTCCATATTCTGACAGAATTCGGGCGACAATCGGGCGGAAGCAGAGCTAACGCCCAGATTCGATACTATTTTGACGCTTTGTCTCCAAAAAGCAACGCCCCCGGACGAAAACCGGGGGCGAAAGCCATGAATTTATTGCAACAATGGCGACCAGGCCGGATCGGAGGCGTCCGTCTGGGTCATCATTCTGCGCTCATTTCGGCCTGACAGATCTACCGACCAGAGCTGTGGACCGGCGCCGGGACGGCTTTCGCGGAAATACACGATCACGCGGCCATTTGGCGACCAGTCCGGGCCCTCATCGAGGTATGATTCGGTCAGCAGGCGCTCGCCTTTACCATCTGTCCCGATCACGCCGATGTAAAATCGACCGCCGAGTTGCTTGGTAAAGGCGACCAGATCGCCTCGCGGGCTCCAGACCGGTGTTGAATACTGGCCCTTGTTGAAGGTGATGCGGCAAGCAACATCCCGACCACCGGAGGGGCAGGTCCGCGGACTGCCATCGGTGTTCATGATGTAGAGCTGCGGGCTGCCGCCACGGTCAGACGTGAACACAATGGCGCGTCCGTCCGGTGACATGGAGGGCGAGGTGTCAATCGCCGGGTGGTCTGTCAGGCGACGCGATTGGCGTGTCTGCAGATTCATGAGGTAGATTTCAGAGTTGCCGCCCTGGGCCTGGGTCATCAAAACACTCTCCCCATCCCGCGAGAAGCGCGGCGCGAAGGTCATGCCCGGAAAATTGCCCAGCAATTCCTGACGGCCCGTCTCAATATTGAAGAGGTAGACGCGCGGGCGACCGCCCTCATACGACATGTAAGTGATTTCCTGAGCTGACGGGCTGAAACGCGGCGTCAGCACGGTGTTCGTCCCCGCAGTCAGATATTGTTGATTGGCGCCATCAGCATCCATGATCGCCAGGCGCTTCACACGCTCGGTCTTGGGGCCGGTCTCGGCAATATAAACGATCCGCGTATCGAAATATGGGTCTTCACCGGTCAGGCGGTTATAGATGGAATCCGCAATCTTGTGAGCGATGCGGCGCCAATTGTCTGGCGTCGTGGTGAGGCGACGGCCGGGCTGGCCGTTGATCCGCATGACTTCACCACCATAAACGTCCCACAGGCGGAACGAGACGGCGATCTTGCCATCCGGCAATTCTTCATACGCTCCGACAACAAGGCCCTCGGTCTGGATGATCCGCCAGTCCGGGAAGCGCGGCTGGACGTCGATCGACAGATCCTTCTGGATGAAGGACGCCGGGTTCTGGATGTCGAACAGGCCGGTCGATTCCAGATCGGCCCGGACGACATCGGCGATGTCTTCGGCCATTTCGGCATTCGCGCCGCGGACTTCAAAGTCCGGAATGGCCAGCGGGGTCGGCTGGAAATTACCCTCGTCGACGCGGACCTGCAGCTGCGCAGCGGCAGGCATGGCGAGACCAAAGGCGAGAAGCCCGGCCATCAACCAGAGTTTTGCTAAGCGGATCATCTCTTTCTCCTTCAGGAAACCAGATTGTTCTTGGGAGGACCTATGGTGACCTCAACGTCTTCCCAAATAGGATAGTGTTCTTTTGGCAGATTGTATGGCGCACAATTCAAGATCGCATCTGTAGCCCTGGAAATCGCCACTGCGGAAACCTCGTCAGCTTCCGGGGATACAAGCGTGACGTCGCCATCCAGTTCGCCACTCGGCGTCAGTTGGAATCTCAACACAACACTCACGCGCTCGGGCTGGGAAAGGTTTTCTGCTCCCCTCCAGCAAGATCCGATCTGGCGACGCAGCTCAGCCCCGAGATCAAAGCGAGCGGCATCTTCGTCCGCATGCATCGGCAGCACTGATGGTATGAGCATGATCGCCATCATGACCGTCAACAACCGATAGGATGGAGCGTAATTCATCAATTCCCCTTTAGCGGGCCGATTGTGACCTCGATATCTTTCCACTCGTCATAATCGTCTTCAGGCAATTGGTAGTTCGCACACTGGCGCACGGCTGTCAGGGCCCGCTGCACCACAACGCCGCGGCGGCCAATCGGCATCGAGCGCGGCGTCACAAGGCTGGCATTGCCATCCAGCGAGCCGTCCAGATTCAGCCTCACCCGGATCACCACATTGATCTGGTCATCCTTGGGCAGATCATCGACGCCATTCCAGCAATAGCCAATCTGTCGACGCATCGCGGCTTGCAGGGAGGCCGTGTTGCCGCGCCGCTCCCCTGCCCCCTTGCGGGGCTGCTGGACGTCTTGAAGCACCGGTTTGTTGATCGGAGGCGGGGCCTGTTCTTGCGCAGCCTTGCGCTGGGTCTGGGCCTTGTCCTTCAGGATATCCTCGAAATCATTCAGAAAGTCGAGTTCGTCAGACTCCGATTTCGGCTTCTGCTTCTCGATCAGCTGCGGCTCCTTCTTCGGAGGCTCTTCCTTCTTTGGCTCAGCCTCTTTCGGCTTTTCCTCGGGCTCGGCCTTGGTGTCTTCGACAACAGGCTCTTCTTCGGCTGTTTCGGTTTCGCGCGTCTCGTTCACTTCTTCCGGTTCTTCCGGCGGATCCTCGACGATTTCGGCGTCTTCCTCGACAGGGTCAGGCTGCTCTTCCGGTTCGGTCTCTTCAGGCTCCTCTTCGGCAGGCTCCTGCACTTTCTGGATCGGCGCAACGTCCGTAACCAGACCAATATCGACAATGTCGATCGGCACATCAATCGTGCTGGCGCATTGCGGCAGGCGCAGCAGGATATCGACCGGTGAAAGGCCCGGCTCCTCACGTTCCAGTCGTTCGATCTGCTTGTCGCAATCGCTCTTCTTCATCGGCCACGTCATCACCGCCGCGGCAAGCACGGAGGCATGAAGAAGGGTCGAGATGGTAAAGCCGCGAAGCATGTGGGGCTGGTCGCTCCTACTTCTTTTGTTCGGTCACAAAGGACACACGTGTATAACCTGCTGCCCGGATTTCGGCCGTCACTTCCATGATCCGGCCATAGGGCGTGTTCTCGTCACCGCGAAGATAGATCGGCTGTTCGTAGCCTTCGCCAATAATTGCCTGCAATTGCGGACCGAGCGTGGCGATATCCTCAACAAGGGTGGTCTGAATAAAGACCTCGCCATTCTCGCGGATGGAAATCGCCAGCGGGTCGTCATTCGGTTCGGTCTTGATCGGGCCGGAACTCGTCTTCGGCAAATTCACTTCCTCGCCGCGTACCAATAGCGGCGCAGTGATCATGAACACGATCAGCAGGACCAGCATGACGTCCACAAAAGGCGTCACATTGATCTCGGCATTCAGCGCGCGACGGCCGCGCCGTCCGCCCTTGCCACCCGAACCAAGGATCAATCCCATCGCCTAGTCCCTCGCGGATTCAGAGGCACGGCGCGACAAACGCACCAGAACATCCTGCGAGAACGTGTCCAGCTGGTCGCCCAGCTTGGTCAGGTCACCGGTGAACTTGTTATAGAAGATAACCGCCGGGATGGCCGCAACGAGTCCCATGCCGGTCGCGAACAGTGCCTCGGCGATCGGGCCGGCCACGGTGCCGAGGCTGGTATCCTGCTGTTCGGCGATGTTGAGGAAGGCGTTCATGATGCCCCAGACAGTCCCGAACAGGCCAATAAAGGGCGACGCAGATCCGATGGTCGCAAGAATGCCGAGACCGTTTCCGGCGCGTCCAATCTCGCGATCCACCGCAGCGCGCATTGATCGCTCGGCGCGGCTGACAAGAGCCGCCGCCTCGCCGGAACCAGATTGCAAACGCTTGGCGTCAGACCATTCGCGCGCAGCCGCTGCAAACACGCGGCTGGCAGCGTCATTGGTTGCCTGACCGGGCCGCATGTCGAAATCCTCGGTGCGTCCGCTCCAGAAGGCTTCTTCGAACTGGCGTGATTTCTTGCGTACAGCGCCCAGCGAGAAAAGCTTTTCGCCAATCACCATCCAGGACCAGATAGATGCCAGCAGCAGGAACAGGAGCACCAGCTTAACAATTGGGTCAGCCGCCATAATGAGGCTGAAGAGCGAGAAGTCGGCATGACTCGCGGCGGTGCCTATCGCTTCTGATTCCATGGGGGCTAAAGCTCCTATCTACGCGTCATGGGTGATCAGCCGCATCCCAAACGGGACCGGCACACCCCTTCATCCACACCAAATTCGGCAGAAACACGGCAGGATGGCCAGTTTCCGCAGCACAGTTAACGGCTAAGGGAGTTTTCTTAACGAAACGTGGGCAATCGGCCGATATTTGGCACCGGGCCTACGATCAATTGGACAAGTCGGGCAGGAACCATCGCGTGCCGACATAGAAGTTGTAGGCGCGGTTGATGCCATCAATTCCGCCAAGGTTCGACGCGACAGCCTGATCCGAATACGAGACGTATTCACTGCCCAGCGACAAACGGAAATTGTCTGACAGATGATAGGTCGCGCCCGCAAACAGATTCCAGTAGGCGCTGGAATTGGTGTCCTTGCCGACCACGATGAAATCCGGATTGATGTCCGCGGGGCCAGAGAAGTTGAAATCGAGCACCCCTGCCCCGCCGCCCGCGCCCAGGAATGGGCGCAGCCGCTTGCCTTCACGGAAATCATAGAAGGCATGAACCCCGATCGAGCGACTTGTGAAATCGCCACTTGCCGTGCTCGCACCGTTCAGTCCCGCGATATTGGCCCAGCGGAATCCGTATTCGGCCTCCAGACGAACTGAGTGGTTGACCCGGTAGCCCAGGGCCCCGGCGATCTCCCGGCTGTCATCGAAGATCAGATTGTTCTGGTCCCCGATCGACCCGTATCCACGCACGGCAACATAGAAACCGCGCTCGGCATCAAAGTCTGCTTCTGCCTGCGCAACCGCCGGATAGGTCAGGCACGCGCCCCACAGCGCCAGGTGCATCAATTTCAAGACTCGCCCTCCCAGCGATATGCTTCCAGTTGCTTCACCAATTCGCGGATCGGACGACGCGGACGGCCATCGGCGTGAATCATGACAGCTGTGATCTCTCCCTCTGCAATGATTTCCTCTCCCCTGAAACAGGTTTGGGAAAAAAGAATGCGAGGTCCGTCGGTGCCAATGTATCGCGTCCGGATATGTAGCAGATCGTCTACCCGCGCCGCCTTGCGATAGTCCACTTCAACCCGCGTCAGCGTGAAAGCCGCCGGGTCTTCCCGCTCCAGCAGGGATTGATGGGAGACGCCAGCGTCGCGCAGATGATCTGATCGCCCCCGCTCGAAAAAGCGGAGATAATTGGCGTGATAGACCATGCCTGTGAAGTCGGTGTCTTCATAGTAGACCCGCACGGTGATCCAGTGCTGGTACTCGCCATCGAAATTGTGGGCATCGAGATTGGGAAGGCTCATTCGGTTCGCCTACCAAAGCTCGCAATAATCGTCACCCCTGTTCCGATTGCAGGGTCATTTCCAGCGGAGCCGTTTCGTATCCAAGTTCTTCGGCACGCGTCTTCAGACGCGCCAGGGTTTTCGCATCAAGCTGCGCCGTGCGCGAGAGGATCCACAGATACTTGCCGTCCGGACTGCCAACGAGGGCTGCCGAATAATCCGGCTCCAGCGCCAGCACCCAATAGTCCCCTTCTGCGAACGGAACCCATGCGGGCGCAAACTTCACTTTCAGCTTGCTGTTGCCGGATCCCTCCACGATGCGGGCCTTGCCTTCAGCCACCGTTTTCTCTCCGTCGAGCGATCCCTTGAAACACGTATTGGTCACCGACACGGTGCCATCGGCGTTCAGTCCATACTCAGCCGTCACACCCGTGCAATTGCGTTCAAACCCATTCGGATAGCGGGCAATTTCGTACCAGAAGCCAGCATACCGATCGAGATCGACAGACGGCACGGTCGGCGGCGTTGAATCACTGGCGCGATAATCAGGTTGGCTCGTACAGGCTGCAAGCAGGGCTGCGGCAATGGCGGAAAGGGCGAGGCGCATATGGGTTTCTCCTATGCCCCTCCTACGCGTGAACCTGCTGACTGGTTTCCCGGAGACTTATTCGCCGTTTGGCTCAACCGCCTCAGGCTCTGCGGTTTCTTCGGAATAAATGGTGGCAAGAAACGCACGGAAGTCTTCTACCGAGGCAACAGGCTGCTCTTCCTGCGGGATATGTCCGGTCTCGGGATAGATGATGAGCTTCGACCCCGGGATGGCATCGGCAAACTTTTCCGCATGTGCCACGGGAATCAGATTGTCAGTATCCCCATGCAGGATCAGCGTCGGCACGGCAATTGCGCTCAGCCTCTCCTTGGACGCAGGCACCCGCAGTGTCGTGCCGCTCATGATCTTGAGCAGCGCCTCGCGATGGCACGGCGCACGTGACATGGCCGAATACCGCTCCACCATTTCATCCGTCACCAGTTCAGGATCCGCAAAACTGTTTTCCAGCCCCGACCGGATCAAGGCTGACATGTCGAGATCCTTCATCACGTTGCGGGCAAACCCATTGCGCAGCAATTTGAAGATCACCGGGTCCTTGTCGTCCTCTCCCGGCGCACTGAGCCAACCGGCCGCATCCACCAGGACCAAACCATCCAGCCTTTCCGGATGGGCGAGTGCATAGGCCCAGGCGGTGTGCCCGCCCATGGAACTGCCGACGAGGGTGAACTGGTCGACGTCCAGTGAATGCGTCACGCGGTCGATACTGGCAATGAATTGCTCGATGCCGATCTCATCATTGTCGACGCAGCGCGACAGGCCATGGCCCGGCAGGTCCAACCGGATGACCCGGTAATCCTTACGCAGATTGCGTGCCCATGCGTCCCAAGTGTTCAGAGAGGCAGAATAGCCATGCACAAGCACAAGTATCGGCGCGTCGCGCGGACCGGTATCGGTAAAATGCAGCTCGATCTGACTACCGGATTTCAGGTACCGGCTGTTCGATTTCGAGTAGACCGACTCCAATGTGTTGTAGGAAATGTCCGGACGGCGCAGCATCAACCAGCCCGCCGTGAGAATGATCGCAACCGTCACCAGCACGACTAGCAATCGTTTCATCTTGTTCCCGGCTCCCGCAATTTCAAATCAGGTGATCCGCACTAAGCCCCCCTGACGGCGCCAAGTCAAATCGCACGCTCAGTGCCGCAAACACTACAGGTTGCATCGCGCCGCAACCGGACTTTCCTGACGTCGGCCATCAAACCATCGATCAGAATAAGGCTTCCAATCATCGGCTCTCCGGCGCCTGTGACCAGCTTCACGACTTCAAGCGCCATGAGCGTTGAAACCATTCCGGTCACGGGCCCGACCACGCCAACTTCATCGCAAGCCGCCGCATTCGGCGGCGTTTCGGGCACCCAGCAGCGATAGCATGGCGCGCCGTCCCGGCAGCCGGACGCAAACACGCTGGCTTGCCCGGTCCACCCTGCGGCTGCGCCGTGCACCAACAAGCGTTCGCTCAGGTGGGCCGCTGCGTTGAGGGCGTAGCGGGTCGGGAAATTGTCCGTCGCATCGACCAGAATGCTGCCGGACAGCGGGTCGGAAGGCGACCATTTCTTTCGACGCGTGCTGATCCTTGTCCCAGGATGATTCGTCGCCAGGCGCTCAGCCAGGATATCCACCTTGGCCTTGCCGAGGTCGCGTTCTCCAAACTGGATTTGTCGCTGCAGATTCGACCGCTCAATGACATCATTATCCCAAATTTCGATCTGCCCGATGCCTGCAGCCGCCAGGAACATTGCGCATGGCCCGCCGAGCGCCCCTGCCCCGACAATGGATATCGACGCCGCGCGCAGCTTCTGAACGCCGGGTCCGCCTATTTCCTTCAGCATGATGTGGCGCTTGTGCCGGGCGAGGTCTTCCGGGCTGAGGCTCATTGTCCTGCTTTCTTCTGGCGGATTGCGGTCGAGGAGATCGGGTCCAGCGGCGCAGGCAGGTAGACCCATGCAGGCGGATCACAATCCGGCAGCGAGGCGGCAGCCGCGGCCGGGATACGACTACTGGCAAAGCGACGGGCGAACGGTGAGTTGCGAGCACCCGGCCCTATCCCCGGACGCGCCACGATGGCGATCGGCATCATCTGCGCAATTCCCTGCCACGCGCCCCAGAGATGGAAGTTGACCATATTGTCGGCGCCCATCAACCAGACGAACTTCGCGGCGGGCGCTGCCGCTGTCAGCGTCGACAAGGTACGATAGGAATAAGTCAGGCCAAGCCGCGCCTCGATATCTGTCACACGCATTCGTGGATGGTCTGCGACCGCCTCGGCTGACCGGAAGCGGCCCGAAAAATCTCCGTGTCCGGTCTTCAGGGGATTCCCGCGCGCCACGATCCACCAGACCCAATCTAGCTGTAGCCGTTTCATGGCTGTGGATGCCACATGAAAATGGCCGGAATGGGCCGGATTGAAACTGCCGCCAAACAGACCGATGCGGAGGCCAGCCGATGGTCCCGGTAAAATTGCTTGGCTCAAGGACGAACCTGCCCGGTTCCTCGCACAATGTATTTGTACGTCGTCAGCTGTTCTGCCCCCACGGGTCCGCGCGCATGGATGCGACCCGTGGCGATACCAATCTCGGCGCCCATGCCGAACTCGCCGCCATCCGCAAATTGGGTAGAGGCATTGTGCAGCAAAATCGCGCTGTCGACCGTCGCAAAAAAGCGGTCGGCTGCGTCAGAATCTTCAGTGATGATACATTCTGTGTGTCCGGACGACCAGGAGCCAATATGCGCCAGCGCTGCGCTCAGATCATCGACAACCGCAACGGCCAAGATCGGCGCAAGATATTCGGTGGACCAGTCGGCCTCGGTGGCTTCGATCATCTCTGGCACGATGGCGCGGGCGCGGTCATCTCCGCGTAATTCACAGCCCGCTTCCAACAGTCCGGCCGCGATCTTCGGCAATAGATCGTCCGCCACAGCCGCATCGACCAGGAGCGTTTCCGCCGAGCCACAGATTCCTGTCCGGCGCATCTTGGCATTCACGACAATGGAAACTGCCTTCTCGGGATCAGCAGCCTTGTCGACGATGACATGGCAAAGCCCTTCGAGATGACCGATCACGGGAACGCGCGCATCCTTTTGCACGCGCTCGACCAGGCTCCGCCCACCGCGCGGGACGATCACGTCCACATTGCCTTCGAGGCCGGCCAGCATGTGGCCTACTGCGGCGCGATCGGTGGTCATGACCAGTTGCACCGCGTCTTCCGGTAATCCTTCGGCCTTCAGCGCGCCGCGCATGGCGTCAATGATTGCGCGGGACGAGTGCGTGCTTTCAGACCCGCAGCGCAGGATCGCCGCATTGCCCGAGCGCAGACAGAGCGCGCCGGCATCGGCGGTGACATTCGGGCGGCTCTCATAGATGATGCCGATCACGCCCAGCGGCACGGCGATGCGCGCAATGTCCAGCCCATTCGGCCGCTCCCACCGGGCGAGTTCCTTGCCAATGGGGTCGGGCAAGCCGGCCACGGCTTCCACACTGGAGGCAATCCCTTCAAGGCGCGCGGCATCCAGGGCCAGCCGGTCCAGCATGGCCGCGTCGAGCCCCTTGGCTTCGGCAGCGTCCATATCCTGCGCATTGGCCGCCAGGACTTTGGAGGCAGACGCACGAATCGCGGCCGCGACCGCCTGCAAACCGCGTGTTCGGTCAGCGGGCGTCATCTGGCCCAGCTTGCGAGACGCGGCACGGGCGCGGCGGCCCATGTCGAGCATGGTTTCAGCGAGGTCTACGGTGTCGGCTATCATCGTATCAGTCATGTCATGGGATGTGCCGGAAAGCCGGGCCGACCGCAAGACGGCTAAACGTCGCCTACTTCAGCTATCCCAATAGTGATTGCAGGTGGGGACGGGCTGACTCTTCGGGATTTTGCCCTAGAATAGCTTGAAAGAAACAAGAATTTCATCGGAGGAACCCATGATCGATGTAGAGGCAATGCCTCATCTAGCCGATATTCCGCGCGTCCAGGCCAGCATCCGCCCGGACGAGAAGGCATTCTGGTTTGAAGGCGAGACAACCAGCTTCGCCGAACTGGAGACACGTTCCACCCAGATTGCCAACGGCCTGATCGGCCTGGGCGTGAAACCGGATGACCGGGTCGGCTATCTCGCCAAGAACATGGCTGTCTATTACGAGATGCTGTTCGGCGCCGCCAAGGCCCGCGCGACAATGACTGCGGTCAACACCCGACTCGCCGCACCCGAAGTGAAATTCATCCTGTCGGATGCGCGGGTGAAAGTCCTGTTCGTCGGAAAAGATTTCTACGGCCTGATTGACCAGATCCGCGCCGAGTTGCCAGACCTTGAACATATCATCGCGATTGATGGCGATCGGGAGGATTGGAAAGCCTACTCGGCATGGCGCGACAGCCAGCTGACCGATCCACCGGGCCTCACGACGCGCGACGACGATGATGTCATCCAGCTCTATACATCCGGCACAACCGGCATGCCCAAGGGCGTGCAGCTGACCAATGGCAGCTACCGCGCCATCTTCGAGCAGGCCGGCATGCTGGAATGGGCGAGCTATGATGTCGGCGACGCGGTCATGAACGCGATGCCCCTCTTCCATGTGGCGGGCGTAAACATCGGTATCCTGACGGCCGCACAAGGTGCCAAAGCTGTCGTGCTGCGTGAAATCGATCCGGCAGCAATCTTGAAACTGATCCCCGAGCACAAGATCGCCCATGCGTTCTGGGTCCCCGCAGTCATCCTGATGCTGACCCAGATACCGAATGTGCGCGACATCAACTGGTCGAGCCTGAAGCAGGTTTTCTATGGCGCCTCTCCGATTGCCGAGAGTTTGCTGCTTGATGCGCAGGACATCATGGGTGCGCGTTTCACCCAGCTCTACGGACTGACCGAGACGGGCGGCTGCGGAACCTATTTGCCGCCTGAAGCCCATGACCCGGCCTGGGGAAAGCTGCGCTCATGCGGCGTACCCTATCCGGCCACAATCGTGCGATGCCTCGACGCAGAAGGGAATCCCGTCCCCACCGGCGAAGTTGGCGAGATCGCCATCAAGTCCGCCTTCGTCATGAAAGGATACTGGAACCGCCCGGATGCCACAAAGGAATCGGTCGACGCGTCCGGGTTCTTCCGGACAGGAGACGCGGGCTATTTCGACGAAGACGGATTTCTCTATATCCACGACCGCGTAAAGGACATGATCGTGTCCGGCGGCGAGAACATTTATCCCGCCGAAGTCGAGAATGCGATCTTTGGCCACCCTGGCGTGGCGGACGTGGCAGTTATTGGCGTGCCCGACGAAAAATGGGGCGAGGCCGTCAAGGCCATCATCGTCGTCAAGCCGGGCGAAGCGCCGACTCAGGACAGCATAATCGCTTGGGCGCGCGAACGCATTGCCGGCTATAAATGCCCAAAGACGGTAGAGTTCATCGAGGTGCTGCCCCGTAATCCGTCCGGCAAAGTCTTGCGCAAGGATTTGCGCGAAACTTACTGGAAGGACCAGGCACGTCGCATCAGCTGATCAGAAGGCGGATGGCATGGCGTCCCCCATGCCGTCCGCTATCAATCATATTGGACTAGTTGGCGAGGCTCAGCCAGTCGCGGGCTGAAGACAGCGCCACTTTGACTTCTTCCGAGCTCAGCATATCAGCCATTTCCTGGCGCTGCACGCGGGCCTCTTCATGTCCCTTGGACACAGCGAGGTTGAACCATTTGTGCGCAGAGATCAGATCCATCTCCGATCCGACACCAGCGGCACAAGCGAGGCCGGCCTGATAGAACTCATCTGCATGCGCGTCGGCGCCCAACAGGCCACCTGGCTGTATTTCAATATCCGAAAAGGGCATCTTGTTTCTCCTGTCACCCTGCCTTCGCCGCCACCCTGTTTCGGGCATGTCAGCCAAGGCATCCATCCGTCACCAGAGCATTCCGGCGACAGGCAAAGAGTGCCTTCTCTCCTTTGTCGTATGGTTAACAGGAACCTGCCCAAACCCCGGCTATTTTAATATTCCGGGTCCGGTTGTTCATTTTTGATGCAATTTGAGGACTGCGGACATGAAAAACCCCCGCACGGCGAGGCGGCCGTACGGGGGTTCTGCATGATCGAAAGGAGTTGGAGGCTTAAGCAGCCACTTTCTTCTTTGCGAGAGATTCTGCGAGTTTTTCCATGGCGTCGCCCTTCTCGATATTCTCGACGGCGGCGAGTTCACGGGCCATACGGTCCAGGGCGCTCTCATAAAGCTGGCGCTCGGAATAGGACTGTTCCGGCTGATCTTCGCCGCGGTGCAGGTCGCGAACGACTTCCGCAATAGAGATCAGGTCACCGGAATTGATCTTCGCTTCATATTCCTGAGCCCGGCGCGACCACATGGTCCGCTTGATGCGCGCACGACCACCCAGGGTCTTCAGCGCATCTTCGACCAGCTTGGAACCCGCCAGTGCGCGCATGCCAGAGGCTTCGGCGCGATTGGTTGGGACGCGAAGGATCATTTTGTCCTGATCAAAGGACACCACATAGACCTCCAGGTCCATGCCGGCCACAGTCTGCTTCTCAACGCTCGTGATCTTGCCCACCCCGTGTGCGGGGTAAACGACGCTTTGACCCACTTCAAACGCCAGTTCCGCAGATGCTTTTTTAGCCATGTTGGATATCGCCCTTTTCTACGCATTTAGAGCCGACAAAATCCCCCCCAGTCCGACGCATTTGACGGTCTGAGTTGAAGTTTCCGGATCTTTTCAGTTATTACTCAAGTCTGAACGATAGCATAAATGTGCAGCTTTTTCAACAGACACGCCCAGATGCTAACCAAGAGTAAAGTTCCCAAGGTCGCTGATTTTGTTAACGTTTATTGAGAAACCCAGCAAAATCAGGGTTCGGACGACCCGATTCAGGCGTCGCCTTCACCCGGTTTGGGGCTGAAATATTTCTCCAGCTTACCGGTTTCTTGCGCAAATTCTTCCCGGTCTGCCGGCGGTTCCTTCATCCGGGTGATATTTGGCCAGGTCTGCGCATACTCGGTATTCAGCTTCAGCCATTTGGCGTCCGGGTCATCCTCGGTATCGGGCTTGATGGCCTCCACAGGGCATTCCGGCTCGCACACACCGCAATCGATGCACTCATCCGGGTGGATGACCAGCATGTTCTCGCCTTCATAGAAGCAGTCGACAGGGCAAACCTCGACGCAATCCATGTATTTGCAGCGGATACAGGCATCAACGACAATATAGGTCATGGGCAGGAGGGCCTTCTGGGGTTTGTGCACCGGCGAAATGGCGCGAGCAGGCGCTCATGTCAATGAGGTGTTCTGACAGGAGTCTTCAGGAAGCGTCGGCGATCCGCTTTTCCGCCGCTTGGCGAGCCTGTGCGCGAGAAATATCGTCAATATGCAGCAGCGAGGCGACATGGCGGATATAGGCATCCTCAATATCGCTTTTTTCGCCATCAGCCAGCGCGACCCGGTACAAGCCTTCAATGATGGAAATCCGCTCCGCAATCGGCAGCTTCTTCACATGCTTGGTAAACTGGTGGGAACCGACCGCCTCTTCAGCCAAGGCTTCGCCTTCGGCCAGCACAGCATCTGCCTTGTCTGCATCGAATTTGAACGCTTCCAACAGGATTTCAGCGATCATGTCGCTTTCAATGTTCACATAGACCCCATCGGACAGGGCAGCCTCGACAAGTAGCGCCGCAGCCGCGACTTGCGGGTCCATCGGTCTCTCGGCAGGCGTTTTCTGCCGGAACAGATTTTTCAGCGTGTTCATCATGTGTCGGTCTCCAGCGTCGTGTACATTGCCGCCGCCTCTTCTGCCGGCCCTCTCCGAGTGCCCAGATCCAGCACTTCGACGGTCCTGATATGCGCGCCTCGCGCCAGCGTGACAACATCTCCAACGCAAATAGCGGCGCCCGGCTTGTTGACGCGCCGGGTCTGGCAATTGCGGGTCAATCGGACGCCCCGCTTGCGAATATACGTTCCGGACAGGGCGCGAGTCTTGAAAAACCGTGTCCGCCACAGCCACACATCAAGGCGCAGCGTTGGCGTGTCCGTCATTGAAAGGGCTTGTACTCGAAGCTCGTATCAGCTGCGCTTTCAGCGGCGGCATCCGGCTTGGGTTTTGGCTTGCGTTTCTTTTTCTTTGGTTTGTTAGCCGCCTGCTTGGGCTCCGGCAGCAGGGCTGCGAGCGCCGCGAACGGGCTGTCCGGGTCCGGCTGGCGCGACTGCGGGGCACTGCGGGAATTGGAACGCCCGCCCCCGCCTTGCTGTTTTGGTCCGCGTGGGCCTTTCGGGCCTTTGCCACCGGCATTCTGATCTCGGCCGCGCTGGGGCCGCCCGCCTTCAGACCGCCCCTCGGGACGGGCGCGGGACGCATAGCGCCACAAAGTAACGGCATCCGTTTCCTTGTCCTTTTCCGCAGGCGCAAGGCCAAAGCCTTTCAACACGGCGGGCCAGTCATCGGCAGGGCAAGAGACGACGGAAGCCAGGTCGATCTCGATGGGGAATGCGTTCTTCGAGGCTTCCTTGCGGCGCTTGGCGATCTCCCAGCCGAGACGTTCGGCAAGGTCTGCGCGCACGGCCCGGCGGCCGAAACGGAGATAGCCATTGGCGGCAAGCGCCTCTTCCGGCCATGTGCCATCAAGCGCAAATGACCCGGCCCCCTCGGGTGCCAGTGGGAAAGGCTGACCTTCAAACACAGCGCGCAGAATGGCGATCATGCGCTGGCCTGCAGGCTTTTGCGCATCCGGCACATGTGCCGCGACACGGCCTGCTCTCACCCCAATGCCTTTGAGGGCTTCACGCTGGTCGCCGGTCAGACGCAGACTTGGGTCATCCTGGCGAAGATCAACCGCAGCCCCGGTTTCAAGAAGACGGAAGGCAATCCCGCGCGCGAGACCTTCCAGCGCATCGCCCGCTTTTTCAACGGCCAGCATTGTATGAGTTGGCAGGATCTTGGCGGTCTCGGCCGCGGCCCATTGCTCCAGCCGCTGGCGCGCAGCTTCACGCTCGGCCGGGTCGACTTCGGATGCGCCGACAATCTCGACGCGCGGCGCCATCCAGCTCGATCCCTTGGCCAGATGGGCCACGGGCGAATTGATGTGTTCGATCTGGCCTTCATCATTCAGTTTGAACGCATCATCCGGCGCCGCCACGATCAGCGACAGGCGTTCCAGGATCAGCGGGCGCACAGCGGCCTGGGCTGCGCTGCGCACCGCCTTGCCTTCGAGCGTACGGGCATCAAGAACAGGTTCGAAGGTCAGGCCTTTCAGGCGTCCAACGACATGGCCTTCCACACGGACATCACCTTCCGGGGTCAATTCGGTCACGAGGGCGTCTTCCTTCTTCAGGCTGGCAAGCAAAGCGGTGGTTCGCCGGTCCACGAACCGGGCAGTCAGCGCTTCGTGTAGCGCGTCTGACAGGGAGTCTTCAATCTCTCGTGTTCGATCCTGCCATTTTTCCGGGTTTTCCAGCCAGTCAGGCCGATGGGCGGCATAGGTCCAGGTCCGTATATTGGCAAGCCGCTGCTGCAGCTTCGCAATATCGCCCTGGGTCGAAGAAAGATCATCCAGACGGCGCTCCAGCCCCTTGTCGGCAAGGCGTGCATCCGGATTGGCGAGCGTTTCAGCAAGGCCCAGCACGAGCCGCGCATGGCCTTCCGGCCCGGCTTTGCGGAAGTCTGGCAGGCGGGCCAGATCCCATAGCCGCCGCACTTCGCGCGTACCCGCCACATTCGGCCCGATGGCCGCATCTTCCGCCATTCGGCGCAGCACCCATTCATCCAGTGCATGCGGATTATGGATCAGGGATGGATGCCCGGATGGGGTCTCAAGGCTCAGGATCAGGCGGCGCAGGCTGGAGAAGTCGAGTGCAGAGTTGCGCCATTGCAGATGATCCACCGGATCGAACCGATGCGCCTCGATGGCCTGCCATGTCGCTTCATCGAATGGCGGACAGGTCGCTGTCTCCCCAAATTCACCATCGGTACGGAACCGCCCGGCCCGGCCCGCGATCTGTGCGCATTCTGCTGGTGTCAGCAGGCGATGGCGCCGCCCATCGAACTTCGAGCGTGAGGCGAACACGACCCGGTCGACATCAAGGTTCAGCCCCATGCCGATCGCATCGGTTGCAACAATGTAGTCGACTTCGCCGGTCTGGTAGAGCTCAACTTGCGAATTCCGCGTGCGCGGGCTCAGCGCGCCCATCACAATCGCCGCTCCCCCCTTCTGGCGCCGCAGCAATTCGCCAATCGCATAGACCTCATCCGCGCTGAATGCGACAATGGCCGTACGCTTCGGCAGTTTGGTGATCTTGCAATGCCCGGTATAGCGCAGCTCTGAAAACCGCTCGCGAGGCTCGGTCTCGGCGCCGAGGTCCAATTTGCGCAACACACTGCGCATCGTGTCGCTGCCCAGCAGCAATGTCTCGTGATTGCCGCGCAAATTCAGGATACGGTCGGTGAAGACATGGCCCCGATCCTGGTCTTCGGCCAGCTGGATCTCGTCAATCGCGACGAAATCCACTTTCAGATCCACCGGCATGGATTCCACTGTGCACACCCAGTATCGCGCCGTACGCGGAACAATGCGCTCCTCACCAGTAATCAGCGCGACATGGGCCGCGCCCTTGCGCTCGACCACACGATCATAAACCTCGCGCGCCAACAGGCGCAGCGGCAGGCCGATCATGCCGGTGCCAAACCCAGTCATCCGCTCGATGGCATAGTGGGTCTTGCCGGTATTGGTGGGGCCGAGAATGGCCTTCAGGGTGGAACTCATCGACGTTGCGTGGCGGGGCCGCCATTGAAAGTCAAGTTGAGCCTGCAATCGGCCCACACCGCCTGCCCCCGAACCGGTCAATCTGGCAGGAAACTGCCCTTGATCCTGTCGCCCGGAAAAAACGCGCCTATCGATCCAATTAGAAGTTGTCCGCCTCTGCGCACTCCCCTAGAGCCCTCGGAAACAATGGGGACTTCGCGTGACAATGACCGCCATGAATCAGGCTCGCTCTTCGAGCCAGAGGTTCTATGTCCTCGACGGCATGCGCGGGATCGCAGCGATCATCGTGATGCTCTACCACTATATTGGAAGCGGACAGTCCAGGCTGCTCATTAACAGCTATATTGCCGTGGACCTGTTCTTCATCCTCAGCGGCTTTGTCATATACCATGCCTATGCCAAGGCCCTGCAGGGCGGCATGCCTGCGGGCGTCTTTGCCAACAAGCGGATTTCCCGGCTCGCCCCGACTGTCGCGGGCGGCGTGGTACTCGGGGCCGTTGCGATGCTGATCGTGTTTGCCGAGACCGGGCGGGCCTTCAACCCCCTCCAGTTCACCCTGACCCATATCGGCCATTTCGCTTTCATCCCGGCGCTCAGCGATTACGAGATCCCTGCGAACGGCACGCTGGAACTCTTCCCGTCCAATCCGCCGCTCTGGTCGATCTTCTACGAATTTGTCGCCAGCATCGCCTTCATCTGGATTGCGCGCCTGCCGAAATGGCGACTGGTCGGCACCTGCCTTGCCGCCTTCTCGCTCTACCTGTTTTGCTGTCTCGCGCTGGCCCGCTTGTCCGGCAATGACCTGACCGCCAATGTCGGCTGGAGCCATCAGACCTTCTTCTTCGGCTTTCCGCGCGTTTTCTCGGCCTTCCTCGCGGGGATCATCATCTACCGGCTGGTCCAGAATCCTGCCGGCCCGGTGGCCCGATACTTGCCACGCTTTACAGGCCTGATGCCCACGCTGATCGTATTCGCGGTAACACTCGGCATCCTGATGTTTCCCGTCTACGCAAAAGGCGCCTATCAGTTTATCGCCATCGGCCTGCTCTGCCCGCTGCTCATCCTGATCGGCGCGCGCGTCCAGCCGGACAGCCTCTGGCTTACCGGGGTCTGCGAGCGTCTCGGCCTGATCTCGTTTCCGCTCTATTGTGTGCACGAGCCCGTCCGCCACCTGACTGGCGTTCTGCTGCGCCGTACCGGTCTGACGGACATCCCGACCGAGTTGCGCGTCACCCTGACCGTGATCCTCGCCCTACTGGTCTCAATCGGCTTGCTCTGGCTCCTCGGCCAATTCCAGGCCCGCCGCCGCCTCAGCGCCAGTTTGAAACCGTTTTTGGGATAGGATGGATCAGACCATCGCCTCGGCGCGGACCAGCTCTGCGACCGGCGCTTTTTCGTTCACCACATGCGGCTGGAAGTGGAGCAGTTCCCAGCGTCCGTCATGATGCTCGACGAGGGCCGTGCAGCTCTCTACCCAGTCGCCATCATTCATGTAGGTGATGCCGTCAATGTCGCGCATTTCGGCGACATGGATATGGCCACAGATCGCGCCGTCGAATTCCTTGCGACGACAATAATCCGCCACATGGCCCTCAAAATTATGGATATGGTTCAGCGCCCGCTTGGTGCGCTTTTTCAGGGCCTGTGACAGCGACCAGTACGGCATACCGAACCAGCGACGGATCGCGTTCAGCTTCGTATTGGTCCAGAGCAGGAAATTATAGGCATGATCGCCCAGATGCATGATCCATTTGCGGTCGGCCCGCATCATGCCGTCAAACATGTCGCCATGTACGACCAGATAGCGCTTGCCATCTTCGCCCTCATGCACGGCGCGGTTCTTCACCTTGATGTCGCCAAAGGCGAGCCGGAACTGCAGGAAGGCGCGCAGGAACTCGTCATGGTTCCCGATGATATAGGTCACGTCCGTGCCGCGCTTTGCAGCCGTCAGGATACGGCGGATAACGTTCGTGTGTGATTGCGGCCAGTACCATTTCTTGCGCATCCGCCAGCCATCAATGATGTCGCCCACCAGATAGAGCTGCTCGGATGTATGCGTCTTCATGAAGGCGCACAGCGCATCGGCCTGGCATCCGGCACTGCCGAGATGCACATCGGAGATGAAGATCGAACGATAATCAGGGCGAGGATCGGCACGGGTCATGATGCCCGCCCTTAAGTGCGTTCGGTATGAGTTTTATGACAGTTTACCCCCTATTTTCGTCACAAAAATGCAATAAAAACAGGGTTAACAAAAAGACTTGTCCTCCCCCTCCGCAGGCGGAGGTATAATCAGAGCATGGATGACGCCTTCGCCACTTTGCGAAACCTGCCGCCGCACCTGCGGCCGTACCGGTTCTGGATCTGGCTACAGGTCGTGATCCTCACCTTTCACGTGCGCCATATCCAGCGGGATATGCGCGCCATGATGGTGTGCATATCACCGCGCGGCGAGGTCGATATTGTCGCTGTCGGGGACGGGCCGGAAACGATCAAACCTGATCCGCTGGCCTTTGAGCCATCGAAGGGCTTCCGCCTGGCGATGGGTGAAATGGATTTGGCTGTGCCAAGGGGCGAGTGGCTTCAGTCAGCCCCTGCCGTCACAATGCCACGTCGGCCCTGTGCTACCGGCACGCGCCTGCCGCGTCCCGATATCTGACGCGAAGTGTCCCGATGAAAATCCAACTGTCTTCCAAGCGCCTTCACGGGCGTTGCATGCGCAGGAACAGGCGGCCTAACCTTCCTTCACGCCCCCACCGCGCCGGGCGAGCCAGACACCACCCAGGATCAGGGCGAACGCGATCAGCGCCTGCCAGCTCTGCGTCTCTCGGAAGAATATCCAACCGAGCACGGCGCTGACCACTGGAATCGCATAGCCCGTCAGGGACAGGAATGTCGCGCTCGTCCGCGCGATCAGGTACATGTACAGCGCCTGTGCAATTGCCGTCGGGATCACGCCAAGCCCCACCACGGCGGCCCAATGCGTCCAGTCGGAATTGACCTCGGACGGGTGCACCGTGAAGGCCAGCGGCCACGAAACCACCGCCGCCAGCGTCACGAAACCGGTCGCGAACGGAATGGCCTCGATCCGGGGTGCGCCGCGCGCCATCAGGCTCGCAAGGGCGTAATTCATCGTCGCGAGGATCAGCAGCAGCTGCGCCACAACACTCGCATCGCCAAGCCCCTTCATCGCATCCGGCCCGAACAAAACAGCCACACCCGCAAAACCGGTCAGCACGCCAATCGCGGTTCCGCGATTCATGCGTTCATCCGCAAACAGAAAGGTTGCCCCACTCACCACGAAGATCGGCACAGCCGCCGTGTAAAGTGCGGCAAGGCTGGAATTGACCGTCTCCTGAGCGGTCGTGATCAGGAAGAAGGGAAAGACGGAGCCTGCGAGCCCCATCCCGATGATCGCCACCCAGCGCTTGCGGTCTCTCAATGGCGGCAATTTCTGCCCCCGTGCCAACATCAGCACCCACAGTACCGCCGCGCCAATCGTCAACCGCCCCGGCAGCACCCAGGCCACCGGCAGGCCCATATCCGGATTGCCCTTGTCCACCGCCACCCGGGTCAGCGCATAAGCCCCGGCCCAGAACAGGGTCAACAGAGCAAACAGCCCCCAATCAGCGGCAGAGCGACTTTGAAGCTGGGGCCCATTCATGGCATCGCCGCGCCGCGCGACGCCTCGATTATACTGTACCAGTCCGCACGGCTGAGCTGGATTTCCAGCGCGCGCGTCGCCGCCTTCAGGCGCGCCGGAGTCTGCGTGCCCAGCAGAACAATGGGCTGCGCCGGATGCATCAGGACGAAAGCCAGCGCCACATCGCTGCGGCTCACGCCATGCCCGGCCGCGATCCTGTCGAGCGCCTGATGCACATCCACCAACCTTTCAGGATCATCAGGCTGCGGTCTATATCCATCGGCCAGCCGACCGCCCGCCAGCGGCGACCAAACCAGCGCCGCCGCACCGACTTCCTGGCACCAGTCCAGTGTGCCGTCTTCCAGAGGCGCCAGATGCAGGGTGGAAAATTCCGGCTGCGTGCTGACAAGCTTCGGCCCCAGATGTGCCTGCAATGCGCGGGTTTGCGCCACGGAGAAATTGGAGACTCCTGCTGCCCCGATCTTGCCGTCGGCCAGAAGCGTTTCCAGCGCATCGGCAACTTCCTCCCAAGGGGTCAACAGGTCCGGCCGGTGAATTTGGTAAAGGTCGATCTGCTCAACGCCAAGCCGCGCAAGCGACGCTTCGCAGGCCTCGATCAGGTATTTACGACTCGAATTGTAGGGCGCGGGGGGAATAATCCCGCCCTTGGTCGCCAACACCATTCTCGCGCGCCGCACAGGATCGGCTTTCAACACCTTGCCCAGCAAGACCTCGGCCGCGCCAAATCCATCCCCGCCAAATCCGTAGATGTCAGCCGTGTCGATAAGAGTCATGCCCAGATCGAGCGCGGTCTCCACAAGATTCTCCGCATGGGACAATTCATGTCCCAAAAAGCGCCAGCAACCGAAGCCCAAGGCACCCGCGCGCAGTCCGCTCGTTCCGATCCCTACCTGACGCATGAAACCGCCTCCTTGTGACTTCAGGCCATAAGAGGCCGCTGAAGCCAAGTCCACGACTGATCTCTGTTAGCGAAAACAGGCAGTAAGCGGCGCGAGGCCGCATGGGCAGCGGGTGGACGAAATTGCGCGGGCGTCGTAAAGGGCCAGCAGATTTATAGCCTGCCGCTCCAAAGGAGATTTTTCATGGCCGTTCGCGTTGCAATCAATGGTTTTGGCCGCATTGGCCGTCTCGTCCTTCGTTCGATCATCGAGCATGACCGCAAGGACATCGAAGTCGTCTCGATCAACGACCTCGGTCCCGTGGCCACCAATGCCCACCTGCTCCAGTATGATTCCGTTCATGGCCGGTTGAACCAGACGGTCGAAGTGGACGGTGACACGATCATCGTCGGCGACCGCAAATTCCTCTGCACCGCCGTACGCGACCCCGCTGACCTACCGCATGCCGAGCTGGATATCGACATCGCAATGGAATGTACCGGCATCTTCGCCGACAAGGAAAAAGCGTCTGCTCACCTCAAGGCGGGCGCCAAACGCGTGCTGGTCTCTGCTCCGGCGACAAATGCTGACAAGACCATCGTCTTCGGTGTGAACCACGACACACTTACCAAAGATGATCTCGTCGTCTCCAACGCATCCTGCACCACCAACTGCCTGTCGCCCGTCGCCAAAGTGCTGAACGACACGGTCGGTATCAAGCGCGGCTACATGACGACGGTCCACTCCTATACGGGTGACCAGCCAACCCTCGACCGGATGCACAAGGACCTCTATCGCGGCCGCGCGGCTGCGATGTCCATGATCCCGACCTCGACCGGCGCAGCAAAAGCCGTTGGCCTGGTCCTGCCGGAACTGAAGGGCAAGCTCGACGGTTCCGCCATCCGCGTCCCAACGCCAAACGTCTCGATGATCGACCTCGTCTTCGATGCCGGCAAGCCAACCACGGTCGAAGAAGTGAACACGGCCATCAAGGCCGCCGCTGACGGCCCAATGAAAGGCGTGCTCGGATATACTGACAAGCCGCTCGTCTCCGCAGACTTCAACCACGATCCGCACTCGTCCACCTTCGCGCTCGACCAGACGCAGGTCATCGAAGGCACCATGGTTCGGGTCCTGTCCTGGTACGACAATGAGTGGGGCTTCGCGACCCGCATGAGCGATACTGCCCTCGCCATGTCCAAACTCATCTAAAACCCTTCTCCAGAGCGCTTCCCAACCGGGAGGCGCTCTTTTTCCATGCCGCATCGCACCCGGTTGGCCGGGCATTCTGGAGGAAATACCATGTCCAGCTTCAAACGCCTTGCCGATGCCGGCGATCTGACCGGCAAGACCGCGCTTGTCCGAGTCGACTTCAACGTGCCCATGGAAAACGGCCTCGTCACCGATGACACGCGCCTGCGGGCCGCCATTGATACGGTGCAGACCCTGCGCACCCAGGGCGCCAAGGTCGCCCTGCTCGCACATTTCGGTCGCCCCAAGGGTGAGCGCGTTGCAGACATGAGCCTTGCGCCGATTGCAGGCGCCTTCGCCAAAGTGCTCGGCTCGAATGTCAGCTTTATCGCCGACTGCAAGGGCGAGCATGTGAAGCAGGCCATTGCTGATCTCGACCCTGCCGGCGTGATCCTTCTGGAGAACACCCGCTTCTATGCAGGCGAGGAAAAAGGCGACCCGGAACTGGCGAAAGAAATCGCCGCACTCGGCGACATCTACGTCAATGATGCCTTCTCGGCCGCGCACCGCAAGCATGTCTCTACGGCTGTCCTCGCGACCCTCCTGCCCGGCTATGCAGGCGTGAACATGGAAGCTGAACTCGACGCGCTCGACAAGGCGCTCGGCACACCGGAACGTCCCGTGCTGGCTGTGGTCGGCGGCGCGAAGGTCTCTTCCAAGATCGACCTTCTGAAGAACCTTGTCACCCAGGTCGACTCGCTGGCGATTGGCGGCGGCATGGCCAACACATTCCTGGCCGCGCAGGGGATCAGTGTCGGCAAGTCCCTCTGCGAGCATGATCTCGCTGAAACCGCCCGCGAGATCATGCAGGTCGCTGAAGAAAACAACTGCAATATCCTGCTTCCGGTCGATGTTGTTGTCGCGAAGGACTTCAAGGCTCACGCCGAGAATCGCACCTGCGCAACGGATCAGGTCGCAGACGATGAGATGATCCTCGACGCTGGCGTCAAGACGGTCGCACAGCTGGTTGCCGCGATGGGCAACTCAAAGACACTGGTCTGGAACGGGCCGCTCGGCGCGTTCGAACTGACCCCTTTTGACAAGGCCACCGTTGCAGCAGCCCAAGCTGCGGGTATCCGTGCAAGTGACGGCAAGCTGATCGCCGTCGCCGGAGGCGGCGATACGGTCGCCGCGCTCAATCATGCCGAAGCCGCAGACGAATTCACCTTCGTCTCAACCGCTGGAGGCGCCTTCCTTGAATGGATGGAAGGCAAGCCCCTGCCCGGTGTGGAAGCTCTCAAAGCCTGATCCCTTTTGAGACAGCCTGCGGCAAATCGCGCAGGCGGCTGCAAATGACAACGTTCTCATCGGTTTGCTGCGCGGCGTCAGAAAAAATTGATGTTCCAGATGAAATCGATTTCAGGCCCTGAATCCCACACGTCTCTGGCAGTCCTTTCCCCCGAAACTGCCCGTACTGCCTGAGATTCGGGCGGGTGCGAGCGCGCTCACATCAATCCCTGTCAGCCTGTTGACCCACAAGACAGGCACGGTACTTGAATGCAAAGTTTGCAAATTCCACGCATGCAAGGGACGCCCCGTTAAAACCATGACCAATCCTCAAATGGCCCGGCAGATTGCCGACAAGAATGGCTTCATCGCAGCGCTTGACCAGTCGGGCGGCTCAACCCCCAAGGCTCTGCGCCTCTACGGCGTGAACGAAGACGCCTATTCCAATGACGAAGAAATGTTCGGCCTGATCCATGAGATGCGTGCCCGCATCATCAAGGCACCAGCCTTCAATGGCGAAAAGGTCATTGGCGCGATCCTGTTTGAACGCACCATGGATGGCGAAGTCGATGGCACGCCAACCGCCGAATACCTCTGGAACGCCCATCAGGTCGTTCCCTTCCTGAAAGTCGACAAGGGCCTCGCAGACGAAGCCAATGGCGTCCAGATGATGAAGCCGATGCCGGACCTTGATCACCTGCTCGAACGCGCGGTCGGCAAGGGTATCTTCGGCACCAAGATGCGCTCTGTCATCAAGGACGCCAATGCCGAGGGCATCAAGGCGGTTGTCGCGCAGCAGTTCGAAGTGGGCCAGCAGATCGTTGCGGCCGGCCTGGTGCCGATCATCGAGCCGGAAGTCGACATCAACTCCGCCACCAAGGCCGAAGCAGAAGAGCTGCTGAAGGCAGAGATCAAGGCGCAGCTGGACGCGCTGCCGTCTGATGCCAAGGTGGCGCTGAAGCTGACCATCCCGTCCAAGGCAGGCCTCTATGATGAGCTGGCGGACCACGCCAATGTGGTGCGGGTTGTGGCGCTGTCAGGCGGCTACACCACCGATGACGCCTGCGCGCGCCTGGCGCAGAACCCCAAGATGATCGCCTCCTTCAGCCGCGCCCTGACCGAGGGCCTGAACGTGGCGATGAGCGATGAAGACTATGACGCCGCGCTTGGCGCCAATATCTCCAAGATCTACGACGCATCGCTGTAATCCGGCTGGTTCCGGACATGGCAAGGGCCGCGCCTGCTGAGGCTGCGGCCCTTTTTTTATGCAGGCTGGCGGGCGGGCCGCCGGGCCGGTGCGCGCCCCGGGGTCAGGCGGCAGATCAGACCCCGGAGCGCCCGGCGCAGCAGACCGCCAGCACCAGCCCGGCACCGCTGAGGAAGGGCAGCCAGAAGTAGCGCAGCGCCGCCAGGGTGAACCAGCCGGGCTGCGCCTCCGGCGCCTGGCCGGCCCCGCCGAGCCAGACCCAGAACACCAGCGCCGCGGCGGAGATCAGAACCCCGCTGAAGGCGAGCAGCCAGCGGGCGGAACTAGGCATCCGCGCCTCTGCCGCGGTGTGCCGCTCCGCTATCCGGCTGGCGGCAAGCCATCCGCTCACGCCGCTTCGGTCAGCGACGGGCGCAGGCCAGTGCAGCTGACCCGGTTTTCGTTCGAGGCCAGATAGCGCTGCGCCTCCTCTCGGTTGCCGAAGCTCAGGGCCTCGTCATAGAAATATGTGATCCTGTCCCCGGTCCGGGACAGCAAGGCGCCGCTCTCAAACAAAATAAACCACTTCTTACGCACCAGATGCATCAGCCTCACTCCTTTCTGAAGCCCGGCCCAGGGCGGTCTCAGCCTGGCCGGTTCCACTGCAGTTCCAGAGGGTGCGCGCAGCCGTCCGGGTCCCCCGCTGTCCGTCTGCCAGGTGCTGGATCTGCCCCTGTTGCGCCCTCTTGAAGTCAGGTTTTGCGCCCAGAGGTTGCCAAAAGGTTAACGTGTCTTTCTGCTGGTTTTACGCGGCATTATTCTGCCGGCAGGCGGCGGTTTCCCGCTTGCGTCGGCGGGTTTACGTAAAATTTGGCAAAAACCCGCCGTTGCAGTTTCCGAGGTTGCTTTTTCAGCAAAAACGCCCCTGGCGGGCGCTGCCGCCCCGCCCGGCGGGACGGGGTTTTTCCGGGCCGGGGAACGCGGCCCGCGCGGGGCGTTTGCCGCGCCGGACCGGCCTGCCCTCAGCGGAAGTTCGGCGGCCGTTTCTGCAGCTGGGCGGTGACCGCCTCCATCTGGTCGGGCTTGCCGATCAGCGCCAGCTGTTCGGCGCTTTCGGCCAGCAGCACCTCGGCCTGGGAGGCGCCGCTTTCGGCCTGGGCAATCAGCCGCTTGGCGGCGCGGATCGCCGAAGGGCTTTGCGCGGCGATGGTAGCGGCCAGTTCAGAGGCGCGCGACAGCGGGTTGCCGGCCAGCTCTGTCACCAGGCCCCAGTCCAGCGCCTGCTGCGCTTCGATCTTTTCCGCCGTGTAAGTCAGGCGGCGCAGCACATCGGAGCGCACCAGCCGCGGCAGCAGCGCCATGCCGCCCATGTCCGGGATCAGCCCCCATTTCATTTCCATCACCGACAGCTTTGCCTCGGGGTGGGCGATGCGGATATCGGCGCCCAGCGCGATTTGCAGCCCGCCGCCGAAACAGGCGCCATGCACCGCGGCGATCACCGGCACCGGCACCCGCCGCCAGACCATCGCCACCTCCTGAAAGGCATTGGCGTCGTGGTGGGTGCGGTCCATCACAAAGCTGTCGAGGTCGCGCTGCGCCAGCACGGCGAAGCTGGCCATGTCGAGCCCGGCACAAAAGCTTTTGCCGGACCCGGACAGCACCACCGCGCGGGCGTCCGAGGCGGCCACTTCCTGCCCGGCGGCGATGATCGCCTGCACCATCTCCTCGTCCAGCGCGTTGTGCTTGTCCGGCCGGGCAAGCGTGACATAGGCAATGTGGTCCTTGTAGCCGGTGGTAACTCTGGCCATGGTCTTCTCCCCGCTGGAATTTCCCGGCCAGCCTGCCCCGGAAGCAAAGCCGTTTCCAGTGCAACGTCGGGGCAGGCGGGCGCGGGGCCGGCGCTGCGCGGCAGGCCTTGCCGCGCACCGCCGCTTGGGGTTATCTGCCGCCATGACTGGCCCCCGTTACACCCCGCTTGCCCTCTCCCTGCCCGCCACCGTGCCCTTTGTCGGGCCCGAAACCCAAGAGCGCGCGCGCGGCGTGCCCTTCACTGCGCGGCTGGGGGCGAATGAAAACATCTTCGGCCCTTCGCCCAGGGCGGTTGCGGCGATGGCGCAGGCCGCCGCGGAGATCTGGAAATACGGCGATGCCGAGAACCATGACCTGCGCCAGGCGCTGGCGGCGCATCACGGGGTGCGGCCGGACAACATCATGGTCGGCGAAGGCATCGACGGCCTGCTTGGCTGCCTGGTGCGGCTGCTGATCGGCCAGGGCGATGCGGTGGTGACCTCGCAAGGGGCCTATCCGACGTTCAATTACCATGTGTCTGGCTTTGGCGGTGTGATTCACACGGTGCCCTACAAGGACGACCGCGAGGATTACGGCGCGCTGTTTGCCAAGGCGGCGGAGACGGACGCCAAGATCGTCTATCTTGCCAACCCCGACAACCCGATGGGCAGCTGGCACAAGGGGGCAGACATTGCCGCGGCGCTGGACACGCTGCCCGCGGGCTGCCTGCTGCTGCTGGACGAGGCCTATGTGGAATGCGCGCCCGAGGGCACCGCGGCCCCCATCAGCGCCGATGATGCGCGGGTGATCCGGATGCGCACGTTTTCCAAGGCCTACGGCATGGCGGGGGCGCGGGCGGGATATGCGCTGGGGCATCCGGAGCTGATTTCTGCCTTCAACAAGGTGCGCAACCATTTCGGCATGAACCGGGCGGCGCAGGCGGGCGCGCTGGCGGCCTTGCAGGATCAGGCGTGGCTGGCGCAGGTGACGGCGCAGATCGAGGCGGCGCGGGGGCGGATCGCGGAGATTGCCGCGCAGAACGGCCTGAGCGCCCTGCCCTCGGCCGCCAATTTCGTGGCGATCGACTGCGGCCGGGACGGCGCCTTTGCCAAGGCGGTGCTGGATGCGCTGGTGGATCAGGGGGTTTTCGTGCGGATGCCCTTTGCCGCGCCGCAGAACCGCTGCATCCGCGTGAGCTGCGGGCCGGAGGCGGAGCTGGACGCCTTTGCCGCCGCGCTGCCACGGGCGCTGGAGGCGGCGGGCCGGGCGGGCTGAATTTTGCCAGCGGCGCCCGGATCGCGGCGGTTTTACCGGACATTCACCACTCCTGTACTACCATTTTGCAGTAGTACTTGGAGATAAGTCATGCGTGACCACGAACTGCCGGACGGCATGCCGGATTTCTTCACTGCCGCGATCACTTTTACCGGAATCAACCTCATGTGGATCTTCTTTGTGATCTGGGTGATGTACGGGCTGGTTCCCGTGCTGGTGGTGGCGGTACTGATCAACCATTTCATCACCAGGCTGGACATCCGGCTGAAGTCGCAAAAGGCGTGACGCCGCCTTTTGCCCGCGCCCGGGCGGAGGCCTAGACGCCCGCGAGCGCGGTTGCCGCGGCCTCCAGCGCGCCGTCCCCGTGCGGGATGTCCAGCGCCTTGAGACCTGTTTCGATGCCGCCCAGCAGGCCCATGATCATATGGCCGTTGACATGGCCCATGTGGCCCAGCCGGAAGAAGCCGTGCCATTCCGGGCTGCGCGGCGGCGCCATGCCCAGGCCGATGCCAAGGGTGAGGCCCAGGTTCTGCTCCAGCCACATCCGCAGCTCGGTTCCCAGCGGCGATCCGATGTGCAGCGCGGTGACCGCGTGGGAGCGCAGGGCGCGGTCCGGCACGTTCATCTTCAGCGGGCCGTCCCGGCCCCAGACCTCGCAAGCGGCCCAGATGGCGCGGGCCAGACGGGCGTGGCGGGCCCAGACCGCCTCTATCCCCTCGGCGTGGATCATGTCGAGCGCGGCGCGCAGCCCGTAGAGGTGATGGGTCGGCGCGGTGCCGCCGAAATACTGATAGAACTCCTCCGGGTTGGCGCGCGGCTCCCAGTCCCAGTAGCGGCTGATCCGCGGCAGCGCCCGGCGCGCGCCGGCGGCGCGGGCGTTGAAGAACACAAAGCCCATGCCCGCAGGCACCATCAGCCCCTTCTGGCAGGCGGTGACCATGACATCCACACCCCATTCGTCCATCTCGAACCGGTCGCAGCCGAGCGAGGCGATGCAGTCGGCCATCAGCAGCGCCGGGTGGCCGGCATCGTCCAGCGCCCGGCGCAGGGCGGCGACGTCGTTGCGGATCGAGCTGGAGGTGTCCACATGCACGCCCAGCACCGCCTTGATGCGGTGGCCGGTGTCGGCGGCCAGCGCCGCGGCGATCCGGTCCATGTCCCAGGGCGCGTGATTGCCGAAGTCCAGGATCTCGGTCTCGATGCCCAAACCTTGCGCCATTTCCGCCCAGCCGATGGCAAAGCGGCCCGACGAGGGCACCAGCACCTTGTCGCCCGGCTGCAGGGTGTTTTGCAGCGCCGCCTCCCACGCGCCGTGGCCGTTGGAGATGTAGATCGCAACCTGATGCTGCGTACGCGCCACCCGGCGCAGGTCCGGAATCAGGGTGGCGGTCATCTCCACCAGCTCGCCCGCGTAGATATTGGGAGACGGGCGGTGCATCGCCTGCAGCACCTGGTCCGGAATGACCGAAGGCCCTGGGATGGCAAGGTAAGACCGGCCTGCCGACACGTTCACTGATCCGCTCATCTTAGGTGTTCCTTGCAGCGCGGAGGACGCCCCTGCCCGCCGCGGTTGATCTGTCCTGCCACACTAGCCGCACGGCGCGCCGGGTCAATTCCGCAGAGCGCTGCGTCACGGCGAATTGCTTGCGCCCTGCTGCCCACCTGCTTAAATGGCGCAGGAACGACAGGGAAAGGCCCGCAATGACACGAATTTCCTGCCGGAAATCGCTGCAATGAGTCAGAAACCGCACAAGTCCTCGAAGGAACTGTTCGGCTGGCTGTGGCGCGGATACCTGCGCCATTACATCGGGCTGCTGGGCGTCGCCGTGATCTTCATGCTGGTGGAAGGCGCCACCATGGGCGCGCTCGGCTATATGATGCAGCCGATGTTCGACCTGGTGTTTGTCGCGGGCAATTCCGACGCGCTGGTCTGGGTCAGCCTGGCGTTTCTGGCGATCTTCACTCTGCGCGGCGTGTCCAGCGTCACCCAGAAAGTGCTGCTGAGCAAGGTGTCGCAAACCTCTGCCGCGCATCTGCGCAAGGACATGCTGGCCCGCCTCATCCGCCAGGACCCGGCGTTTCACCAGCAGCACCCGCCGGGGCTGCTGATCCAGCGGGTGCAGTCGGACGTCAATGCGATCAACGCGGTCTGGCAGGCGGTGATCACCGGCGCGGGCCGCGATCTGGTGGCGCTGGTGGCGGTGCTGGGCGTGGCCTTCAGCATCGACTGGCGCTGGACGCTGATCCTGCTGATCGGGGTGCCGGTGCTGCTGCTGCCGATCGCCTCGATCCAGCGCTACGTGCGCAAGAAGGCGTCGCGGGCGCGCGATCTGGGCGCCGATCTGGCGACCCGGCTGGACGAGATCTTCCACGGCATCGTGCCGGTCAAGCTGAACCGGCTGGAGGAGTACCAGGCCCGCCGGTTTGGCGAACGCCAGGACGAATTTGTCCGCTCCGAGGTGAAGGCGGCCTTTGGCACCTCCTCGATTTCCGGGATGACCGACATCATGGCGGGCGTCGGCTTCATGGCGGTGCTGCTTTATGGCGGCAATGAGATCATCGCCGGGGAAAAGAGCGTCGGCCAGTTCATGAGCTTCTTCACCTCGATCGGGCTGTCGTTTGAACCTATGCGGCGGCTGGCCAATATCTCGGGCGTGTGGCAGGGCGCGGCGGCGGCCTTGGAGCGGATCAAGGAGCTGCTGGACGCGCCGATCCTGCTGAGCGAGCCTGCCGCGCCGAAGCCGGCGCCGGAGGGGCTGCCGGAGATCCGGCTGGAGGGCGTTGGCCTGTCCTATGGCGACGCCCGGATCCTGCAGGGGCTGAACCTGGCGGCCGAGGCCGGCAAGACCACGGCGCTGGTCGGGGCCTCCGGCGCGGGCAAGTCGACGATCTTCAACCTGCTGACGCGGATGGTCGATCCGCAAACGGGGTCGGTCACTGTCGGCGGGGTCGAGGTCCAGGACCTGAACACCGCCGACCTGCGCAGCCTGTTTTCGGTGGTGACGCAGGATGCGATGCTGTTTGACGAGACCTTGCGCGAGAACATCGTGCTGGGGCGGACTGATGTCAGCGACGAAGAGCTGCAGGCGGCGCTGGATGCCTCGCATGTGGCGGATTTCCTGCCCAAGCTGGAGCATGGCCTGGAAACCCGGGTCGGCCCGCGCGGCTCGGCCCTGTCGGGCGGCCAGCGGCAGCGGGTGGTGATCGCCCGGGCGCTGTTGCGCAACACGCCGGTCTTGCTGCTGGACGAGGCGACCTCGGCCCTGGATGCGCAGTCGGAGAAAGTCGTGCAGCAGGCGCTGGACAAGCTGGCGGGCGGGCGCACCACGCTGGTGATCGCGCACCGGCTGTCGACCATCCGCAACGCCGACAAGATCGTGGTGATGGACCGCGGCCGGGTTGTGGACCAGGGCAGCCATGACGAGCTGCTGGCGCGCGGCGGCATCTATGCCGATCTGTACCGGCTGCAGTTTCAGGACGGCAAGACGCTGGTGGATACCACCAGCATCGCCGCCCAAGCAGAACAGGTGCCGGAGGGCGCGGCGCATAACGGCAAGGAACGCTGGTTCCGCCGCTTTGCCCGCAAGGTGTTCGGGTAGTCAGGATGAACTGTTCCGCCCGGCCGAAAGGCCGGGCAGCGCCCGTCCTCCCCCATGGGCGGGCGCTTCGCTTCCGCCCGCGGACCGGCGCTGCCCTCTCTTCTATTTCCTGTAAGAAGCCGCCAGTTTGTGTGTGTCGCACCCCAGAAAGTAACACGCTAGCGTCCACAGGTTCCGCCCCCCGCGCCGCAACCAGCCGGCGCGCTGATAACGCGCCGCGCTGGTCAGCGCCGCTGAGGGCAAGGCGGTCAGCCCCTTGAGGCGGCGCACCAGCGCCACATCCTCCATCAGCGGCTGGTCGGGGTAGCCGCCCGCGGCCTCATATTCCTCGCGGCGGATCAGCAGGCCCTGATCGCCATAGGGCAGCCCGAACAGGCGGGCGCGCAGGTTGGCCCAGCCGGCGACCCAGGCGGGCAGCAGCCCGCGCGCCCGGAAGCGCAGCCGGAAGTAGGCGGGATGCCCCTGCCCCTCCTGCACATGCTGCGCCGCCGCTGCGGCCCAGCCCGGCTCCAGGCGGGTGTCGGCGTGCAGCACCAGCAGCCAATCGCCCCTGGCCGCCGCGCAGCCCCGGCGCAGCTGGCCGCCGCGCGAGGGCGCGCCGCTGATCCATTCGGCACCTGCGGCCTGGGCGATGGCGCGGGTCTCATCGGCGGAGCCGCCGTCGGTGATGATCAGCTCGCGGATCAGCCCGGCGCCCAGCCCCTCCATCAGATGCTCCAGGCAGGCGGGCAGCTCCTCCGCGGCGTTGAGGGTCGGGATCACGATGCTGACCGGCGCGGGCATGGGGGCCTCCTGGGCGGATTTGCTGTTTTCTTCCGCCCTGCTTCCTATATCACTGGGCCAAGCAGCGAAACGCCCCCAGAGGCACACAGGAGAAAACACATGAGCGACCGCCGTATCCTGCGCCTGAGCGGCAGCGACGCCAAGAGCTTCCTGCAAGGGCTTGTCACCAATAACGTGGAGCGGCTGGAAGACGGCTTGGTTTACGCCGCGCTTCTGACGCCGCAGGGCAAGTACATCGCGGATTTCTTTCTGGCGGGCGATGGCGATGCGGTCCTCTTGGACGTGGACGCCGCGCTGGCCGAGGGCTTGCTGAAGCGGTTGAACATGTACCGGCTGCGCGCCGATGTGCAGGTGGAGATGACGGAGCTGCAGGTCAAGCGCGGCACCGGGGCGGCTCCGGACGGGGCGCTGGAGGATCCGCGCCACCCGGCGATGGGCTGGCGGCTCTATGGGCTTGAAGGCGGCGATGACGGCAGCGATTGGGACGCGATCCGGGTCGCCCATTGCATCCCGGAAACCGGGGTCGAGCTGGGGCCGGAGAGCTATATCCTGGAGGCGGGGTTTGAGGCTTTGAACGGGGTGGACTTCCGCAAGGGCTGCTATGTCGGCCAGGAAGTGACCGCGCGGATGAAGCACAAGACCGAGCTGCGCAAGGGGTTCCGCACGGTTGAGGTCGAGGGCGCGGCGCCGGTGGGGACGGAGATCACCGCCGGGGGCAAGCCGGCTGGCACGCTGTTCACCCAATCGGGCGGCAAGGGCATTGCCTACCTGCGGTTCGACCGCGCCAAGGGGGAGATGCAGGCCGGGGACGCCCGCGTCACCTGGCAAGAGTGAGCGGGCTGAACCAGACGGTTCTGTCCCTGCTGGGCGCGGCAGTGGCGCGCGCCCGGCCGCTGCATGGCGGCGACCTGTCGGAGGTGCAGCTTCTGTCTTTAAGCGATGGCCGCCGGGTGGTGGCCAAGACCGGGCCGATGGTTGCGGCGGAGGCGGCGATGCTGCGCGCGATCCGGGCCGCGGGCGTGCCTGCGCCTGAGGTGCTGGGCGTTGCCGGTCCTGTGCTGCTGATGGAGGCGCTGGAGGAGACCGCGGCCGGCGCGGCGGGCTGGCAGGCCTTGGGCGCTGCGCTGCGGCAGTTGCATTCGGTGACAGGCCGGCAGTACGGCTGGGCGGAGGACTATGCCTTTGGCACCGTCGCGATCCCCAATGCGCCGCTGCCGGACTGGCCGGCGTTCTGGGCCCGCCGCCGCCTGCTGGCCGCCCCGGACGCCCTGCCCCGCGATCTGCAGCTGCGGATTGAGGCGCTGTGCGCGCGGCTGCCGGACTTGCTGCCCGCCGCGCCGCCTGCCGCCCTGCTGCATGGCGATCTGTGGACCGGAAATGTGCTGTTCAGCGGCGCTGGCGCCTATCTGATCGACCCGGCCTGTTATCACGGGCACGGCGAGGTTGATCTGGCGATGCTGCACCTGTTCGGCACTCCGCCTGCGGCGTTTCATGACAGCTATGGCGCGCTGGAGCCGGGGCATGAGGCGCGCCGCCGCATCTATCAGCTGTGGCCCGCGCTGGTGCATCTGCGGCTGTTCGGCGCCGACTACCGGGGGATGGTGGAGGCGCGGCTGGAGGCGCTGGGGGTCTGACAATCCTCTGTTCACATCCTTGCGCTAGGGTCGCGGGCAAAACCTGCGGGTGATCAACGAAAAGGATGTTTCATGCGACTGATATTCGGGGCCTGCCTGGCTGCGCTGGCGGCCTCCCCCGCGCTGGCGGATTACTGGAATTACAATGACTGGCATGCCGCCACCGAGCCGCATGTGACGGAACAGGACAGCTATCTGAGCTGCCGCGCCTGGACCGGCGGCGACGGCGATCCGGTCCTGGCGCTGGAGGTGTTTTCCGGCGATGCCGGCCCGCCCGCAGCCTATCCGATGGCCCAGGTGCAGGAATATGCGGCGCGCCATTACCCGACCATGATGCAGCAGGGCGGCACGGTGGATTTCATCTTTGACTTCGACCGGACGTTCTCGATCGCGGCAGGGATCAATTCAAGGATCAATGAGGAAGGTCTGGCGGAGGCCGAAAGCGTTCTGCGGTTTGAGGACCATGTGCCGATGCTGCAAGCGATGAAACAGGGCCGCTGGGTGGAGATCTGGGCGGGGAACGATATGGTTTATGAAGCCTCGCTCAGCGGCTTCACCGCCGCCTATGGCAAGATGATGGACGAATGCGGCTTCAGCCTGGCGCTGCCTGCGGGGTGATCCATCCGCCGGCGCACAGGTTTGCTGAAAACGTCTGCCAAGAGTTTTCAGAACCGCCTTAGGCGCCGCGCAGGAACGGAAAAAGCCGCCCCCGAGGGAGGGCGGCTTTCTCACGTCCGGGACGCGGCCTGGATCAGGCGCGCTCGGAATACTCCATGGTCTCGGTGTTGACCACGATCATCTCGTCCTGGCCGACAAACGGCGGCACCATCACCTTGACGCCGTTGTCGAGGATCGCGGGCTTGAAGGAGTTGGCGGCGGTCTGGCCTTTGACGACCGGCTCGGTCTCGACGATCTTGCAGGTGACTTTCTGCGGCAGGGTCGCGTTCAGCGCCTCGGACTCGTGGAATTCCACCACGATGGTCATGCCGTCCTGCAGGAACGGGCGGCGGTCGCCCAGAAGCTCTGCCGGCAGTTCGATCTGCTCGTAGGTTTCAGCGTCCATGAACACCAGCATGCCGTCGCTCTCATAGAGGAACTGCTGGTCTTTCTGCTCCAGGCGCACCTTCTCGACCTTATCGGCGGAGCGGAACCGCTCGTTCAGTTTGGAGCCGTTGCGCAGGTTGCGCATCTCGACCTGGGCAAAGGCGCCGCCCTTGCCGGGTTTGACGTGATCGACCTTCACCGCTGCCCAAAGGCCGCCATTATGTTCCAGGACGTTGCCGGGGCGGATTTCATTGCCGTTGATCTTGGGCATGGAAAAATGCCTTTCAGATGGTTGATGAATTCTTACCAGCCCCTATATCTGGCGGGCTTGGCGCTGGCAAGACAAGGATATGGTGTGGAATCGGTGAAAAAGGTATGCGCAATTTGCATGAAAGCTATGCATCTGCGCCCTATCCGAATCGTCACAATTCCGCCATAAGCAGCGCTACGCCGAAAATTGCAATAGCAAGAACAACAAGGGATACGAGATGCGAGATTTCGTAGACGGCACCGCTTATAACAACGAGCAAGGCAACCGCGCCCGCAAACTGTTTGCTGCCGTGGTCCTGGCCGCATTGGATGATGCCATCGCCGACGACAAGAAATACGGCAATGGCCCGGAACAAATCGCCCGCTGGGCGCGCTCGCGCGATGGCCGCGAAGTGCTGTCCTGCGCCGGTATCGACCCCAACGAACGGGTGGTCGAAGGCCTGATGGACTTCGTCGGCCGCGGGGTACGGACCTCGGTCGCGCTGTCGCGCGAGGAAAGCGAGCGCCGCAATGCCGCACAGGCTGAAGCCGCCTAAAGGCTGCTGCCAGCATTGCTGAAAAGCGCGCCCTTCGGGGCGCGTTTTTCTTTTGCCTGCGCGAATTTCCCCAACGTCAACCGGTCGCCCCGGGGCAGCGTGCCGACGGTTCCGGCGCAGCCGTTATGGACGGCAGCGTCTAACCTGCTATGCAGGCCCGTGAAATGCGGGGCGCAGGCAGGGAGATGGCAGCGGGATGACACGCGCGCGTTCGATCATGATCCAGGGCACCGGCAGCAATGTCGGCAAGTCTTTGCTGGTGGCGGGGCTGGCGCGCGCCTATGTGCGGCGCGGGCTGAAGGTGGCGCCGTTCAAGCCGCAGAACATGTCCAACAACGCCGCCGTCACGCCCGAGGGCGGCGAGATCGGCCGTGCGCAGGCGCTGCAGGCGCGGGCCGCCATGCGTCCGCCGCATACCGACATGAACCCGGTGCTGTTGAAGCCCGAGACCGATACCGGCGCCCAGGTGATCGTGCAGGGCAAGCGCCGCGGCACCCAAGGCGCGGGCTCGTTCCTGCGCGACAAATCGGGCCTCTTGGAGGCGGCGCTGGAGAGCTACCGGCGGCTGGCGGCGGATGTGGATCTGGTGCTGATCGAGGGCGCGGGCTCGCCTGCCGAGACCAACCTGCGCAAGAACGACATTGCCAACATGGGCTTTGCCTGCGCGGCTGGGGTGCCGGTGGTGATCGCCGGCGACATCCACCGCGGCGGGGTGATCGCGCAGATCGTCGGCACCCATGCAGTGCTTGAACGCCAGGACCTGGAGCGGGTCGTGGGGTTTCTGGTGAACCGGTTCCGCGGCGACCTCAGCCTGTTTGACGGCGGGCGGGACGATATCGCCGCGCGCACCGGCTGGCCCAGCTTGGGCGTGGTGCCGTGGTTCTGGGATGCCTGGAAACTGCCGGCCGAGGACATGATGGACATCGCCTCGCACAAGGGCGGTGCCTGCAAGGTGGTGGTGCCGCAGCTGGAGCGGATGGCGAATTTTGACGATCTGGACCCGCTGGCGGCGGAGCCTGCGGTGACGGTGGAGATCGTGCCGCCGGGCCGGGCCCTGCCCGGCGATGCGGATCTGGTGATCCTGCCCGGCAGCAAGTCGACCATCGGCGATCTCGCCTATCTCCGCCGCCAAGGCTGGGACATCGACATCCTGGCGCATTACCGCCGCGGCGGCCATGTGCTGGGCTTGTGCGGCGGCTACCAGATGCTCGGGCAGACCATTGACGACCCCGAGGGCGTCGACGGGCGGCCCGGCAAGGTCGAGGGGCTGGGCCTGTTGGACGTGCACACGGTGATGGCAGGCGAAAAGCGGGTGACGCTGACCGAGGCGGTGACCCGCGACGGCAACCTGGCGGTAAGCGGTTATGAGATCCACATGGGCCGCACCACTGGCGCCGACTGCGCCCGCGCCTGGCTGAGCATCGGCGGCCGCCCCGAAGGCGCAGCCTCTGCCGACGGGCGCGTCAAAGGCTCCTACCTGCACGGGCTGTTTTCCTCGGATCCTTTCCGCGCCAGCGTGCTGGGGGCCTTGGGGCATGAGAGCCAGGCTGGGTATGAGGACGGCGTCGAGGAGACGCTGGACGCGCTGGCCGGTCATCTGGAGCGCTACATGGATCTGGACCAGCTGCTGGAGCTGGCGCAGCCCGTCACGCTCTGACCCCGCCGGTTGCGGCGGCGCTCCCGCCCCCGCAGGCCTGCCCTGGCTGGCGCCAGAACCGTCCGCGGCCTTGGGCGTGGCGCCGCGCACAGCGCGGCGCCACGCCCAACGGGCAAGCGGCTTTGTCTAAAAGCCGCGCGCCGGGCGGGAGCCCCTTATTGAAAGGCGGCAGTTCAAGGCTGTGGTGACGGGCTGCGTTGCAAGGCTGCGGCGGCCGGTCCGCCTCTCCCTGTTTCTCCGGGCTGGCCAAACAGAAAAGGCACGCCCTCGGCGTGCCTTGCTGGACCCTGTTTCAAACAGCGGTTTGCCGGCTGCGGTCAGGCCTTAGAGCAGGTCATGCGCGGCCAGGGCGCGGTGGATTTCGCGCCGGACCAGCTTGCGCACATTGCGGGTGATGCGCTCGCCCAGGGGGCCCTGAAGCTCTTCGCGCACGATGCTGGCGACCAGATCGCGCAGAGCCTCTTCGTCGAGATAGCTGTCGCCGGACTCCGCCAGCGCATCCATGGCCGCACCGGTGAAGGCGGCCTCGACCACCGTCTCCGCCGCGCTGCCGGCATCCGCGGGTTCCGCAGGTTCGCCGGCGGCCTCCAGGATCTCCTCCGCAGGGCTGAAATCAGCACCAGATTCCGCCTGAGCGGTGCTGCGGACAGGCGCCGGTTCGTCGCGCCATTCGATGGTATCGACCAGGGTGGCGGCAAAGGGGGCTTCGGTCTTGCTGTCAGGCTCCCACTGCTGCTGCGCCTGATCCCGCGCGCCAGAGCTGCGGGCCTCCAGTTCGGCGATCTTGCGGACCACCGAGGCGGCGCGGGCGCCGGCTGTGCCGCCCGCCAGATCCTCCGCCAGACCCCCAGCCGGGGTATCCTGCGGCGCGGTGCCGGATGCGGCCGAAAACAGCGTGGCATCGGGGTCGGCCCAGGGCGCCTGGGCCGCCGCGCCGCCGGGCTGCGCAGGCTCTGCAACGGACTCCGGTTCGCTTTTCTGCGCGGGGCGCAGGACAACCGGACCGGCCTCGGAAACCGGGCCGGAGGTGGAGTCGGAGCGCGCATCGCGGTGGCGGAAGGAAACAGAGGAGTCCGCTGCGGTTCCGTCTGCCGCCTCTTCCGTGCGGCCAGCGTCCTCCGCAAGCTCAGCGTCCTGCGCCGGGCGTGCCGCGGCGGCGGCGTCCTGCGCGGGCGCCTCATCCGGCTGCGGTGTGCCGCCCGGGGTGCCCGGGCGATCCGCCGGTTCCGGGCTGCGGGTTTGCGGATCCTTCACCCGCAGCGCAGGCGTCAGCACCAGACGGGCCGCCGGTTCCGGCGCCGCGGGCTGGCCGCGGCTGTCTTCGCTCACCAGGCGGCGGATCGAGGACAATACATCTTCAATCTCAGCATGGGTAACTGGGTCGGACATTTTATAAACCACTCTTGCCTCTTGCCGGAAAGTGTAGCCGCCTTCCTGCAACCGCACAACAGATAGGATGAATTATCAGTTACGTCCCAAGGCCTTGAGCACCCGGTCCAGATCCTTGCCGCGCTTGCTGCGGTGGGCGGGCGCGTCCTTGACCAGATTGTAATAAAGCGTCGGGTCGTAAATCTCCACCGCGAGGCCCAAGTGCTCGGCGGTCAGCAGGCCCTGCGCCTGCAGCAGCTGATAGGCCGCAATCGCCTGGTTGGCGCGGGCGTTCACCTGCTCGGTCTGGGCGTCGAGGTATTCCTGCTCTGCCTGCAGCACGTCGAGCGTGGTGCGGGCGCCCAGGGTGGCTTCCTCGCGGATGCCGTCAAAGGCGACCTTGGAGGCGCGCACCCGCTCCCCGGAGGAGACCAGGCTGGCGCGCGCGGTTTCGACGTTGAAGTAGGCCTCGCTCACCGCCTGCCGGACGGCGCGCTGGGTGTTGATCAGCACGCCGCGCTCTGCGTCGGCGTTGGCAATGGCCCGGCGGCGGACGGCGGCATTGCGGCCGCCGGCGTAAAGATCCTGCGACATGGTGATGCCGATGCTGGAAGAATTCGCGGCCCCCAGCCCGTCCTGCACGTCCTCGCTCACCCCGGCGTTTGCGCGCAGGCTCACGGTCGGCCCAAGGCCCGCAGTTGCAGACGCGACCTGATGCTCCCGCGCCTTGACCACGTGCTGCTGCGACAGCAGATCCGGCTGGTTCCTGAGCGCGACGTTATGCGCGCCGTCAAGCGACACCTGCTGGCGGGGCAAGGCCGGCTGGCCGGCAATGGCACCCGGCGCCCGGCCCACAATCTGCTGGT
This sequence comes from Leisingera sp. UBA4491, assembly GCF_002388965.1. Classification (NCBI taxonomy): domain Bacteria; kingdom Pseudomonadati; phylum Pseudomonadota; class Alphaproteobacteria; order Rhodobacterales; family Roseobacteraceae; genus Leisingera; species Leisingera sp. UBA4491. Next base: position 45,665 of record NZ_DGNN01000011.1, on the reverse strand, counting down.
AGGTCGCCCTGGCGGTCAGCAAAGTGCCCTCGGCATCCGTCAGGTTCGCCCGCGCCGCCGCGACGCGGCTTTCGGCCAGCGCCACATCCGTGCGGGTGACTTCGCCCACTTCAAAGCGGTCCTGGGCGGCCTTCAGCTCCTCCTGCAGCAGCCGCAGGTTGTTGCGGCGCAGGGACACGTTTTCCTGCGACTGGAGGACGCCGACATAGGCCTGCACCGCCTGGAACAGCACCGTTTGCTCCACGCTCAGCAGGGCCTGCCGGGTGGCCAGCACGATTTCCTGAGCCGCCAGCCGGTCCAGGCGGGTGGCGCCGCCATCATACAGCAGCTGGGTCAGCTCCAGCTGGGTGGAGAGGGTGTTGCGGGTCTGATTGAAGTTGACCTCGTTATAGGAGTTGGCCGCGTTCACCGTCCACTGGACCAGCGGGCGCAGCCGGGACAGGGCAATTGCGACGTCTTCGTCCGCGGCGCGCAGCAGCGCCCGGTTCTGCTCCAGCAGACCGCTGGTCTTATAGGCGCCGATCATGGCGTCGGACAGGTTGTCCGCAGCCGCCTGAAGCGGCATCAGCGCCGTGGCGGCCACGCCGCCGGCAAACACAAAAGCCTTAAACACACTCGCCGGGAATTTCATTCGCATTGCCTGCCTTTTGTTCTGCCGCGCCGCCAGCCGCGGTGAGTTGTCCGTGTCCAGGCGCCAGCGTCACCGGCGTCCGGCCTCTCCCCTGTGGCGGCGGCCCCGCCCCGTCAGCCGCCGTGCCCGACCGGTGCGGTCAGAGCGCAAATTCACGCGCAGCAGCAAAGCCCGGCAGCACCGGCGCGGCGGCGTTGAAGTCGAACCGCCAGGAAATCCCGCCGCCGCTCTTGTAGCCGATCTTCACCTCGCCCAGCGCGCCGGTCATCATCAGCGCCGCAATCCGGCCGCCGTCCTTGAGCTGCGCCAGCAGCGGCGCCGGCAGCTCCTCTGCCCCGCCCTGCACCAGGATCACGTCATACGGCCCGTGTTCGGCCGCGCCCTCTGCCAGCGGGCCGGTGTGCACGATCGCATTGTCGGCACCGGTCTCGGACAGCAGCGTCTGGGCGTCCTCCGCCAAATCCTCGTCTTCCTCGACGCCGATCACCATCTGCGCCACCCGCGCCGCAACCGCGGTGGAATAGCCCAGCCCGCAGGCCACATCGAGCACCAGCTCGTCCTTCTGGATGTCCAGCGCATCCAGCATCTTGGCCAGGGTGCGCGGCTCCAGCAGCACGCGGCTGCCGCCGAGGCTCACGTTCTGGTCGGCATAGGCCGCCTCGCGCTGCGCGGCGGGCACGAACTGCTCGCGCGGGACCGCCAGCATGGCTTCGATAATCGGGTATTTGGTGACATCCGACGGGCGGATCTGGGTGTCCACCATCATACGGCGGCGTTCGGCGAAATCAGGCATTTGCTAAACTCATGTGTTCAGTCTGTTGCATCAGGTTGTGGCACATCCCGGCAGGCACGGCAACGGGGCCTTTGGCGCGAAAGCCGCGACTGGTGCAGCGCTGCCGCGGCGCGCCGCCGCCGCCCCCGCCGCAAACGGCAGCAGCCAGCGGGACGGGCGCCCGCTGGCTGTGAGAAGCTTATGGTTTCCGGCGGATGCGGGCGCGCGGCCCGTGCGGCTGCGCCCTGCCCCGGCTAGGCAGCGCAGCTTTTGCAGAACGGCGAGGCCGGGCGCTGGTCCAGCCAGTCGTCGGCGATATCGTCGCCGCAGATCTGGCAGAAGCCGTATGACCCCTCGCGCAGGCGGGCCAGCGCCGCGTCGATGCGGCGCAGCTCGTCCAGGCTGGCCTTGGCCGGCACCCCGGCGGCCGGTGCCCGCTGCAGACGGGACGCGGCATAGGCCGCGGCCGCCTCCGCCGCGAGTCCGGCCTGCGACAGAATCCCCGCCAGCTCCATCCGGCGCACCTCAAGCGTTTGTTTTCTGGTGGAAAAGTTCATAGTCCATACCCTCCAGCTCAATTTTTCGCGCAACGTGCCGCAAGGTCAAAGCCACAGCCTTGATCCAGATCAATATGCCCGCGATTTCGAAGGATTGCACTACCTTATAAGTTGCAAATTTTTGGTAAACCCCAGCGGCCGCCGCTGGGGCCGGGGCGCAGGCTCAGCCCGCCCCCTCCGCGGCGCAGGTCTTGCACAGCGGCGCGGCGGGCAGCAGGTCCAGGCGCGCGTCCGAAATCATCTCGCCGCAGGAGGCGCAGATGCCGTAGGTGCCCGCCTTGATCCGGGCCAGCGCCGCATCGATCCGGCGCAATTCGTCCAGTTCCGCCTTGCCGAGGCTTTCCAGCACCTCATCGCCCTGCCGCTCGGAGGCGCGGTCCTCCCAGTCCTTGGGCATCGGCGCGTCCAGCGTGTGCTCAACCTCGCTCAGATGCCCGGTCAGCTCAGTGCGGCGCGCCTCCAGCGCCTGTTTGCGGGTGGAAAGATCCATAATGTCTGCCTCCTGTAATGTCCTGCGCAGAGTAGCCCGGCCCCGGAGCCCCGGCCTTGACTTGGCTCAAGCCCCTTGCCTGCCCCGCAAATCCGCCGGCCTGCAAATCCGCTGGCCTGCGCCGGGGCGGCTTGCTAGGTATTTGCCAAAGGGTTTGAGCAGAGATGAGGAGCCTTCGACGATGATCCGGATTTTCACATGTGCGCTGATGCTGCTGGGCCTGGCGGCCTGCGAGACCACCAAGGGCGCGGGGCGCGACATTTCCAAGGCCGGCCAGGCGATCAGCGGCGCCGCGCAGGACGTGCAGGACGCACTGTAAACCGACCGGACTTGCAGCTTGGAAACGCCCGGTTTTGCCGCCGGGCGTTTTCTGTTGCGGGTTATTCGATGCCCAGCAGCGTCTTGGCTTCGGCCAGGGTCTGAACCGAGGCGTCATGATCGCCGCTGTCATGCAGGGCCTGGCCCTCGTCGCGCAGTTCCTGGACGGTTGCCAGATCTTCTTCCGACAGTTCGGTGCCAGCCGCCAGTGCCGCGTCGATGGCGGCAATGTCGGCGGGACATTGCCCGGCCAGCACCGGAGACGCCAAGAGAGCGATCGCGGCGGCCAAAGTCAGGTGTTTCATGGTGTTATCCTCCCCAGATGAACGGGGTGGAGGATAGCATGGAACGGGTGGGTTTTCAGTCGGAGAGTTGCGGGGGGGCGGCGGATGGGCGGAGAGTGGCGCATGGGGGACTCTCCGCCCGGATGGTAGCGGAGATGTCAGATCCGAGCGCGGAGGTCAGCGCTCGGCCCGGCGGGGTGGGAAGCGAAGCGCCCGCCCCGTGGGGGGCGGGACGGGCGCTGCCCGGTCTGGCGACCGGGCGGAACATAGACAAAGCTACAACGTAATGGCAGTCGGAGATTTATCTAGCCTCCTTAAGAAACCCATTTATCGAATTGCTTTTTATACCTCACCGGTACGCTCTCACGATCAACGCTTTTGAGAATAGACACATATTTATTCCTGCACCTGTTTTCTGTTTTGATTCGAGATGCGACAAGGTTGCGTTCATTTGGAATATCCAGCATTCTAGCAATCATAGCAGCCGAAAATTTTTCAATAGCTTGCTTGTAGTAAACATCTGCTCCACGCGAGGTTCCATATTCATTACCCACAGAACAAGTAATTAGGGTATCCACGAGCTTATCTCGAACCGTCTCAGGCGGCGTAGTTTGACTGAAGGTTTCGAGCAACCTTTCAGCAAAAGGAACTTCGTTATAAAAATTGTCAAACTGATTATGAACATTCATCAGCCTGTCGCACTCACGACTAAAGAGATCATGAATTTCACTCTCAGACAGGCAATCGACTCTTCCTATTTGACGGAAAAACTCTCTAGATGCAGCGACTTTTGCTTCCTCACCACGCCCTTTGTATTTTATGTGCGCGTCTATCGCCCCAGAAAGCTCTGATGGCGTCTCAAAAACTTCAGACGCCACATCGATGCAATTTTGCCGAGTGCTCTGGGCCGACCCCGGATCACAATAAATCCCGTGCAGCGAGTTAGCAATAAAACTCTTTTGAGCAGAATTAGTACCTGAGATTTTTTGCTCCCAAAACTCTTTCTGAGATTCAGTGAGCGTTGCCCCCTTAAGCGCCTTAACCAACTCAGAAATATCTACTCCAGTCGGCGTTTCCGTTCCTGAAAGAGCATATTTGGCACATCGGCTCATGAAGCTTATTACTTCATCCTCATCCACATCTCCCATAGATGGGTGCGCAGCAGAAAAGTGGTTGCGCATAGCTCGGCACTGATCAAGCTTGAAGTGGGCCTCTTCAGAAAGCAAGTTAAGCTGCAGGCACAACTTTAGGAGATCAAAATCTTTCGACTCCTTAAGGCTTTCCTCCGTATAGTTGTCGCCAGTCATCTGACTGACAGTATTGAGACCAAACGTGGAAATTTTTCTCCGCAATTCGAGAATAGTAGCATTCCAAATGTAGTTTATAGAACTATCAAATAGACCCACACTTGCTGCCAAACACAGCCGAACCATGCCCAAGTCCCTTAATTCAGGGGGGATCTTACGCAATTGACGCGGAATATTGCTCCAAACATGAGAAATTTGCTCATCGCTTGGCAATAGCTCTCTATCTACGCCAAGTGCGCTTGTTACATCAGAAATTAACTCTTCTGAATTTGCCTCTATTTCGGGCAACAGAACAGACGAGTGCTGGGGGGCGAGGGCTGTTTTGCCTTTCGACTTAGACATTTTCCTGACTCCGATAGAAATGCCAGGATTAAGTACGCCCAACCTACTCCTCACGCAACCCTAGATCAGCCCATTCATCCACCCTCAACGCAGAGATGATTGCCTCTTGTGATATGTCCATCTTGCCGAACTGTCGCATCTTCTTGCCCGCCTTTGGCTTGTCCAAGAACTTAAGGTTCCGCTTCCGCTTAGCGTGCCGCCGGGCGGGACATTGGATCGGCCAGCAACGAAAAACGGGGCCGAAGCCCCGTGTTGCAACCGTTTGAATAGGTCTCGTTTCCGCCGCAGAACGCCGGGGTGCGGGCACGCAATTGGCTGCGCCAACCGCTTTCGCCCGCGCGCCCTCGAAAATGGTCAGCCTTAGCTGTCCATTTTGAGGGCGGAAATGAACGCTTCCTGCGGAATATCCACCTTGCCGAACTGGCGCATCTTCTTCTTGCCCGCTTTCTGCTTGTCCAGAAGCTTCCGCTTCCGGGTGGCGTCGCCGCCGTAGCATTTGGCGGTCACGTCCTTGCGGAGCGCCGAGAGGGTCTCGCGGGCGATCACCTTGCCGCCGATGGCGGCCTGGATCGGGATCTTGAACATGTGGCGCGGGATCAGTTCCTTGAGCTTCTCGCACATCGCCCGGCCGCGCATCTCGGCCCGGTCGCGGTGGACCATGGTAGAGAGCGCATCCACCGGCTCGTCGTTCACCAGCACCGACATCTTGACCAGGTTGTCCTGGCGGTAGCCGATCATCTGGTAGTCGAAGGAGGCATAGCCCTTGGTCACCGATTTCAGGCGGTCGTAGAAGTCGAAGACCACCTCGTTCAGCGGCAGGTCATAGACCACCATGGCGCGGGAGCCGGCGTAGGAGAGATCCATCTGGATGCCGCGGCGGTCCTGGCAGAGCTTCAGCACGTCGCCCAGGTATTCGTCCGGCACCAGGATGGTCGCCTTGATGCGCGGCTCCTGGATGTGGTCGACCTTGGAGGGGTCGGGCATGTCGGCGGGGTTGTGCAGCTCGATCATCTCGCCGGGCTCGTTGTCCTTGCCCTTCATGTAGACGTGGTAGATCACGCTGGGCGCGGTTGTGATCAGCTCGATATCATATTCGCGCTCGATCCGGTCGCGGATGACTTCGAGGTGCAGCAGGCCCAGGAAGCCGCAGCGGAAGCCGAAGCCGAGGGCGGCGGAGGTTTCCATCTCGAAGGAGAAGGACGCGTCGTTCAGCGCCAGCTTGTCGATGGCGTCGCGCAGGTCCTCGAATTCGGCGGAGTCGACCGGGAACAGGCCGCAGAACACCACCGGCTGGGCGGGTTTGAAGCCCGGCAGGGCTTTTTCGGTGCCGTTGCGGTCGTTGGTGATGGTGTCGCCGACGCGGGTGTCGCGCACCTGCTTGATCGAGGCGGTGAGGAAGCCGATCTCGCCCGGCCCCAGCTCGTCCACCGTCTGCATGGCGGGGCGGAAGACGCCGATGCGGTCGACGTGGTGCAGGGTGTTGTTCGACATGAACTTGACCCGCATGCCTTTTTTCAGGACGCCGTCCATGATGCGGACCAGAACGATCACGCCGAGGTAGCTGTCGTACCAGCTGTCGACCAGCATCGCCTTGAGCGGCGCGTCGCGGGTGCCCTTGGGCGCGGGCAGGTGCTGGACGATCGCCTCCAGTGTTTCGCGGATGCCCTGGCCGGTCTTGGCCGAGACCTGGATGGCGCCGGAAGCGTCGATGCCGATCACATCCTCGATCTGTTCCGCCACCCGGTCGCAGTCGGAGGCCGGCAGGTCGATCTTGTTCAGGACGGGAACGATCTCGTGATCGGCTTCAATCGCCTGATAGACGTTGGCGAGCGTCTGCGCCTCCACCCCTTGCGTCGAGTCGACGACCAAGAGCGAGCCCTCAACCGCGCGCATGGAGCGGGAGACCTCATAGGCGAAGTCGACGTGGCCGGGGGTGTCGATCAGGTTCAGGACATAGGTCTCGCCGTTCTGCGCGGTGTAGTCGATGCGCACGGTGTTGGCCTTGATGGTGATCCCCCGCTCGCGCTCGATGTCCATGGCGTCGAGCAGCTGTTCCTTCATGTCGCGGTCCTTCACCGTCCCGGTCTCCTGGATGAGCCGGTCAGCGAGGGTGGATTTGCCATGGTCGATATGGGCGACGATGGAGAAATTGCGGATGTGAGCGAGGTCAGTCATGCTCAGGCATATGATTTGGATTCGGGGTTTGGTCAAGGTGGATTGAATGGACATGGATGAGCAAGATCGCAATGAGTTGGAGGCAGAGTTTCAAGCTTTTGCGTCCAGACTTGCTGAACCAACGGCAAAACCCTTCCACAATGTCCTGCTAGTTCGAACCGCTCTCACTACCATCCCACTACTGGCTGCAGGACTGCCAAGTCCAGAAGAAGGCCCTCGTGCAAATCTCTTCTTCTTGTCACACCTTCGCAGCCTGTTGGGCCAATGTTGTTACATACAAGATCCAGACGCACTGCCGATTTTTCCATCCATCACAATGGCGAATGCATTTTTAAACGAACACTCCCCAGATGTTTCAGTCTGGCTATCCAATTCAGGTGAGGCATCAATTTTAATAGACCACAGTGCGCGGCAACTGGCTACACAATCAGCTACACCGGAACCAACTGATATTATTGAAAGACATCTGTCTAACTTTTCCTTTCAGACCTGTATGCGAGAGCTTCACCGCCTCCAAATGGAATTGGCTCATCTGCCTGATGACCCTTCACTACTGTTCTACCAAAGATTAGGCGGGTCATTCGACTTGGCTTCATGGACAAAGAAACTATCCCATAGTTGTTGGTCCTTTTGGCGCACTTGGTACCAAGGCTTTCTTGAGGGAGAACCGCTCGACTGGGAACTCCAGCGGCAGGTTGCCCTAATCGAAGATCCCGTCTGGAACGCTAGCCCCGAAGCCGTCGCAGCCGAAATCGAGCGCATCAGGGCTGAATTCGACGCGCCGCCGACAAGCAAAGAAAGTTTCCCTAAGCACGAACCCAAGTCCGTCAGCCACTTGTTCAAAAACCGGGTTATTGCCTCTGCAACCCTGCAAGGCCTCGCCGCGCAGGTCACCCAAAGCATTGAACGCTTTCACGCGGAAACCGGCGCCAATGCGCTCCCTGAAGCGTTGGAGCCTCTGGCGGCTTTACCTGCCTTGCTGCTGGCGGTGAATTCAACCATTCAGGATGCGCCCAGCGACAGGACCATTGCGAGTGAAACGGAAGATCAGCTGCGCGCAGAGATTGGCCGCCTCAATGCGAAAGTCGCTCAGCTCGAAAATGAACTTCAGAAAGCGAGCATCTCAAAACCCTCGGTTTTCTCCGATGCCTTCAAGAAGCAACTGGGCACAAGCCTAGGCGACTGGAAACTGTACGCGGCTCTTTGCACTGGCCTATGGTTCGTGAGCGGAGACGCCGAAGGCACACAGCGCCGGCTTGAAAACATCTCCCACTATCGCGACATGATTTTTGGTGACGTATCTTCACCTTCCAAAGCCGTTCCCGCACGCACACCGGTGTCGGCAGAGAGCACGCTAGAAATCTAGCCTCCCGCCCGGCCGAGAGGCCGGGCCGCGCCTGACCTTCCCCACGGGAAAGCGCGATGCGCCTCCCCAAGGTCAGCCACAGCCCTCGACGACCACCATCGGACAGTGCTCATAAACCTCCCGCCCGGCGGCACCGCCGGGCAGCGCCAGATCCGCCCCGTCAAACCAAAGGTTTGCCTCCGGCAAAACGGGCGGGCACTGCCCTCCGACTTGCTGCACGGCCTTTGGTCCCTGCCCTTCCCGCACCTCCCGAACCCCTCAAATTCTCCCGGTTCCCTGCACGCCCGGCCAAAATGCGCTATACTCCATGCCTACCGCGAGACGCGCGCCCCGCTGACGGGTGATGACCACAGCAAAGGAGGACGACCCGCATGGATGCAATCAAAGCCGCTGAGTATGCTCGCGCGCTCTACAGCGCGCATGGCGACAAGGCCGAGGCCGAAGCCGCGCAGAAAATGCGCGAATGCGAAGAAGCCGGCAAGGACGCCGAGGCCGCAGACTGGAAAGCCGTGCGCCAGGCCGTGCGCGCCATGCGCGGGCCGAACCAGACCTGAGCACCAGGCCGCCGGAGCGCCGCAAGCCGCAGCGCTCCGGCGCCTTTGCCCCCCCGTTTACCACGATTGAAACGCGCCCCGGCTTGCGCCATACTGCGGGCCATTCCCGCGGGCATCAGACCCGCTTGCCAAGAACCGGGGCATGAGCAGATGAAACCTTTCCTGACAGCCGCGCTTTGCGCAGGATTTCTTGCAGCACTGGCGCCCGCAGGCGTCTCGGCCGGCGCCATTGAGCGCGCCTGCCGCCAGTCGGACCGCACCGCCGCGACGCCGTCCTTGTGCAGCTGCATCCAGAATGTCGCCAACCGCAGCCTGACACGCTCGGAGCGCAAGACCGTCTCCAAGTGGTTTGCGGACCCGCACAAGGCCCAGGTCGTGCGCCAGTCCAGCAACCGCAATGACGAGCGGCTGTGGCAGCGCTACAAGGCCTTTGGCGACCACGCGGCGCGCAGCTGCAGCTGAGCCGCGCCGCCTGCCCAGGCAGTGCCAAGGCGTCCCCCGGGGGCGCCTTTTTGCCGTTTTGATACATTCGCGCTGCGGCATTTTCGCAGCGGGCCGGAGCCTCGGCCCCGCCCCTCTTGACCGCACTGCCCCAAACCGGAAAGAACGGCGCAAGGTATTGGAGCAGTTCATATGTTGATCAAAGGTGTTACCCTGCGCGGGCTGGAAGTGTTCGAGGCTTTGGCCAAGACCGGCTCGGTGGCGCAGGCGGCTGAGCTGACCGGCCTGAGCCAGCCCGCCGTCAGCCAGCAGATGCGCAACCTGGAAAAGGCGCTGGACAGCGAGCTGATCGACCATGGACGCCGCCCGATGGTGCTGACGGCGGCGGGGCGCAGCTTCCTGTCGCGGACCGAGGCGGTGCTGGGCGAGCTGCGGCTGGCGCAGAGCGAGCTGACGGTGATGGACCTGTCCCACCTGCAGGCGCTGTCGATCGGGCTGATCGACGATTTCGACAATGACCTGACGCCGCGGCTGGCCACCATCCTGGCCGACAGCCTGACCCAGTGCCGGTTCAAGATGATCACCGCCTCCAGCCACGACATCATCCGCGCGCTGGAGGCGCGCGAGCTGCATATCGCCGTCGCCGCCACCGCCGGGGGCTTGCACGAGGGGCTGGTGGAATACCCGCTGGTGCGCGATCCCTTCATCCTGGTGGCGCCGCGCGGTGCGGTCTCGGACGCGGCGCAGGCGGCGGAGCAGCTGCAGGGGCTGCCGTTCCTGCGCTATGCCCGCGAGCAGCTGATCTCGCAGCAGATCGAGGCGCTGCTGAGCCGCCAGAAGCTGGAGGTCGAGGACCGGTTCGAGGTCGGCTCGCATCTGGCGCTGATGGCGATGGTGGCGCGGCGGATCGGCTGGGCGATCACCACGCCGCTGGGCTTCATGCGCGCGGGGCGCTTCCACGACCAGATCGACGCCTTCCCGCTGCCCTTTGGCGAGATGTCCCGCACGATCTCTCTGTTCACTGCCGCCGACTGGGCCGACCGGGTGCCGCGCGATGTGGCCGAAACCGTGCGCCGCCTGGTGCAAAGCAAGATGATCGACCCGGCGGTGCAGCAGCTGCCGTTCCTGGCAGGCGGCTTCCGGGTGATTGCAGAGTAATCAGAGCGCCGCCTTGAGCCCCTTTGCGGCCTGTTCGATCAGGTCCAGGCAGCCGTCGAAATCACGTGTGTAATAGGGATCCGGCACATGGTCCGCGCCGCTTTCGGGCGCGTAATCGGTGAACAGGCGCACCGGGGTTTCGCTGCCTGCCGGGCGCAGCGCCTCGATGTTGTCCAGATTGCTGGCATCCATGGCGACAATCAGATCGAAGCTGCCGAAATCAGCGCCCCGGAACTGCCGCGCGCGCAGGTCCGAGAGATCCAGCCCCCGCGCCCGCGCCGCCGCCTGCATCGGGCCGTAGGGCGGCTCTCCCACGTGGTAGGACGCCGTGCCGGCGCTGTCGGTCTCGGCTTCCGGGCAGAGTGCGCGGAACACCCCCTCCGCCGCCGGGGAGCGGCAGATGTTTCCTAGGCAGACAAACAGAATACGGGTAGGCATTGGCAAACGGCTCCTTTGGACGGGAGCAGTGATAGGGGGTTTCAGGGCAATGGAAAAGAGCGCGAAGATAGTGATCCTGACCGGCGCCGGGATTTCCGCCGAAAGCGGGCTGGGAACCTTCCGCGATGAGGGCGGCCTCTGGGCGCAGCACCGGATCGAGGATGTGGCGACGCCGGAAGGCTTCGCGCGCAACCCGGATCTGGTGCATGGCTTCTATAACGCCCGCCGGGCGCAGGCGGCAAAGGCGCAGCCCAACCCGGCGCATCAGGCGCTGGCGCAGCTTCAGGCGGACCATCCGGGCGAGGTGGTGATTGTCACCCAGAATGTCGACGCCCTGCATGAGGCGGGCGGGGCCGCGCAGGTGCTGCATATGCACGGCACGCTGGCAGGCGCGCTCTGCGCGGTTTGCGGGCACCGCTGGCCTGCGCCGCTGGAGATGCAGACCGGCCAGCCCTGCCCCGCCTGCGCGGCACCTGCGGGGCGGCCCGATGTGGTCTGGTTCGGCGAGATGCCGTATTTCATGGAGGAGATCTATGCCCATCTGGCGGAGGCGGATTTGTTTGCCGCCATCGGCACCTCGGGCGAGGTCTACCCCGCCGCGGCCTTTGTCGATGAGGCGCATCTGGCGGGCGCGCATACGGTGGAGCTGAACCTGGAACCCTCCGCCGCCGCCTCCCGCTTTGCTGAGCGCCGCTTCGGCCCGGCCAGCGAAACCGTGCCCGCCTGGGTGGCGGAGCTGCTCCGCTAGCCCCAAACACCAAAAAAGCCCGCCGCAAGGGCGGGCTTTGGGCGCGAAGGAGGGCTGCGGCGCAGCCTGACGCCGCGCCCGCCCTGCCCTGCGGGCCTTAATTGGTGTGGGTGGAGTGATCCATGTTTCCGTGGGCCCCGTCCTGGCGCTCCAGATCCACCGGCACGTCAATTTCGACCTCGCCGGCTTTCTCGAACACCAGCGTGACCTTCACCACATCGCCGTGGTTCAGCGGCTGCTTCAGGCCCATGAACATGATGTGGTCGCCGCCGCGCTGCAGCATATGGGTAGCGCCTGCCGGCACGGCAAAGCCTTCCTCCACATGCATCATCTTCATGACGCCGTCGCCGCCTTCCTTGTGGGTGTGCAGCTGCACCTTGGCCGCCACGTCGGAGCGCACGCCGATCAGCTGATCATCGGCCTCGCCCTTGTTCATGATTTCCATGAAGGCGGCACCGGCCTTGGCAGCCGGCGAGGACACCCGCGCGTACTGGCCGTGCACCATGATCATGGCATCGCCCGCAAAGGCAGAAGTGGCAAAGGCAGCAGCCGCCGCGGCTGCAAAGACAACAGACTTCAGGGACATATCCTGTCTCCTCTTGGTAGGTATTCAGTTTTCAAATTGGGAGTGGTCCTGGCCGTTCAGGCGGCAGCAGGCGGCGCGCGGGCGGTGGCGCGCAGGATCTGCTGCACCGCGGGCAGCGCAGCTGCCCGCACGGCAGCCACTTTGCTGGAAACCGCAACCGGCAGCACCAGCCCCGCAGGCTGCATCACCGCGTCCAGGACATGCACGACACAATCGGGGCAATGGTGCGGCGGCTTTACCGGCTGACCCTCGCTGTCCACATAGATGATGACCGGGCCGGTGCCGGTGCAGATCACCATCTGGCCCGCGGCATCGCGCTCCCCCTGCCGGGCGGCGGCGCTGTGGGCGGTCAGGGCGACCATCAGGGCCAGGAACAGGCCAAGGGATATGCGCAAGGCACGGATCATCACCGCAAGATATGCCCCCGCGGCGCGGCCCCCGCAAGGCGCAACCCTGCGGCAGATTGCGCAAACGCAAACACCGCGCAAGGATGCCCCTGCGCGGTGTGTGTAATCCGATCCGGTGAAGGGATCAGGCCAGGAAATTAAGCCTGTGCGGCTTGTGCCTTGGCGATCTCTTTCTTCACTTTCAGCGCGTTTGCCGACAGCTCTTCGTCCTTGGCTTTGGCCAGGAACGCGTCCAGGCCGCCGCGGTGGTCGACCGAGCGCAGGGCAGCTGCGGAGATGCGCAGCTTGACGCCGCGGCCCAGAACTTCGGACTGCAGGGTCACGTCGTTCAGGTTGGGCAGAAAGCGGCGCTTGGTTTTGTTGTTGGCGTGGCTGACATTGTTGCCAGTCATCGGGCCTTTTCCGGTCAGTTCGCAACGGCGCGACATATCTTCATCCTTCGTTTTTTGGAGGCGCTGGCAGTCCGGCGCCAAATCACAAGGGGCGCGGCCATTGGCTGCGCCCGAAAACTGGTCCGCTGCTCTTACGCTCAACCGGCAACAGCGTCAAGTGATTCAACTCAGCTTTCTTGCCGGGCTTACTGCACCCGTTTCCGGCCGGCCGCAAGCCCCTGCAGCCGCCCTTTTTGCCCCGTCAGGCGGCGTCAGGCAGCGCCCAGCGCCTGCAGCATTATCTGCGCCGCCTCGCCCGGGCTTTTGCCGCCGCTTGCAACTGTGCCTGCCAGCTCTGCCATCTGCGCCTTGGCGTCCGGTGTTTCCAGCCGCGCCAAAAGCGCCTGGCGCACCTCCTGATCGAACCAGTAGCAGGCCTGATCGGCGCGGCGGCGCTCCCAGTGGCCGTTCTCCCTGCGCCAGGCGGTCAGCGCCTGCATCTCCTCCCAGGCCTTGTCCAGCCCGTGTTCTTCCACCGCGGACACCATCAGCGCCTTGGGGAAGCCCTCCGGGTCCTGCGGGCGCTTGCGCAAGAGGCGCAGGGCGCCGGAGTAATCGGCGCAGGTGCGGGTGGCGACGGGTTTCAGGGGGCCGTCGGCCTTGTTCACCAGGATGAGGTCGGCCATTTCCATGATGCCGCGCTTCACCCCCTGCAGCTCATCGCCGCCCGCGGGCGCCAGCAACAGGAGGAACAGATCCGACATCTCCGCCACCACGGTTTCCGACTGGCCGACGCCAACCGTTTCGATCAGCACCACGTCGAACCCAGCAGCTTCGCACAGCGCCACCGCCTCGCGCGAGCGGCGGGCGACGCCGCCCAGGTGGCTCTGGCTGGGGGACGGGCGGATGAAGGCGTTCTTGTCCCGGCTGAGCCGTTCCATCCGGGTCTTGTCACCCAGAATGGACCCGCCGGAGCGCGCCGAACTGGGATCGACCGCCAGCACCGCCACCCGCAGGCCAAGCCCGGTCAGCATCATGCCGAAGCTTTCGATGAAGGTGGACTTGCCGACGCCGGGCGTGCCGGACAGGCCGATGCGCAGCGACTGGCGCTTGTGTTTTGCCAGCTCCGACAGCAGTTCGCCCGCCATGGCGCGGTGATCCTTGCGGCCGCTTTCCACCAGGGTGATGGCGCGGGCCAGCGCCCGGCGGTCGCCATCGAGGATTTTCTGCGTCAGCTGTTCGGTATCCATGCGTGCCTTCCTGTCGTGATGGGCGGACCTTGGCGCAAGCGGCGCCGCAAAGTCCAGCCCCTGCCGTCTGGCGCGCAACCTACAACACACGCCGCCGCAGGGAAGGCGGCAAATCCGCCGCGGCTGGTGCGGTTTGCGTAGCGGGAGGAAGCGCAATGGGGCGCATTGGTTGCGATGTCTGTACCGCCCGGCTGAAAGCCGGGCTGCGCCGGCCCGCCCCCATGGGGCGGCGCATTCGCGCCACCCCGCGGGCCTCTGCAGCCCTATGTGTTAAATCAACAGCCTCTTGTTCAGGACACACCGCTGGACCTGACCCGCCCCTTTGGCGATAAGGCGGGCATGACCAGATTGCCGATCGAAGACGCCCTCCCCGACCTCCTGGACGCCCTGCGCGCCCGCGGCCGTGCCGTGCTGCAGGCGCCGCCCGGTGCGGGCAAGACGACGCGGGTGCCGCTGGCGATGCTGGAGGCAGGCCTGACCGCAGGCCGCATCGTGATGCTGGAACCCCGCCGTCTGGCCGCCCGCGCCGCCGCCGAGCGGATGGCGGAGACGCTGGGGGAGAAGCCGGGGCAGACCGTCGGCTACAGGGTGCGGGGCGATGCAAAGGTTTCGAAACCGACCCGCATCGAGGTTGTGACCGAGGGCATCCTGACCCGGATGCTGCAATCGGACCCGGACCTGCCCGGCGTCGGCGCGGTGATCTTTGATGAATTTCACGAACGCTCCCTGAACGCCGATCTGGGGCTGGCGCTGTGCCTGGAAGTTGCGGGCGCGCTGCGCGAGGACCTGATGCTGCTGGCGATGTCGGCAACATTGGACGCCGAACCGGTGGCGGCGCTGATGGACGCGCCGATGGTGACGTCTGAGGGGCGCAGCTATCCGGTGGAGACCCGCTGGCTGGAGCGCCCCCTGCCCGCCCAGGCCCGCCGCGTGGACGCCTTGGTGGATCTGGTTGTGCAGGCGGAGAGAGACACAAAGGCCACCGGCGGCGGCATTCTGGTGTTCCTGCCCGGCGAGGGCGAAATCCGCCGCGCCGCCGGCGCGCTGGAGAAGCGCCTGCCCGGCCATTGCCATATCCGGCCGCTGTTCGGCGCCCTGCCCTTTGCCGAGCAGCGCGCGGCGATCCAGCCCGAGCCGCAGGGCCGCAAGGTGGTGCTGGCGACCTCGATCGCCGAGACCTCGCTGACCATTCAGGACATCCGGGTGGTGGTGGATATGGGCCAGGCGCGGCGTGCGCGGTTCGATCCCGGCTCGGGCATGTCGCGGCTGGTGACGGAGAAGGTGACCCGCGCCGAGGCGACCCAGCGCCAGGGCCGCGCGGGGCGGGTGGCAGAGGGCATCTGCTACCGGCTGTGGGCCAAGGGCGAGGAAGGCGCGCTGATGGCCTTCCCGCCCGCCGAGATCGAAAGCGCCGACCTCACTGCGCTGGCGCTGGAACTGGCGCTGTGGGGCGCGGCGCCCGAGGATCTGTCCTTCCTGACCCCGCCGCCCGCGGGCGCGCTGGCCGAGGCGCAGGCGCTTTTGCACATGCTGGGGGCGCTGGACGCGCAGGGGCGGATCACCGGGCATGGCAAGGCGCTGGCCGCCCTGCCCCTGCATCCGCGGCTTGGCCATATGCTGCTGCAGGCGGGTCCTGCGGCGGCGCCTTTGGCAGCGCTTTTGGGCGAGCGTGATCCGCTGCGCGGCGCGCCTGCGGATCTGTCGCTGCGGCTGAAGGCGTTGAGGGACCCCAAGGGGTTTGCGCGCAGCCACCCCTATCAGCTGAACCGCCCGGTGGCGGAGCGCATCAAGAGCGAGGCGCGGCGGCTGGAGAAACAGGCAGGCCGCCGGGATACGGGCCTGTCCGCGGCGATGATGGCGGCACTGGCCTATCCCGACCGTGCGGGCCAGCGCCGCAAGGGCGGCACCCCGCGCTTTGTGCTGTCGGGCGGCAAGGGCGCCATCCTCGACGGCGGCGACACGCTGGCAGGCGCACCGTTCATCGTGGCGCTCGATACCGATGGCAATCCGCGCGAGGCGAAGATCCGGATGGCGGCGCAGATTTCGCTGGCGGAAATCCGCGAACTGTTTGCCGATCAGATCGTCTGGACGGATGTCTGCGCATGGTCCAAGCGCGACCGCCGGGTGGTGGCGCGCCAGCAGGAACGGTTCGGTGCCGTGGTGCTGGACGACCGCATCTGGAAGGATGTGCCGCCGGACGCCGTGGCGCGGGCGATGCTGGACGGGGTGCGCGACCTCGGCCTGCGGCTGACGGGTGCTGCGGCGCGGCTGGCCGCACGGGTGGAGCTGGTGCGGGCGGAAGGCTTTGACCTGCCCGATTTCTCGCTGCCCGGCCTGACGGACACGCTGGAGGACTGGCTGCTGCCAATGCTCGGCGGGGTGAAATCGGCGGAGGACTGGAAACGTTTCGATCTGCTGCCCGCGCTCAAGGCCGCGCTCAGCTGGGAGCAGACGCAAGTGCTGGACCGCGAGGCGCCGGGCAGTTTCATCACCCCGCTGGGGCGCAAGATCCCGATCAGCTATGACGGCGAGATCCCCGAAATCTCGGTCCGCCTGCAGGAGATGTTCGGCGTCACCCGCCACCCGTCCGCAGGCGGCGTGCCGCTGAAAGTGTCGCTCCTGTCGCCCGCCCAGCGCCCGATCCAGATCACCCGCGACCTGCCCGGCTTCTGGGCAGGTTCTTATGCCGATGTGCGAAAGGACATGCGCGCCCAGTACCCCAAGCACCCCTGGCCGGAGGATCCGACGCAGGAAGACCCGACGCTGCGCGCGAAACGGCGCAAGTGAGCGCCCGCAGCGCGCCGCAGGCGCGCTGCCCGGCCCAACCGCTGGCAGCGCATCCCTGATGCGCGGACCAGCGGGCGGGAGCGCCGCCGCAGCGCCGGAGCCTGGCTGGTAAGTGCTTTTTTCACCCCTGCCGGCTATACTGCGCGGGATGCCGCAAGCGGGCCGTCAAACCGCAGCCGTAAAACCGCGCGGGACGGCTCCGTTCAGGCGGCAGCCTTGATATTCCGGGCAAGTCCGCATACTTTCCCACAACTTCACACAAGAACACGGGGCCAACCCAACACCAAAGGCTGAGCAGCGATGACCCGCACCCTGACGCGCGCCTGGGAGGAAATCCTCAGGCCGATGCTGAAACGACCGAACCGCCTGCAAGTTGCCGCCCTGTGCTACCGCACCGGCGCGCACGGCAAGGAAGTGCTGATGATCACCAGCCGCGGCACCGGCCGCTGGATCATCCCCAAGGGCTGGCCGGTCGAGGGTAAGGACGGGCCGGCCTCGGCGCTGCAGGAAGCCTGGGAAGAGGCCGGGGTGCGCTCTGCCCGCATTTCCAAACAGCCGGTAGGCGAGTTCAATTACCTCAAGCGCCGCGGCCACGGCGCCGATGAGCCGGTGACCACGCTGATTTTTGCCGCGGAAGTCGAGGCGCTTGCGGATGATTACCCCGAGTCCCACCAGCGCACGCGCCGGTGGATGCGCCCGGAGGAGGCCGCGGAACTGGTGCAGGAGCCGCAGCTGCAGGAGCTGCTGCGCCAATTGTAAAAGTTATGTGACATTTTCATGTCAAACGCTTGAACCGCTCCCGCAGCGGCGTTAGGCGCGTCCGCAGACCTCAGAATCAGGAATACGACTATGAGCGATGCACCCCAGCGCACGCAATGGACCACGCTGGACAAGGACCTGAACCGGATCTCCCAGCTCGAACTCGCCACCGCCTATGTCTCCCGCCCGCTGGTGGCGCCGGGCATTGCGCTGGCCTTCATCGTGCTGGCAGGCCTCGGCGCCGGCGTCTTCTTCGGCGGCTCCGCCATGAGCATGGTGGTGATCGCCGCCGCGGCCTTTGGCGCTTACATGGCGATCAACATCGGCGCCAATGACGTGGCCAACAACATGGGTCCGGCGGTGGGCGCCAACGCGCTGACCATGGGCGGCGCCATCGTGATTGCCGCCGTTGCCGAAAGCGCCGGCGCGCTGCTGGCGGGCGGCGATGTCGTCTCGACCATCTCCAAGGGCATCATCGACCCCACCGCGGTGTCCAGCAGCAATGTCTTCATCTGGGCGATGATGGCGGCGCTGATCTCCTCGGCGCTGTGGGTGAACCTGGCCACCTGGGTCGGCGCGCCCGTGTCCACCACCCACTCGGTCGTGGGCGGCGTGCTGGGCGCAGGCGTGGCCGCCGCAGGCACCGCCGCGGTGAACTGGCCCACCATGGGCAAGATCGCTGCCAGCTGGGTGATTTCGCCGGTGCTGGGCGGGGTGATTGCTGCCCTGTTCCTGGCCTTCATCAAGGCCAAGATCATCTATCAGGACGACAAGATCGCCGCCGCCCGCCGCTGGGTGCCGGTGCTGGTCGCGATCATGGCAGGCGCCTTTGCCTCTTATCTGGCTCTCAAAGGGCTGAAGAAGATCGTCAAGATCGACCTGGAAACCGCGCTGCTGATCGGCGCCGGCATTGGCGCCCTGTCCTATGTGATCACCGCGCCGCTGATCAAGCGCCAGTCCGAAGGCATGGAGAACCGTAACAAGTCGCTGAAGGCGCTGTTCGGCCTGCCGCTGGTGATTTCCGCCGCGCTCCTGTCTTTCGCCCATGGCGCCAACGACGTGGCCAACGCGGTCGGCCCGCTGGCCGCCATCGTGCACGCGACCGAGTTCGGCGACTTTGCCACCAAGGTGACGATCCCGACCTGGGTGATGGTGATCGGCGCCTTTGGTATCTCCTTCGGCCTGTTCCTGTTCGGCCCCAAGCTGATCCGCATGGTCGGCAGCCAGATCACCAAGCTGAACCCGATGCGCGCCTACTGCGTGTCGCTGTCCGCCGCCATCACCGTGATTGTGGCCAGCTGGCTGGGCCTGCCGGTCTCCTCCACCCATATCGCGGTGGGCGCGGTGTTCGGCGTCGGCTTCTTCCGCGAGTGGCACATGGAGCGCCGCCTGAAGAAGACCGCCGCAGGCCGCCCGGCAGAGAAGCGCATCGCGCCGGAGGAACGCCGCCGCCGCAAGCTGGTGCGCCGCAGCCACTTCATGACCATCGTGGCCGCCTGGGTGATCACTGTTCCGGCCGCCGCCCTTCTGTCAGCGGTGATCTACCTGCTGCTCAACACCTTCGTCGGCTGAGCCGCACCGCAAGAACCGCAAAAACCCCCGCGCCTTTTGGCTGCGGGGGTTTTTCTTTGGCTTGCGCTGCTGCCTAGAACCGCTCCACCCAGGGCCGCAGCACCAGTTCGTCGCTCCAGGCGGAGCGGTGCTGATGGATCAGGTTCATATACTCTCCGGCGATGGCATCCGGGTCCAGCATGCTGTCGGGGTTGTCTGCGCCCTCTGTCCGTTCGGGGCGCGACGCATTGCGGATGCCGCCATCGATATTGATCCAGGCGACATGGATGCCCTTGGGGTGCAGCTCCCGCGCCATCGACTGCGCCAGTCCGCGCTGCGCGAATTTGCCCATGGCAAAGGGCGCCGACTGGGCAAAGCCCTTCACCCCGGCAGAGGCGCCGGTGAACAGGATGGTGCCGCGCCGCCCGTCTTCTGGCTGCTGCGTGAGCATCCGTTTCGCCGCCGCCTGACCCAGCACAAAGGCGCCAAAGGCGGTGACCTCCACCGCCTTGCGCACCTGTTCCGGGTCCAGGTCCGCAACCGGGCCGCGGACACGGGCCGACGGGTTATAGCAGGCCACCCGCAACGCCCCCTGGAGGCCCGCAACCAGTTGCCGGACCTTTTCCGCATCGGTGCCATCCAGCGCATGCAATTGCGCTCCGGTCTCTGCCGCCAGCCCTTGCAGCTTGTCCGTGCTGCGCGCCGCCAGATGCAGCGCATAGCCCTCCCGGGACAGCGCCCGGGCAAGGGAGGCCGACAGGCCCGCCCCTGCGCCCACGATCAGTGCAAGCGGTTTTGATGATGTGTCTGCCATCGCGGAACCTCCCCCTATCCGGCAGCAGGATGGTGGCGGCAATGCGCCCCCTGTACAAGGGGTTCGGGGGCTTACGCGCATCCGCTGCAGTCCGGTCACCGCGCCGGGCCGCAGGCCCGGCGCCACGCCCAACTGGCAAGGCCCCTTCCAGGGAAGGGGGCGCGGCAGGCGGGAGTGCCCCGCCCTGCCGGCCCTTAGGCCTCAAGCTTGGCTATAAACGGCACGGGTCTCAGCTGCCGGCGCACCAGCGCATGATGGCCTTTTGCGCGTGCAGCCGGTTTTCGGCCTCATCGAAGATCACCGAGTTCGGCCCGTCCATCACTTGGCTGGTCGCCTCCTCCTCGCGGTGGGCCGGCAGGCAGTGCATGAACAGCGCATCCGGCTTGGCGTGGGACATCAGCTCCGCATTGACCTGATAGGGGCGCAGCATGTTGTGGCGGCGCTCCTTGGAGGACTGGCTGTCATGCATCGACACCCAGGTGTCGGTGACCACCAGATCCGCGCCTTCGACCGCCTTGGCCGCGTCGCGCTCAATCACCACCTTGGAGCCTGCCTTGCGCGCCAGGCCGACGAATTCCTCCTCCGGGTCCAGCTGCGCCGGGCCTGCGAAGGTGAGGTCGAAGCCGAACTGGCCGGCCGCATGCAGGAAGGACGCGCAGACGTTGTTGCCGTCGCCGCACCAGACCACCTTCTTGCCCTGGATCGGGCCGCGGTGCTCTTCGTAGGTGAGCACGTCGGCCATGATCTGGCAGGGGTGGGTGCGGTCGGTCAGCCCGTTGATCACCGGCACGTCCGAGTATTCCGCCATCTCGGTCAGCACGGTCTCGTCAAAGGTCCGGATCATGATCATGTCGACATAGCGGCTGAGGACGCGCGCGGTGTCGGCAATGGTTTCGCCATGGCCCAGCTGCATGTCCTTGCCGCTCAGCACCATGGTCTGGCCGCCCATCTGGCGCACGCCGACATCGAAGGACACCCGGGTCCGGGTCGAGGGTTTTTCGAAGATCAGCGCCACCATCTTGTCTTTCAGCGGCAGCTCATCATCCAGCGCCGCCTTGGGGCGGCCAAGGCGGGCCTGCTTGGTGGCCTTGGCCTGATCGATGATCGCGCGCAGGTCTGCGGGGCCGGTTTTGTGGATGTCGAGGAAATGCTTCATAGTCCTATCGCTTCTGGCTGGCGAAGGCCGGGGGCTGCCTGCCCCCGGACCCCCGGGAGTATTTTTGAAAAGGTGAAAATCAGGCGGCGGCGACCTGGGCGGCGGTTTTGTCCAGGCGGCGGACGGCCTCGGCGATGTCCTCATCGGTCAGGGTCAGCGGCGGCAGCAGGCGGATCACGTTGTCCGCTGCCGGAACGGTGATCAGCTCGTTGCCATAGCCCGCCTGGACCACATCGGCGTTCACCGCCTTGCACTTGAGCCCCAGCATCAGGCCGGCGCCGCGCACCTCCTCGAACACCTCGGGATGATCGGCCACCAGCCCTTCGAGCTTCTGCCGCATAAGGCCCGCCTTGCGGTTCACCTCGGCCAGGAAGGCGTCATCGGCGATGTGATCCATCACCGCGCAGCCCACCGCGCAGCCCAGCGGGTTGCCGCCGTAGGTGGAGCCGTGGGTGCCCGCGGTCATGCCGCTGGCCGCGTCCTCGGTCGCCAGCACCGCGCCCAGCGGGAAGCCGCCGCCGATGCCCTTGGCCACCATCATGATGTCGGGGGTGATGCCCGCCCATTCATGGGCGAACAGCTTGCCGGTGCGCCCCACCCCGCATTGCACCTCATCCAGGATCAGCAGAAGGCCATGCTCATCGCAGATCTGGCGCAGTGCCTTCAGCTCCGCATCCGGCACCGGGCGGATACCGCCCTCGCCCTGCACCGGCTCGATCAGGATCGCGGCGGTCTTTTCCGAGATCGCGTTGGTGACGCCATCGAGGTCGCCAAAGGTCAGATGCACAAAACCGGGCAGCAGCGGGCCGAAGCCCTTGACCATCTTCTCGGAGCCCGCGGCAGCGATGCCCGCAGACGACCGGCCGTGGAAGGATCCGTCAAAGGTGAGGATCTCCACCCGCTCCGGCTGGCCCTTGTCGTAGAAATACTTGCGCGCCATCTTCACCGCCAGCTCGCAGGCCTCGGTGCCGGAGTTGGTGAAGAACACGGTGTCGGCAAAGGTATGCTCCACCAGCTTGTCCGCCAGCGCCTGCTGCTGCGGGATCTGGTAGAGGTTGGAGACATGCCACAGGTTCTGCGCCTGCGCGGTCAGCGCTTCCACCAGCGCCGGATGGGCATGGCCCAGTGCGTTGACCGCGATGCCGGAGCCCAGATCCAGAAAGCGGCGCCCGTCCGCCGTGGTCAGCCAGGCGCCTTCGCCTTTGACGAACTCAAGCGGGGCACGGTTGTAGGTCGGCAGAACGGACGGGATCATCGGGATCATCCTTTTTCTAAGGTAGAAGCCAAAGCTGTGACGTAAGCCTGGCCTTGGGTCAACGGTGGATCAATGGATTTCAAGGGGGGATGCGCCGCAGAGCAGGCGCAACAGATCAAGGGCCGGTCACGCCAGGCGGCGTCGGCGTCGCGAGATGGTGGTATCTGCGTGTTTGATCATAGGGAGGTTCCATAATGGAGGTTTCCCCGAAAGAAAACCCCATTTGTGCAATGCGCCCGGCCAATCCGCCGCAGCGCTCCGCCCCTCCCTTTCACCTTTGCGGAAATACTCCGGGGTGAATTGGCCGTCAGGCCAAGAGGGGCAGAGCCCCTTATCTTCTGCAATCTGCGGGGCGGCGTCCCTGCCCCGCCTCAAGCCTGCGGCAGCCGCCGGCCCCTTTTCGCTTGCATCCCGCGGCGGCTTGCCGCACCGCTTGCACATGCGCCGCGACACCGCTGAAAACCCGCCCCTGGCCGCTGCCCTGATCCTGGCGGCAACGACCTTCATTGCCGGCACCACGCTGATGGCCAAGGCATTGGGGACGGATATGCTGGGCGAACCGCTGCACCCGCTGCAGATCAGCCACGGCCGCTTCCTATTTGCCTTCATGGCCATCTCAACGGCGGTGCTGATCCTGCGGCCCAAATTCACCCGGCCGCACTGGGGCTATCACATCGGGCGCACGTCCTTTGGCTGGGCGGGTGTCACGCTGATGTTTGCCTCCGTGGCCTATATCCCGCTGGCCGATGCCACCGCGATCACCTTCCTCAACCCGGTCTTTGGCATGCTGCTGGCCATTCCGCTGCTGGGCGAGCGGGTCGGCCCCTGGCGCTGGGGCGCGGCGCTGATCGCCTTGACCGGCGCGATGATCCTGCTGAGGCCCACGCCTGCCAGCTTCCAGCCCGCGGCGCTGCTGGCCCTGGGCGCGGCGGCGGTGATGGGGCTGGAGCTGATCTTCATCAAGAAGCTGGCGGGCCGCGAGGCGCCCCTGCAGATCTTATGGGTCAACAACCTCTTGGGACTGGCGATCGCCAGCTGCGCGGTGCTGCCGGTCTGGCAGATGCCAAGCCCGGCGCAATGGGCGGCGCTGGCGGCCCTGGGGCTGCTGATGGCCTGCGCACAGGCCTGTTTCATCAACGGGATGGCGCGGGCGGAAGCCTCCTTCGTTGCACCGTTCAGCTATGCCACACTGGTGTTTGCTGCCCTTTATGACATCCTTGGCTTTGGCGCGGTGCCGGATGCCATTTCCGTCCTCGGCGCCTGCATCATCCTGGCCGGGGCCGCCGTGCTGGCCTGGCGCGAGGGCCGGGTGCGCCCGCCTGCGGGCCGCGCCGCAGCCGCCGGGAAGGAACCGCACCGGACAGCGGCCAGCGAGAAAGATATTCCTGCCACTGGCCCATGAGCGGCACCTGCGTCGAAAACAGGCATTCTCCGCCTGCCGGGCGCGCCACCCTGCCCCTTAGCAGGACAGGAGCACGCAGATGCATGAGAGACGGATTCCAGAATGGCTGCGCCATGCGCCGGTGCCCTCGGTGCGGGACTTCGGCATCCTGGCGGGGCTTGAGGCGGTGGTGCGCGGCACGCTGATCTCTGTGTTTCCGCTGATCATCTACCGGGCGCTGGGGGATGCGGGCCTGGTCTCCGCCTCCTATTTTGCGGTGGGCGTGCTGTCGCTGATTGCCGGGCTGATGGTGCCCGCGCTGGTCCGGCTGGTGCCGCGCCGCTGGGCCTACAGCCTGGGGGCGCTGATGTTCGTACTGTCGGCAGGTTTCGCCATCGAAGGCAGCCCCGCGTCGGTGCTGGCCGCGCTGGCGCTCAACACCATGGCGGCGGTCACCACATTCGTCTGCTTCAACGCCTATGTGCTGGACTACATTGCCCGGGTCGAGCTGGGCAGATGCGAGACCTCGCGGATGTTCTATTCGGCCCTGGGCTGGACCGCCGGGCCGATGACCGGCGTGCTGCTGCTGGAGGTCTGGGCGCCCGCCCCGTTCCTGATCTCCGCCGCGGCGGCCCTCGTGATGCTGGCGGCCTTCTGGTGGATGCGGATGGGCAACGGCAAGCAGATCGCCCGCGCCCGCGGCCCCGCCTCCAGCCCGCTGAAATACCTGCCGCGCTTCCTGGAGCAGCCGCGGCTGGTGACCGGCTGGCTGTTTGCGGTGATCCGCTCCTCCGGCTGGTGGATCTATGTGGTCTACCTGCCGATCTTTGCCATCGAGAAGGGTCTGGGGCAGGAGCTGGGCGGCATTCTGCTGTCAATCACCAACGGCTGCCTGTTTGCCGCGCCGCTGCTGCAGCGCTGGGTGCAGCGGCATTCGATCCGGATGGCAGTGCGCACAGGGTTCCTGACCGTCACCCTCTGTTTCGGCGCGGCAGCGGCGCTGCAGGGCTGGCCTGCGCTGTCGGTGGCTCTGCTGATGGCCGGGTCGGCGGCGCTGATCCTCCTGGACATCTGCGGCGGGCTGCCGTTCCTGATGGCGGTGAAACCGTCCGAGCGCACCGAGATGTCGGCGGTCTATTCCAGCTACCGCGACATCTCCGGCATCGTGACGCCGGGGGCCGCCTGGCTGGTGCTGATGGTGTCGCCGCTGGCCGGGATCTTTGCGGCGGGGGCCGGCGCCATGGCCTTTGCCGCCCTGCTGGCGGGCAAGCTGCATCCGCGGCTGGGACGCAACAGGGCCGCGGCGCTGCCCGCCGAAGACCCGCTGCCTGCGCAGTAGCGGCGCAGCGGCGTCAGGGTTTCAGCCGGTAGCCGGTGCGCAGCATCACCCAGGCCAATAGGCAGACGGCAAAGGTTGCACCGCTGCACACCGCCAGCCCCAGCAGCGGCGGGCTGTCGGAAGTGCCGATCACCCCGAATCGCACCCCGTCGATCAGGTAGAACACCGGGTTCACATGCGAGATCGCCTTGAGCACCGGCGGCAGCGCCTCCACCGAATAAAAAGTGCCGGACAGGAACGCCAGGGGCGTCACGATGAAATTGGTGATCGCCGCCATCTGGTCGAACTTGTCGGCAAAGACCCCGGCGACAATGCCCAGGCCGCCCAGGAAGGCCGCGCCCAGCACGATGAACAGGAGCGCCACCAGCGGGTGCGCGGGCACGATCTGCAAGACCGCCATCAGCCCCAGCCCGATGCCCAGCGCCACCAGCGTGCCGCGCGCCACCGCGCCCGCCAGGTAGCCCAGCAGGATCTCCAGACCCGATAGCGGCGGCATCAGCGTGTCGACGATGTTGCCCTGCACCTTGGCAATCACGATCGAGGAGGAGGTATTGGCAAAGGCGTTCTGGATCACCGTCATCATCATGATGCCCGGCGCCAGAAAGGTCAGGAACGGCACCCCCATGACGTCGCCGCGCCGGGGGCCGATGGCAATGTTGAAGATCATCAGGAACAGCGCCGCGGTCACCAGCGGCGCCAGCAGTGTCTGGGTCCAGACCACCAGGAACCGTTTCACCTCGCGCCAGGCCAGCGCTTTCAGCCCCAGCCAGTTCACCTGCCCGAACCTGCGCGCGCCCAGTTCGACCTGATATCCCCGATCCGCCATGCTGTCCCCTTGCGTTTTTTGCTGCCTTGCCTGCATAACGGCTGCCGCTTGGGGCGCAAGATGCCTTGTAACTCCGCCCGCAGTGATTAAAATAGAGCCAACATACGGAATATGATGGCGGCCGCAGAACCCCTGGGGCCGCTATTAGCTTGGAAAGGCAACAGATGTCCTGGACAGACGAGCGCGTCGAACTGCTCAAGAAAATGTGGGGCGAAGGCCAGTCGGCCAGCCAGATCGCAAAAGAACTGGGCGGCGTCACCCGCAACGCCGTGATCGGCAAGGTTCACCGCCTCGGCCTGTCCAACCGCAACAGCGGCAGCGCCAAGGCCGCAGAGCCCAAGGAAAAGCCCGCAGCAGCACCCGCCGCCGCTGCCGCGCCCAAGCCTGCGGCCGCGCCCAAGCCCAAGCCGCAGCCCAAGACCGAACCGGCGCGCCCGGCCGCGGCCCAGCCGTCCGCGGACGCCAAGCCCGCAACGCCTGCGCGCCGCCAGATCATCCCGGCCGGCCAGCCGCTGCCGCCGCAGCCCTCGGCCAATGAAATCAGCCCCGAGGCGCTGGCCAAGGTGAACGAGGTCGAGAAGAAGGCCAAGAAGCTGGGCTTGATGGAGCTGACCGAGCGCACCTGCAAATGGCCGGTTGGGGATCCCGCGACCGAGGACTTCTGGTTCTGCGGCCTGCCCGCGCAGCAGGGCAAACCCTATTGCGAGGCGCATGTGGGCGTGGCGTTCCAGCCGATGTCCTCCCGCCGCGACCGCCGCCGCTGAGGCTGGCGGCAGTTTGAGATTAAAAAGCCCCGGCATTGCGTCCGGGGCTTTTGCTTTTGCGGGGCTATGTTTGTTAAAGGGCGCCGCGTAGCAAAATGCTTCGTCCAGTTTGAGCAGGAAGCAGACTTTTCAATGCATCGGATGGAATTAGGCCCAGGCGGGACATACTGGCCTTCCGTCATATTTTTTCGAACGGCCGGTTCTGCTATGGGAAATTGATTGCAGGTGCAGTGACCTCACATATCAGACCACCCGTGTTCACCGCGCTATAGATAGACTTGGGTGGGCGGGCGGCTCCATCTACGCAGCGGCACACCCAGCTCCTTGCTTCCATTGATTTCAATGACTGCGACAACGCCCGATCTGTTATCGTTGGCAGGTTTCGCTTGATGCCGCTGAAATGGCTCGGTGTGTGGAGCGATGTCAGAACCGGCAAAGTCCATGACCGGCGCAGTAGAGGCCTGTCTTCCTCTGCAGTAACACCGTGGATCCTACTGGCGATGGCCGCGGCCGCCCCCCCCAGCTGTGTGAGCCGGAATTCCGGGCGCAGCGGATGACCGTGGCCAGGGTTTCGTTCAATCAGGCCCAATTCGATCAAATGGTCCATACTTTGCGCAAAGGCGGTCCTGCTTGCGCCGGTCGCAGCCAGTAGCGGAGCTTGCCGCCCTGCGATACCTGAATGCAGGCTCGACAGTATGGGCATTGCCCAAGCCCTTGAAGTGATGTTGACAAGCAATTCAATGTCCATAAAGTATAGTTAGTATATTTTTATTCATAGGGAAAGCACATGTCACTTGTTTCTGTAGACCACACCATCACCATCGCAATGTCGGTCAAGGATCGCCATGCGAGCGCGAAGTGGTACGAGGCCATGTTGGGATTTGAACTGCTCTACCATGCTGATGATGCGGGCTGGTCCGAGCTTCAGACGAACACCCCCGATGTCGCCATTGGCCTTGGCGAACACACCAAGCCCGCGCCCGGCAATTGCGTACCAGTCTTCGGAGTCTCGGATTTGGATTCTGCCCGGCAGAAACTGGAACAGGCCAAGGTCAGATTTGATGGCGAAACGGATGTCGTCGAGGGCATGGTCAAGACCGCAACATTCTACGACCCCGACGGCAACGCCCTGATGCTTGCTGAGGATTTGACCGGAGGAGCTGGGTAACGCTTAGGTTTCTTATCGTCTCTGGAGCGTGCGCGCTCCAGTCGCAAAGTGGTTTTCCAATAGCTGCCGGTTAAAACCTTAGCAGCATCGGTTAAACCGGGCTCAAGCAGCTTTTCGCTGCGTTGGCTCTCAACGTCCCCTCTGGATCTCATGCAGGCAAAGCTTTCGCCTTGCCTGCAAGTTCCAATCAGTTCGCCACCGGCCCCTCAGACGTGAACTTCGGGATCACGCTGTCGGAGGCCGCCTTGGGTTCGATCCCCGGCCATTTGCCTTCGGCGAGTGTGATAGTGCCGGGGATGTCCGCTTCCCAGAAACCCACAACCACGTCGGTGATGTTCAGGTACAGCTTGTCGTCGACGATGCGCCACAGGTTCGGGTTGGCGGGCACCTTGCCGCCCTTGGAGACGCCATAGGCGCAGTGGCCGTCGTACTGCGGCGCGTAATAGGCAGGGTTCGCCGCGAAGGTGTCGCGGTTCTCTGCCGAGGAGAACGCCCAGGTGGCGCCGTTGTACTCGGCGGTATAGGCCGCGTTGCCGCGCACCGGGGCGGTCTGCGGCGTGCCGGGCGGGTTCATCTCCAGGCTGCGGTAGGCCACCACGTCATAGCCCGACACCGCATAGCCGGTGCCGTCGACATATTGCTCGCCCGCAAAGGCCGGCAGGGCAAAGGACAGCGCTGCCGCAGCAGCAAATGCAAGACGCTTCATGAAATCATCCCTTTCCTTGGTGATCGCTTCGCCGGAGCCGCCAGCGCGCGGCTCCGGCTTCGCCATTGACATTACTGCCCCGGCGGCAAATGCGAAGGGGGGCTCACGGCTCTGTGTCCGCAAACGGCCGGCGCGTGAGCGGATTGTAAAATTTCCGCGCGCAGACCTTCCAGTCATTGGAATTTGCAAATAACCCCTTATCTCAGCCGGAGCCGGCCGCCCCAGCGTGCGCGGCTGACCCGGAACAGGAAACAATCAGGACAAGGCCCGACAGATGAGCGACACCCCCTATACCCCGCCGAAAGTCTGGAAATGGGAGAAAGGCAATGGCGGCCAGTTTGCCTCCACCAACCGCCCGGTTGCCGGCGCCACCCACGACAAGGACCTGCCCGCGGGCGAGCATCCCTTTCAGCTCTATTCGCTGGCGACGCCGAACGGGGTGAAGGTCACCGTGATGTTCGAAGAGCTGCTGGCCGCGGGCCATGCGGGCGCCGAATATGACGCCTGGCTGATCCAGATCGGGGACGGCGACCAGTTCGGGTCCGGCTTTGTGGAGATCAACCCGAACTCCAAGATCCCGGCGCTGCTGGACCGCAGCGGCGCAGAGCCGGTGCGGGTGTTTGAGAGCGGCTCGATCCTGGTGCATCTGGCGGAGAAATTCGGGGCGTTCCTGCCCAAGGACGGCGCGGCCCGCACCGAGACCCTGAACTGGCTGTTCTGGCAGATGGGCAGCGCGCCCTACCTGGGTGGCGGCTTTGGCCATTTCTATGCCTATGCGCCGGAAAAGTGGCAGTACCCGATCGACCGCTTCGCGATGGAAGCCAAGCGCCAGCTTGACGTGCTGGACCGGCAGCTGGCGGAGCGCCCCTATATCGCGGGCGAGGACTACACCATTGCCGACATCGCGATCTGGCCCTGGTACGGCCAGCTGGTTCTGGGCCGCCTGTATGATGCCGCCGAATTCCTGGACGCCGAAAGCTACAAACACGTGGTCCGCTGGGCCAAGGCAATCGACGCCCGCCCGGCAGTGCAGCGCGGCCGCATGGTGAACCGCTCCTTCGGCGAGCCGCATATGCAATTGCATGAGCGCCACGACGCCAGCGATTTCGAAACCCGCACCCAGGACAAGCTGGAGCCGGCTGCGGAGTAACCGCACCCGCCCCCGAAGATCATCCAGGCGCCCGCGGCAACGCGGGCGCTTTCAGTTTTGCGGCCCTACATCCAGCCCAATTGCGTCAGGGCATGAACATCGTTCCAGACCTTCGTCATGCCGCGGATCTTCGGCCCGTCGAAATCCAGAACGTAGACGTAATCCGAGGCCACTTTCCTGCCCGTCGGCGCGCCGTTGCCGGCATCCGCCGTATGGGTGCCGTGAAAGACCGCAAAGAGGATCGCGCGCCCGGCGTCCTCATCCACGGCCAGCGATTTGAACTCCGCATGGGCGTCCGGCATCGGGGTCAGCAGCCCCTTGGCCCATTCCGTATAGTCCGCAAGCGTCGTGATCTCCGCCAGCGCATCCGCCTGGACAGAGAACGTGGCATCCTCCGCGCACCACTGCTTGCAGACGTCCCACCCCTTGCCTGCATCGCAGGCTTCGCAGAAATCATGTGCTGTCTGTTTGATGGACATCGTTCTCTCCCTCCCTGCCGGGTTGCCGGGCATGGCGCCTGGCCATGCCCCTGCAGCAGCAGATAAGGCGAAACCGGCGTGAGGCGAGGACGGGCTACTTCAGGCGCGGCGGCTTCTCGGGGTCGCTGCCCGGCGTCACCGGCCTGTATTCCTGCGGCGCTGGCGGCTGCGGCAGGTCGAACCGCAGCCCGACGCGGGCCAGGCTGGCCGCCGCCGGATCCTCCGCCGCGAAGAATGCCACATCCATCGCCCCGGCCTCGATGCCGGAAAAGGTCAGCGCCTCGCTGGCCGCCTTGGCGAGCGAGGCCTGCGCGGCTTCCTTGGCACCGACAAAGCCCAAGAGATGCCCCTGCCCCCCGCCGGCATAGCGCACGCCCGCCAGATAGGCCGCCGCCGCCAGCCCGCCCGCGGTGGCGAGCTTGGCATCCAGCGCCGTCAGCAGCGCCTCCGGCAAGCCCTTGGGCGCGGTGAACATCTCCACCGCGGCCTCCACCTCATCCGGCGCGTGGCCCAGCGTCTGATGCAGCCAGCCGACCGCCTCTGACGGGATCAGGATGGCAGAGGGCGCCACCTCCAGGTTCAGCCCCAGGCCAATGCCCTGCCCGGCCAGCATCTGCGCGATCACCCGGCCCGACAGCGCCGCGTAAGGCACCGCTTGGCCTGCAAACTGCGCCAGCCGCTCCTCGCGGTCGAACACCAGCACAAAGGCCCCGTCCGGCGTCTCGAACAGCTCCGGCGAGATCTGCTCCCCCTCAGCCTCCGCTGCCAGCATCAGGAACAGCTCTGCATCGGCCAGCCGTTCGTAAAACCGCAGGCGCGCGGCATCCTCGGCGGGCGCCGCCTCCATCGCGGCATGGGCCAGATCCAGCGGGGTTTCTTCTGTCATCGCATCAGCTCCTTCACCCGGGCCTGCAGCACCGGCAGCAGTTCGGCCTCGAACCAGGGGTTTTTCTTCAGCCATGCGGTATTACGCCAGGACGGATGCGGCAAGGGGAAGACCTGCGGCGCATGATCCCGCCAGCCGCGCACCAGCTCTGTCACCGGCGCCTTCACCCCCAGGTGATAGCGCTGCGCATGGGCGCCCACCAGCACCTTGAGCCGCACATCCGGCAGCTCTGCCATCACCAGATGATGCCAGGTTCTGCTGCAAACGGCAGGCGGCGGCAGGTCGGCTTTCTTGTCGTTATAGCCGGGAAAACAGAACCCCATCGGCACGACCGCCACCCGGTCCTTGTCATAGAACTCCGCCTCCGTCAGCCCCAGCCAGGCGCGCAGCCGGTCGCCGGAAGGGTCGGTAAACGGCCTGCCGCTGCCGTGCACCCGCGCCCCCGGCGCCTGGCCCGCGATCAGGATCCGGGCCGCGGGGCGGAACCAGACAACCGGCCGGGGGGCATGCGCAGTGGCAGTGGCGGCAAAGCGCTCCGCACAGATCTGGCAGTTGCGAATCTGCGTCTTAAGCTGCCCGCTGCCGCCCATTGTTTCACCTCCGGAAACAGTCATGCCCCGCCCCGCTGGTCCGCTCCGCCGCTGAAAACCGCCCCAAACCCCCGGCTGCGGGCCAAACTGTTAAAACTTCGTTGAATATCTATGACACAATTCGACATAATAAGGCCAAATTCGCCGCGTAGGCCATTAACACTCTTTTGATAAGAAAGGGACGCGGGCACGGCAGAAAGCCCGCGCAACTTGAGGCAGACAGAGCCCCCCCTTGCGGGGCCGCACGGGCAGCACCGGACCAAGCAATGCTTGAATTTGAAAACGTCAGCAAGTCCTTCTGGACGGGAACCCAGCGCAAGGTGATACTTGACCGCGTGTCGTTCTGCGTCGAGCCGGGCAAATCGCTGGGCGTTCTGGCCCCGAACGGCACCGGCAAGACCACGCTGATCAACATGATGGCCGGCCTGGAAAAGCCGGATGAGGGCGAAATCCGCCGCAACTGCAAGATTTCCTTTCCCCTCGGCTTCATGGGCGGGGTGATCAGCCGCCTGTCGGCGATGGAAAACAGCCGTTATATCGCCAAGCTTTACGGGCTGGACCCGGATTACGTCGAGGCCTACTGCCGCTGGCTGTGCGGCCTGCGGGAATATTTCGACCAGCCGATCGGCACCTATTCCGCCGGGATGCGGTCGCGGTTCAGCTTTTCGCTGATGCTGGCGCTGGATTTCGACATCTACCTGATCGACGAAGGCATGCCCAGCACCACCGACGTCGAGTTCAACCGCAAGGCCGGCGAGATCCTGCAGGAGCGGCTGCAGACCACCACCATCATCATCGTCTCGCATCAGGCCAAGACGCTGGAGAAGTTTGCCCGTTCGGCGGCTGTCCTGCTGCAGGGACAGCTGCATATGTTTGACACTTTGGAAGAAGCGAAACAGCTCTATGACTACGAAACCGAGAGCTAAGAAGTTCCGCATCCGCCGCAGCCCCGCTGCGGCCGAAGCCCGCGAAACCGGCACCGCGGCGGCGCCTCAGGGCGCGGCCGCTGCTGCCGTGCAGCCGCACGCCCGGCCGGTCCCGCAGAGCACCGCCGCTGCCGCCGATGCCGCGGCGGGGAACCGGGCCGGCGGCGCGCCGCTGTCCGGCATGGTCAGCTCCCCGCGCGAAACCAGCATGGAAACCGATATCGAGGCGATCCGCCGCGAAGGCCTGACCGGCCGCCAGCTGCGGCTCGCCCGGCGGATGGCGCAAAAGCACAACCTGACCCCCACCTCGGATTTCGAGGCGGTGCGGATGCTGCGCGAACGCGGCATCGACCCGTTCGCCCGCGCCAACATGCTGGAACTGGTGGTGCCCCAGAACAAGACCCAGCCCGCAGGCACGCCGCCGGCGCCGGGGTCTGTGCAGCTGCCGCAGACGGTGCCCGCCGGCAAGACCACCCTGCCCTCCACCGAGCTGAGCCCGGCAGAGCGGCGCGCCCGCGAAATCCAGGAGATCCAGCGCGATATCGCGCGCCGCCGCCGCCGCAAGCTGTCGCTGCTGGGAGCCCGGCTGGCGTTCTTCGTGCTGCTGCCGACCCTGGCCGCGGGCTTTTATTTCAATTCGGTGGCGACGCCGATGTATTCCTCCAAGTCCGAGTTCCTGGTGCTGAAGGCCGACAGTGCGGGCGGCGGCGTCGGCGGGCTGCTGTCCGGCACCCAGTTTGCCACCAGCCAGGACTCCATCGCGGTGCAAAGCTACCTGATGTCCAAGGAGGCGATGCTGCGGCTGGACCGCGAGGCGGGCTTCAAGGCGCATTTCACCCAAGAATGGCTGGACCCGATCCAGCGGCTGGAAAGCGACCCCACCAACGAGGAGGCCTATGCCACCTACAGCCGCAACGTGAAGATCGGCTATGACCCGACCGAAGGCGTGGTGCGGATGGAAGTGTCCGCTGCCGCCCCCAACGCCGCGGCGGAGTTTTCGCGCAAGCTGATTTCCTATGCCCAGGAAAAGGTGAACAGCCTGTCGCAGCAGAAACGCGCAGACCAGATGTCGGAGGCCGAGGCCGCCCTGGACGAAGCCGAGGCCCAGCGCCGCGCCGCGCAGCAGCGGCTGGTGGTGCTGCAGCAGCAGGGCTCCGTGCTGGACCCTGAGGGTGTGGTCGCCGCGCTGCGCCAGCAGATCAGCACCTTTGAGATCCAGCTGGAGGAAAAACGCCTGGAACTGGCCGCCCTGGAGGACAACGCCCGCCCCAACCGGGCCAAGGTCAGCGGCGCCGAGGCCGACATCCGGCGGCTGGAGACGGTGATCGCCAGCCTCAACAACCGGATGGTCGATGCTTCGGCCGGCGAAAACTCGCTTGCCAATCTGCGCATCCAGATCCAGATGGCGCAGGCCGACCTTGCCACCCGCGACCTGATGCTGCAATCGGCCTTGCAGCAAGTGGAAACCACCCGCCTGGAGGCCAACCGCCAGGTCCGCTACCTGACCACCGCGGTGGAGCCGGTGCCCAGCGATGAACCCTCCTATCCGCGCAAGTTCGAGAATACCGTTTTGGCATTCCTGATCTTTTCCGGTATTTACCTGATGTGTTCGCTCACCGCGTCCATCCTGCGGGAGCAGGTGTCATCGTAAAGCCATCGGAAGCTCATGAAAAACATCGATATCGCCGGTCTCACCGTCGGCAATGATCGTCCCCTGACCATCATTGCCGGCCCCTGCCAGCTGGAAACCGCGGACCACGCCCGGATGATTGCCGGCGCCCTCAAGGAAGCCTGCGGCAAGGCAGGCGCGCAGTTCGTGTTCAAGGCCTCTTACGACAAGGCCAACCGCACCTCGCTGTCGGGCAAGCGCGGGCTTGGCATCGACGAAGGGCTGAAGGTGCTGGACACCATCCGGCGCGAATTTGATGTGCCGGTGCTGACCGATGTCCACACCGAGGCGCAATGCGCGGTGGCGGCGGAGGCCGTGGACATCCTGCAGATCCCGGCCTTCCTGTGCCGCCAGACCGACATGCTGCTGGCCGCGGGCAACACCGGCAAGGCGGTGAACATCAAGAAGGGCCAGTTCCTGGCCCCCTGGGACATGGCCAATGTGGTCGCCAAGGTCGAAAGCACCGGCAACCAGAACATCCTGCTGACCGAGCGCGGCACCTCCTTTGGCTACAACACGCTTGTTGCTGATATGCGCTCGCTGCCGCAGATGGCGCAGGGCGGCTACCCGGTGGTGATGGATGCCACCCATTCGGTGCAGCAGCCCGGCGGCAAGGGCGGCTCCACCGGCGGCCAGCGCGAATTCGCGCCGCTGATGGCGCGCGCGGCTGTCTCGCTGGGTATTGCCGCGGTGTTCATCGAGACCCACCAGGACCCGGACAACGCGCCGTCCGACGGGCCGAACATGATTTATCTCGACCAGATGCCGCAGCTGATCGAAAGCCTGATGCGCTTTGACGCGCTGGCCAAGGCCGATCCCATTCGCATTTAACCAGCAAAGAGATTTTGAGACATGACCAAACCGCTGTCCGAGGTGACCCCGAACACCTGGAGCTTTCTGCGCGACGCGATGATCAAGCCCACGGGCTTCCGCGAATATGACGCGCGCTGGAAATACCCGGAGGAGATCAACCTCCCCGGCATGACCGCCCTGGGCCTGGGCCTCGGCACCCAGATGCGCAAGCGCGGGATCGAGCCGGTGATTGCGGTCGGCAACGACTACCGCGACTATTCCCTGGCGATCAAAAACGCGCTGATCCTGGGCCTGATGCAGGCCGGCATCCAAGTGAAGGACATCGGCCCGGCGCTGTCGCCGATGGCCTATTTCGCCCAGTTCCACCTGGATGTGCCCGCGGTCGCCATGGTCACCGCGTCGCACAACCCGAACGGCTGGACCGGCGTCAAGATGGGCTTTGAACGCCCGCTGACTCACGGCCCCGACGAGATGGCAGAGCTGCGCGATATCGTGCTGAACGGCGAAGGCCAGGCGGCGCCGGGCGGCTCTTACGAGTTTGTGGAGGGCGTCAAGGAAGCCTATCTCGACGACCTCGCAGGCGACTTCAAGATGTCCCGCCCGCTGAAGGTGGTCTGCGCCACCGGCAACGGCACCGCCTCTGCCTTTGCGCCGGAGCTGTTCAAGCGCATCGGCGTCGAGGTGATCGAGAGCCACAACGAGCTGGACTACACCTTCCCGCATTACAACCCCAACCCCGAAGCGATGGAAATGCTGCACGACATGTCGGCATCGGTGAAGGCTTCCGGCGCCGATCTGGCGCTTGGCTTTGACGGCGACGGCGACCGCTGCGGCGTGGTCGATGACGAGGGCGAGGAGATCTTTGCCGACAAGGTCGGCGTGATCATGGCCCGCGACCTCAGCAAGATCTATCCCAATGCGACCTTTGTGGCGGATGTGAAATCCACAGGCCTGTTCGCCTCCGACCCGGAGCTGAAAAAGAACGGCGTCACCGCCGACTACTGGAAGACCGGCCACAGCCACATGAAGCGGCGGGTGAAGGAAATCGGCGCTTTGGCGGGGTTTGAAAAATCCGGCCACTACTTCCTGGCCGAGCCGGTGGGCCGCGGCTATGACTGCGGCATGCGGGTGGCGGTTGAAGTCTGCAAGATGCTGGACCGCAACCCGGAGCAGTCGATGTCCGACCTCAGGAAGGCGCTGCCCAAGACCTGGGCCACCCCGACCATGTCGCCCTATTGCGCCGACACCGAAAAATACCAAGTGCTGGACCGGCTGGTGCAAAAGCTGGTGGACAAGCATGAGGCGGGCGAACAGCTGGCAGGCCGGGCGATCAAGGAAGTCGTCACCGTGAACGGCGCAAGGGTGATCCTCGACAACGGCTCCTGGGGGCTGGTCAGGGCCTCCTCCAACACCCCGAACCTGGTGGTGGTCTGCGAAAGCTCTGACAGCGAGGCGGAGATGCGGGCAATCTTTGCGGACATCGACGCCGTGATCCGCACCGAGCCGCTGGTGGGCGATTACGATCAGACCATCTGATCAG
This sequence comes from Leisingera sp. UBA4491, assembly GCF_002388965.1. NCBI lineage: Bacteria > Pseudomonadati > Pseudomonadota > Alphaproteobacteria > Rhodobacterales > Roseobacteraceae > Leisingera > Leisingera sp. UBA4491. The sequence continues at coordinate 8,911 of NZ_DGNN01000011.1, read as the reverse complement.
GCAGGAAAGAGGGATTTCGCCTGCTGACGCAGGCGGCAGACTGAGGGATTTCGCCTGCGTTAGCAGGCGACCGGCGCCCGCCTCCGGCGGGCGCTTTTTCTTTTTCTGAGAAGCGATCTAAGGACAGGCCTGCCCTTAGATGCGCCATATCGAGTGTAAGACGCCTGCAGCCGCGTCAAGGACAGGCCGGGCTGCGCCCGGGGGCCTGCGGCCCTCCTTGACCCGGCCTCCGGCTGGGGGGCTCAGTCGCCGCCGAGGAGTTTCAGCAGCTGGTCGCGGGCTTCCTGCTTGATCCGTTCCTTAAGCAGGTCGTTCAGGTCCTGTTCCGGGGTGATCCCGGTGTCCAGCTCCTCGCTCAGCTTCTGGCGCACCCGGTCCTTGGCCTCCTGCTCGATGCCGTCCAGCTTCGGCTGCAGCGCCTGGCTGAAATCCGGGCGGATGTCCGGATTGTCCCAGCTGCCGCGGATGCGCACCGGAATGGTCAGCACCTGATCGCGGCCCGCCCGCACCAGCTGCGGCGTGAACAGATAGTCGATGTCGCGCGCGCCCAGGCCGATCCGCCCCGTGCCTTGCGCCCTGAACCCCTTGAGCAGCACCAGCAGGTCCTCATTGCGCAAATTGCCGCCCTCGACCGTATAGCTGGCGGTCAGCTGGTCGAACACGGTGCTGCCGCCATTGCCGCCGGAGCGCATCAGCTGCTCCAGGTCGAAGCCGGTAAAGAACCCCTTGCCCGCTTCCAGCCAGCCCTTGCCGCTCAGCGAGCGCATGATCGCGTCCACCGAATTGCCGGAGCCGAGGAACTCCACCCCGCCCAGCGCCTCGCCGTTGAGGCGGCGGTAGCCCGCGGTCTCGCCCAGCGCGCGCTCCAGCCGGATGCCGGTGAAGCTGAGGTTCCCGCCCACCGACAGCCCGTTGCGGTTGTTGGCCACCAGCTGCCCCTGCACCTCGCCGGCGAACATCGACGCCGGCAGGAATTTCACCACCGCCCGCTCGCGCTCAACCGCCAGGTTCAGCTGGCTCGGCCCCAGCTGGACGCTGCCGGTATCCAGACTGTCAAACGACAGATCCACCGTCCCGTCAGCCAGCCCCAGCACCGAGGCGTCGATGCGCTGGCCGGGCCAGCCCTCCGCCGCCGCGCCGCGGCCGTCCGGCGGCTCCGCGCCCGTGACGCCGCTGAAATCCAGCGCCCCGCCCTGCAGCCGGGCGGTGATCCGCGGCCGCTTGGCGAAGTCCACATCCGCCGCCCCGCTCAGCCTGTTCTTGCCCAGCTCCAGCGCCAGGTCGCGCATCGACAGCCGCCCGTCCGCGGTATAGGTCACATCGGCGCCGAACACCGCCTTTTGCGCCAGCGCCTCCGGCAGAACCGCCCCCAGCGCCGCGCCGGTCCGCACGGCATCCTCCGCCCCGAAGGTCAGCCGCCCGCTGGCCTCGCCATTGATATCGGCATGGCCGTCAAACCGCCCGGTGCCGCCGGGCGCCGTCACCGTTGCGCCGACCGAGGACACCTCGCCCGCCAGAAACGCCGCAAAGGTGCCGATCTCCGCGTCGATCTCCACCGGCTCGCCCGCCGGGCGCAGGGTCACCTTCGCATTCACCGTGCCTGCGGGATCGGGCCACAGCAGGCTGAGGTCAACATTCTTCATCTCAACCGGCTGTTCCCCATGCGCGGCATAGCGCAGGGAGGCCCCGGTCAGCTCCACCGCCTCGATCCGCAGCGGCTGCCCGGTGCCCTCTCCGGCCCCGGTGCTGCCCGCCGCCGCGCCGCCGCCGCCAAAGACCCAGTTGCCAATGCCCTCCGCGTTGGTGGCCAGGTTCAGATGCGGCAGGATGGCAGAGACCTCGGTGACCCGCACATTGCCCTGCATCAGATCCGCCGCCGCAACGCCGATGGTCACCCGCTCCGCCCGCAGCATCGGCTCCGGCCCGGCCCAGTCCGCATTGGACAGCGTCACCGCATCCGCCTTGACCCCCAGCGTGGGCCAGAAGGTAAAGCTCACCTTGCCGCCAAGCCCCAGCTGCCGCCCGGTCTGCGCCTCCAGCTGATCGGCGGCCAGCCGCGCGATCTTCTCGCCCGGCAGCAAGAGCACCAGCCCCGCCAGCAGCACCACCGTCAGCACCAGCGCCATCACGACCCGGATTATCAGCTTCATCGGCCCACTCCTCATCTCTTCCCCCTGTTGCCCGAGGGTCTTTTTGCCAGCTTACCGCCTCTGTGCGGGGGTGCAATGCAGGAAGCCCCCCCTGCGCCCTGTAAAGCGCCATCAGCACATAGCAGGGTTCCCGCTGGCAGGCTTCGCCTCGCACTGAGGGATGACACGAAACAGCGCGTCTGTCTTGTCACGCATCAGTTGCTCTCTTAATGCAAACCGGCCTTGGCGCACCCGCTTCAACACCTAACGGAGGGCAGCCCCCGGCCTCGGGTGGGGGTGAAGCCCCCTCCCGTGGGGGAGGTCGGGGGCTGCCCGGCCTATCGTCCGGGCAAGGGGAAAATGCACCCCCTGGTGTACAGGGGGTGCACGCAGGACACCCCCCTTTTCCTTGCCTCCTGCCGCATTCCTGATATATGCGCGCGCATGACCAGTTCCCCGTCCAGCAACCCGCCCAGCCTCCGCCCTGACCTCGCCCCGGAACCGCAGTTCCGCGAGGCGCCCCGTGACGGCCAGCCGACCCTCGGCATGGTCTCGCTCGGCTGCCCCAAGGCGCTGGTCGACAGCGAGCGGATCCTGACCCGGCTGCGCGCCGAAGGGTACGGCATCTCGCCTGACTACGCGGGGGCTGATGCGGTGATCGTCAACACCTGCGGCTTCCTCGACAGCGCCAAGGCCGAAAGCCTGGAGGCGATCGGCGAGGCGCTGAAGGAAAACGGCAAGGTGATCGTGACCGGCTGCCTGGGCGCCGAGCCGGATTACATCCGCGAGCATCACCCGCGCATCCACGCGGTCACTGGCCCGCATCAGTATGAACAGGTGCTGGACGCGGTGCATTCCGCGGTGCCGCCCTCCCCGAACCCTTATGTGGATCTGCTGCCCGCAACCGGTGTCAGGCTCACCCCGCGCCACTTCAGCTATCTGAAGATCTCCGAGGGCTGCAACCACAAGTGCAAGTTCTGCATCATCCCGGACATGCGCGGCAAGCTGGCGTCGCGCCCGGTCCATGCAGTGCTGCGCGAGGCGGAAAAGCTGGTGGAGGCCGGGGTGCGCGAGCTCTTGGTGATCAGCCAGGACACCTCCGCCTATGGCCTCGACCGCAAGTATTCCGCGCATCCGTGGAAGGGCACCGATGTGCGCAGCCATATCCTCGACCTCTCCCGCGAGCTGGGCAAGCTGGCCCCGGCGGAGGACCTGTGGGTGCGGCTGCACTATGTCTACCCCTACCCGCATGTGCGCGAGCTGATCCCGCTGATGGCGGACCCGGACAATGCGCTGCTGCCTTATCTGGACATCCCCTTTCAGCACGCCCACCCGGACGTGCTGCGCCGCATGGCCCGGCCCGCAGCGGCGGCCAAGACGCTGGACGAGATCAACGCCTGGCGCGCCACCTGCCCCGATATCACCCTGCGCTCCACCTTCATCGTCGGCTTCCCCGGCGAGACCGAGGCCGAGTTCCAGCACCTTCTGGACTGGATGGACGAGGCGCAGCTGGACCGGGTCGGCTGCTTCAAATACGAAAACGTCGACGGCGCGCGCTCCAACGACCTGCCGGACCATGTGCCGGAAGAGGTGAAGCAGGAGCGCTGGGAGCGGTTCATGGAGAAGGCCCAGGCGATTTCCGAGGCCAAGCTGGCGGCCAAGGTCGGCCAGACGATGCAAGTTATCGTGGACGACATCGACGAGGACGGCATCGCCACCTGCCGCACCAAGGCCGACGCGCCGGAGATCGACGGGAACTTGTTTATTGATGAGGGAACGGACGGGTTGCAGGCCGGTGATCTGGTGACCGTTGAAGTTGATGAGGCGGGGGAGTATGATTTGTGGGGTGTAAGGACCAACTAGGAAACTGTCCGACTTCCAGTCATGTTTCAGCCGATCGACCTCCAGCCCCTAATCTCTGAGTGGGACACCAACAAAGGAAACTCTGAGAGCTATAACGCTGGGTACGATGCCTTGCTGGCGTTCGGCTCGGAAGTTTATGAAAAAAATGGGATGCTGGTCTTGGCACATGCCGTTTATGGCTGGATGCCGACAATCCTGAAGTCGTACGAATTAGACGGTCTTGCTGTTGAAGACGTCCGGGCAGGTTTTCTTCCCGCAGAACCTGTTCTGAACAATTCATGGGTGGGAACGTCAAAGATGTTCCACTTTCTTGCACCTGAGGTCTGGCCCATTTGGGACAGCCGGGTAGCCTTGCATTTCGGCTTGCCCCGGAGTGACCAGCACAATCGCCGCGACGTGTATAGGGACTACGCAGACTTTCTGCGCGCAGAGGCCGTGTCTTGCAAAAACCCAACATCCTACAGCAACTTGCGGTTTCTGGAACTGTGCCTGTTTTCGGCCCGCCCTGCTAAGAACGAGAAGCTGACGCGCTCATCTGTCCGCCTCTCCAGCGCCTAACCCTGGGTGGGTGCGACGCGCCCTCCCGCTTTGCCGGAGGCAAACCTTCGGTTTGACGGGAGTGTCGGGCGCTGCCCGCGCAAAGCGCGGGCTTTGGGTTTTCCCTCCCCTCGCACCAAATCCCTGCTACGCTCTCCCCGAACCGCAATCAGCCCGGGAGAGTCCCCAGCCATGACAGACACGCCTGATATCGCGCAGAAAGCCCCCTTCCCCGTCGAGGTGACGGAGGGCAAGACCTACTTCTGGTGCGCCTGCGGTAAGTCGCAGAAACAGCCGTTCTGCGATGGCTCGCACAAGGGCACGGCGTTCGAGCCGGTGAAATACAAGGCGGAAAAGGACGGCAAGGTGTTCTTTTGCGGCTGCAAGCACTCGGGCAGGAAGCCCCTGTGTGACGGTACCCATTCGAAACTGTAAAAGGCCCTGCCTTGGACTGGCGTGCGGCAGAAGAAAGCCCCGCAAGCCGGGCTTGCGGGGCGGGTCAATTATGGGTTCAGGGCATCAGCCGCTTGAACAGGTCTGCGCTGGGGCAGAAGTCCGGCACCGCGGGGCCTTCCTCGCGGCGCGACGAGATCCACAGGGCGCAGGACTTGCTGCACCCCGCGCCGCGGCAGGAGGTGACCATCCGCGCGTAGTCCAGCCCGTTCAGCCGCCCGGCCTTCATTTCCCGGTCCAGATCGACGCCCGCCGCCTCTGCCACCGCGCGCAGCAGCCACATGTGGCGGAAGATATTGCCCAGGCCCTCGGCCTCCGCTGCCATGTCCTTCATCAGGCGCGGCCCTTCAGCTCAAGCAGCGCATCCGCATTGCGGCAGCCGGGCATCGGCGCCTCTGCGCGCTCATGGGCGGCCAGGAAGGCCTCGCACTGATCCGGCACCGCGCAGCCGCGGCAGCGGGTGATCAGGGCGGCCCAGTCCTCGTGGCTGATCTTCCCTGCGGCAAAGGCACCGGTCAGGTCGGTGCCCGCGGTCTGGCCCATCCGGGCCATCAGACGCAGATGGTAGAGGGGATCCCCCAATGGCTGCATATCTTGAACTCCTATTGGGTTCCGGGCGGACGCGTCAGGCCTGCTGCTCGTTCAAATACCCAAGCAGATCGCGGTTGCGACAGAAATCCGGGGCGTCTGCCCCGGGGCGCAGGCCTTCGGCCAGCCACGTGCGGCACGCCCCGACACCGCCGCAGCGGGTGCAGCGCAGCACCGCCTCGGCAATCTCGTCAAAGCGCAGGGTGCCGGACACCGCCTCTTCTTCCAGGTCCAGACCGACGGTTGCGGCCATCCGGTCAAACAGCTCGGCGTGCTTTTTCAGGTCGGCATGGGTGGTCATCGCGCTCTCCCGGAATCATTTATTCCGGGTGCAGCTTAGCGGCGGCCTGCGGGTCAGAATTTGACACAGGTCAAACGGGATAGAATTTATAAGGATTTCACGCCAAGGTGGTCGAAATAAGCCCGCACCGCATCCTGTACCCGGCGGAAGCGGTCGCCGCCCAGCTTCTTGCCGCCGTACCAGCGGGTGACGATGATGACGTGGTCCCTGAGGCCCTCGCGCTCCATCATCCGCAGGATCACCATGCCCGCGCCGGATTCGCCGTCATCGGCCTTCAGGCCGCCGGATGGCAGCACCGCCGCCCAGGTGTTGTGGGTCGCCTTGGCATAGGCGCGGTCCGTTTTCAGCGCCGCCAGCACCGCGTCGACCTCCTCGCGCGAGGCGGCCGGCGCGCCGGTCACCGCATAGCGCGAGCCGCGGTCGGTCAGGACCACGCCGAGCCGCGTCAGCGCAGGCCCGGCCTGGTCCCTCCCGGCGGCCATGCTCAGTTCAGCCCGTAACGGTCGATGGTCGCCTGCACCACCCGCACCCGGTCGGGGTTGGCCGGGTGGGAGCCCAGGAACCGGTCGCCCGGATCCGGCAGGCGGTTGAAGAAGCGCACGCCGATGCTGGGCCGGTAGCCGGATTTATGGGTGATGATGGTGCCCAGCTCATCCGCCTCCAGCTCGAAATCCTTGGAGTAGGTGCGCGCCCCGACAAAGCCGCCAAGATCCTGCGCCGTCGAGACGCTGGACGATCCGCCCCCTGCCAGTGCGGTGATCAGCCCGGCGCCGGCGCTCACCAGTGCGGAGTTCTGCGCCTGCCGCGCCAGGTGGCCGCGGATGTGGTGGGCGGCCTCATGCGACATGACAAACGCCAGCTCGTCATGGTTGGCGATCTGCCCCAGCATCCGCTGGGTGAAGGTGATCACCGGGCGCCCCGAGCGGTCCAGGCTCTGATAGGCGTTGGGGGCCGCGTTCGGATTCGGGTCGACGCGGATCAGGAAGTCGCAGTTCAAACCCTGGGTGCGGTTGCGGCATTCGCGTTCGGCCACCGGCTCCACCCGGCGGGACACGGTGGCAAATGCGTTGCGCGCCTCGGCGGGCGCCATCCCCTGCACCCGCGGCGCCTGAACAACCGGCGCGGACTGCGAGGCGGGCTCAATCGCTACATTACAGGCGCTGACAGCAAGGGCAAACAGACACATAAAACGGCGCATGGCAGATCCTTTTGCAATTTGCCGCCAACATACCGCGCAAGCCCGGGGGATAGCAATTGCGGCAGCGGCGGAAGATTGCCGTTACATCTGTACGATACCTCGTGTTTGCAAGGTCTTGCCAGCAGGCGGGCCGCAGTGGCAGGCTGGTGCCATGTTTACCATCGAACATGAATTCGACTCGACGGTCATCACCCTGGTGGATGAGGGCGACGCCCCCCTCGCCGAGGATGTGACCATAAATTCCTTTGAAGAATGCGTCACGGTCGAACAATACGACCCGCGCACCGACAGCGTGCAGAAAATCACCCTGTCGCATCTTCAGGTGCGCGACCTGGCCGCGGCGCTGGACCTGCCCGAAGGGGTTTACCGGCTGGTGGCCGGCGACGATTAGGCGTCAGGCCGGCCCCAGATAGACAAACAGCTTGTCGCGTGCGGCTGCGCCGCGGCGCAGCTCCAGGCGGGAGGCCGCCGTTCCCATCGCCGCCGCCAGCAGCCGGCGGATGGCTTCGTTGGCCTTGCCGTTCTCCGGCGCCGCGGTGACAGAGATCTTCAGCCCCCCCTCCGCCGCCGCAATCGCATTGCGCGCCGCCTTGGGGGTGGCCCGCACCGCAATTTCCGCGCCCGGCACGCACAGATGGCTCAGATCCGGCAGATCTTTCTTCTTCGGCTTTCCCATGCCTCCCCTGATGCCCTGCGGCGGCGCCAAAGGCCATAGACTTTGCCGTGCCCGCGCGGCTATCACCCCGCCAGCGGAACCCGGCCCTGCTGCCCGTGCACAACGGATCCCGCGCGCAAGGCCCGTGTTAGGGGACACTTCATATTGCAGTAACCGGAAGAGGTCGGATGACCCCGGAAGAACCTGGATGCGGCTATACACAAAAGGGGTGTTGGGTGACGTGCTCCCCGTAGAGTCCGCGTTCTTTAGTAAGCTTTGCTCAGGTTTTGGTCCTCTACTGACCGTTGGTGATACTCCCACGGCGTGAGCCCGTCGAGGCTCGTGTGGGGGCGGTGATGGTTGTAGTCGGCACGCCAGGCCGTGATCAGTTCCCGGGCATGGCGCAGGTTGGCGAAGAGGTGTTCGTTGAGACACTCGTCGCGCAAACGGCCGTTGAAGCTTTCGACGAAGCCGTTTTGCATGGGTTTGCCTGGTGCGATATAGTGCCACTCGACCTTGCGATCCTCCTGCCATTTCAGGATGGCGTTTGATGTCAGCTCCGTTCCGTTGTCGCTGACCACTATGCTGGGATAGCCGCGCACCCGAGCGATGTTGTCGAGCTCACGACCAACGCGTTGCCCGGACAGGGAGGTGTCCACGACCGTTGCCAAGCATTCCCGGCTGAAGTCATCGATGACGCACAGGACCCGGAACCGGCGGCCATCCCTTGCCCGGCAGGGCATTGCGCAGCAATGTCCCGAGAGGGGACAGGCTGTCAGACACGAAGTCCAACGACCATCTCTGGTTCGGCCCCTGCGGGATCGCCAGCGGCGCCCGCGTTCCTATCGCGCGCTTGCGGCCGCTGCGCTTGCGCACGGTCAGCCCCTCTTCACGATACATCCGATAGAGCTTCTTCCAGTTTACCTTCCAGCCCTCGCGCCCGAGCAAAAGGTGCAACCGTCGATAACCGAACCGCCGCCGTTCGCGGGACAGCTCCTTCAGCCTTGTTCGCAACTCGGCATCCGCCGGCCTGGTTGATCGTCGCCGATAAACGCGCGGATCAATCCCGGCCAAGGCACAAGCGCGCCGCTGGTTGCAGTTCTTTTCTGTCATCGCCCAGTCCACAGCTCGCCGCCTTGCACCGGGCTTCAGAAGTTTTTTCCCATGACCTGCCCCCCGCGAAATCC
>NZ_DGNN01000032.1:278-84681 GCF_002388965.1 Leisingera sp. UBA4491 | reverse complement strand
CGCGCGCGAAACATTTGGTCAACCGCACTGACCTACCCAGAAAACCAGCGTCAGCCCCCGGCTTTTTCTTCCAGCAGCAGCCATTCCTCTTCGGCGGCGGCCAGCTTCTCCTGCCGCTCCACCAGCGCCTCGGTGGCCTTCTTGAACTTGACCGGCTCGCGGGTGAACAGCTCCGGGTCGCTCATCAGCTCCTGCAGCTTGCCGATCTCCGCCTCCAGCCGCTCGATCTCGCCGGGCAGCGCCTCCAGCCGGTGCTTTTCCTTGAAGCTGAGGCCGTCCTTGGGCTGGGCCTCCTGCTTCGGCTTGGACTTCGCAGGCTTCACCTTCTCAGGCCGCTCCGCAACCTCCAGCGGCCCGCGCTGCGCGATGTAATCGCTCCAGCCGCCGGCATAGGCCGTGGCCTTGCCGTCGCCTTCCATCGCAATTGTGGTGGTCGCCACCCGGTCCAAAAAATCCCGGTCGTGGCTCACCAAGAGCACGGTGCCATCGTAGTTGTCCAAAAGCTCCTGCAGCAGGTCCAGCGTTTCAACATCCAGGTCGTTGGTCGGCTCGTCCAGCACCAGGAGGTTCGAGGACCGCGCCATCAGCCGAGCCAGCAACAGCCGCGCCTTCTCGCCGCCCGACAGCGACCGCACGGGCGCCCGCGCCTGACGCTCGTCGAACAGGAATTCCTTGAGGTAGCCCACAACGTGCTTGGGCTGGCCGCGCACCATCACCTGATCGGCCTTGCCGGAAATCCCCAGCAAGGGATCGGCGGTCAGGTTCTCCCACAGGGTCGAATCGCCGTCCAACTGATCGCGGGTCTGGTCAAACAGCGCGATTTCCAGATTGGTGCCCAGCTGCACCTTGCCTGCATCCGGCTGTTCCATGCCTAAAAGCATCTTCAGCAGAGTGGTCTTCCCCGCGCCATTCGGGCCGACAAAAGCCACCCGTTCGCCGCGCTGCACCTTCAGCGAGAAGTCCTTGACGATCTGCTTGCCGCCAAACGCCTTGCTCAGCCCCTCGGCCTCGATCACCTTGCGGCCGGACTTGGGGCCGGCCTCCAGCGCCATCTCCGCCGCACCCTGCCGCTTGATCTGGCCGGCGCGCTCCGCCTTCAGATCCTGCAGTGCCCGCACCCGGCCCATGTTGCGCTTGCGCCGGGCCGAGATGCCTTCGACCGCCCAGCGGCTTTCCGACTTGATCAGCCTGTTCAGCTTGTGGCGCTGCATGTCCTCGTCTTCCCAGACCTTGTCGCGCCAGGCCTCGAAATCCTCAAACCCCTTCTCCTGGCGCCGCACCTCGCCGCGGTCCACCCACAGGGTGGCGCGCGTCAGCGCCCGCAGGAACGCCCGGTCGTGCGAGATCAGCACAAAGGCCGCGCGGGTGCTTTTGAGCTCGTTCTCCAGCCAGGTGATCGCCTCGATATCCAAGTGGTTCGTGGGCTCGTCCAGCAGCATCAGGTCTGGCGCTTCGGCCATCAGCTTGGCCAGCGCGGCGCGGCGGCGCTCGCCGCCGGAAGCGGTTTCCACCGGGCGGGCCGGATCAAACTTCAGCCCTTCGCCCGCGCGCTCCACTTTGTACATTTCGCCGGGGTCCAGCTCGCTGGCGGCAAAATCGCCCAAGGTGGCAAACCCCTCCATCTTCGGGTCCTGCTCCATGTAGCCGACGGATTTGCCCGGCGGCACCACGATGTCGCCCTGATCGGCTTCAACAATCCCCGCCATCACCTTCATCAGCGTGGATTTTCCCGAGCCGTTGCGGCCCACCAGCGCCACCCGGTCGCCGGGCTGCACCACCAGATCGAGGTTCGAAAAAACCGGATCGCCCCCAAAGGTGAGGGAAATGCCGGACATCTGCAAAAGAGGAATACGTGCCATGCCAGCCAGCTACCCCGGCGGCAAAATCGCGTCAACGCTCCCCGTTCATCTTTCCAAAAATACTCAAAATCACCCGGCCACCGCGCGCAGCAGCCGTTTGCGGGCCTCCGGGATCGCGCCGGTCTCCAGTCCGGTGAACACATGCAGCGTGTTCATCTGCCGGTCCACCACCGCATGGTCGCTGACCCAGCCGCCCATCGCCAGATAGGTCCGCAGCAGGGGCGGCATTGCCTGCAGCGCCCGCCTCATATCCGGCGCCTGCTGCAGCTCAGCTGCATAGCGGACCACCTCGGGCGCCTTCTCCCCCACCCGCCACTGCGCCGGGGCCAGGTGCCGCTGCCGCAGCAGCGCAAACGTGTCCAGATACGGCGCGGCAGAGGTGCCCGCGAAGGAGGAGCAGCCAAACAGCATCTGCACCCCCTGCCCGTCCACCAGGCCCGTCACTGCCCCCCAGGCGAGCCGCAGGATGTCCGGGTCGTGCCAGTCCGGATGAATGCAAAAGCGGCCCAGCTCCGCCATCGGGCCGGCAAAACCCCGAAGGCCCGGCAGCTCATAGAATTGCGCCGCATAGCTGTGCTCCAGCCCGCCGCCGTTCGGCAGCACCAGCAGCCGGAAACAGCAGACCAGGGTGCCGCTCGCTGCGTGCTCGACCAGGACATGGGCGCAGCGGCTGTCAAAGGCGTCGCAGTCGGTGCCGGGGGTGCGGAAACACAGCGTCCGCAGGGCCTGCGCCGCCGCCACATCCGCCGTCCCGGCGGCCAGCCGGGCAAGATACTGGCCTCTGCTCAGCAATAGATCCGGCTCTGCCATGGCTGCCCCCTGCTGCAGGCCTGCGCTGGCGCGGCGCGCATATCCGGGCGCAGACGCGGCAGCACAGCCGTGAAACCGGGTTACTCGGAATTCAGAAGCTGGCCGGGGCCGAAGTTGCCCAGGTTGCCCAGCAGCTGGCGCAGGAAGGTGCTGTCTTCCACCCCGGAGCTGGTCACCCGGCGTTCCAGCGGCACCACCTTGCCGTCTTCCAGGCTGTAGCGGCGGATGCCCTCCACCACGCCCTGCGCGTCAAAGCTGATCGCCACCAGGTCCCGCGCCACCGGTTTCGGCGCGGCAGCGCCATAGTGGCGGAAGCGGGTCGCGACATAATAGTAGCCGCTTTCGTTCAGCACCCCGGTCGAGGACGGCACCCCGATGGTTTCGGCCACCGAATCCCTTGTATCGATCCCCGGCACCACCTCGGCCAGCTGGCCCGGTGTGGGCACGTAGCCATGCTTGCGGTAGACCGACGCGCAGGCCGCCAGCGCCAGCCCGGCCGCCGCAAATACCGCGCCGCGCAGAACGGACTTGTAATGAAACGCCTTTGGAAACATGAGGGCCCCCCGAGCCTCGCCGCACAGCGCGGCTTGAATACGTCTTTCAACCCGATTACCTAATGACCGCTTCCGGTTCAAGAAACGAAAGTCCCCAACATGTCTGAGAGCACCGCTTTGCGGGTGGCGGACCTGCCGCAGAACACCCCGACCGCCTTTGAAATCATCCCGGGCAAGGAGGAGCTGGCCGCCCTGGCCGCAGAGCTGGGGGTGAATGCCCTGCGCAAGGTCCGCTTCACCGGAGAGATAAAGGCCCTGGGCAAGCGCGACTGGCAGCTGACCGGCGCCCTGGGCGCGACCGTGGTGCAGGACTGCGTGGTCACGCTGGAACCGGTGACCAGCCGGATCGAGGAAAAGGTGAACCTCACCTATACCGCCCGCTACGAAACGCCGGAAGGCGCCGAGGTGGAAATGCCCGACGACGACAGCATCGAGCCGCTGGGCAGCCATATCGACCCGGGCCAGGTGATGGCCGAGGCGCTGGCGCTGCACATCCCGCCCTACCCGCGCAAGGACGGCGCCGAACTGGGCGAGGCGGTCTATGCCGAAGACGGCGTGGCGCCGATGCGGGACGAGGACGCCAAACCCTTTGCCGGGCTTGCCGCGCTGCGCGGGCAGCTCAAAGATGAGGACTAGAGGCAGTTTTTTCGCACATGCGGAAATTGTTTCTGGCGCCGGGCGCGGCGCTGCCCTAAAAAACACCTTGCGCCGCCGGAGATTCGCAGTATTTTCGCGCGCTCATCGGAATTTTTGGTTGGACAATGCTTAGGCAGCCGCCTAAACGCACGTCACACCGATCGAACACGAATGCAATCGCGCCGCGGGGATGGCCCCAAGGCCCAAACAGACAAAGGTTGAGACATGGCCGTCCAACAGAACAAAGTATCCAAATCGCGCCGCAACAACCGCCGCGCGCACGATGCACTGGTTGCTGCGAACCCGAACGAATGCGGCAACTGCGGCGAGCTGAAGCGCCCGCACCACGTGTGCCCGTCCTGCGGCCATTACGACGACAAGGAAATCGTCGCGGCAGCTGACGAAATCGAGATCGACGAGGACGCGGCGTAAGCCACGGACCGGATCCTGATGCCAGGCAGGCTTTCGCATGACGGGTAAACCCGCGAAAAATCAGGCAGAAGCCGGCCGCATCATCATTTCTGTTGACGCCATGGGCGGAGACGCCGGCCCTGCTGTTGTAGTGGCCGGCATTGACATGTCGGCACAGAAAAACCCGGATATCGGGTTCATCCTGCACGGCCCCGCCGAGCAGCTGCAACCTCTTGTCGCCAAAAAGCGCGCCCTTAAGGGCCGCGTCGAGATTCGCGATGTCCGCGATGTGGTGACGATGGAGGACAAACCCTCGCAGGTGATGCGCAACGGCAAGGGCACCTCGATGTGGTCCGCGCTGGAGGCGGTCAAGAACGGCGAGGCAGGCGGCGCGGTCTCCTGCGGCAACACCGGCGCGCTGATGGCGCTCAGCATGCTGCGCCTGCGCAAGCTGCCGGGCATCAACCGCCCGGCCATTGCCATCCTGTGGCCGTCGCTGAACCCGCAGGGCTTCAACGTGATGCTGGATGTCGGCGCCGACGTTAAGGCGGATGCCGAGGACCTGCTGCAATACGCCCTGATGGGCACCTCTTACGTGCGCAACTCCATGGACATCGCCTGCCCGCGGGTGGGGCTGCTGAACGTGGGCACCGAAGAACACAAGGGCCGCGCCGAGCTGAAAGAGGCCTTCGGGCTGATTGCGGACAATGCGGCGCAGGCGAGTTACGAGTTCGTGGGCTTTGTCGAGGGCAGCGACATTCCCGGCAACGCGGTGGATGTGATCGTCACCGACGGCTTCACCGGCAATGTGGCGATCAAGACCGGCGAAGGCACCGCCCGGGTGATGCGCACCGCACTGCGCGAAGCGTTCCAGTACTCCTTCCTGTCCAAGATTGCGGCGCTGCTGGCGATGACCTCGCTCAAGCGGCTGTCCAAGCGGATGGACCCGCGCCGCGTCAATGGCGGAGTATTCCTGGGCCTGAACGGCACCGTGGTGAAATCCCACGGCGGCGCGGATGCCACAGGCGTTTCGGCGGCGGTGAAGCTCGCCTTCCGCCTGGCGCAGCACGGTTTCGCCGAAAAACTGGCCGCGCGGGTTGCATCTGCCGGCGCGCATACCCAAGATAATACTGCTTCCCGCACCCCGCGGGCGGCCACCGAAAAAGACTGAAATAGGCAGGCACCGGATGACGCGACGCGCGGTAGTTGTTGGCATAGGGCACTATCTCCCTGAACGGGTGGTTGAAAACGCGGAATTCGAGACCTCGCTGGACACCACGGACGAATGGATTCGCACCCGGTCCGGCATCGAACGCCGCCATTTCGCCGCTGAGGGAGAAACCACATCGGATATGGCTGCCAGGGCCGCAGAGCGCGCTTTGGCGGATGCGGGCCTGACCGCTGACGATGTGGACGCCATCATCGTGGCCACCTCCACCGCCGACCTCACCTTCCCCTCTGCCGCCACCATGGTGCAGTCCAAGCTGGGCATGACCAAGGGCTTTGCCTTTGACGTGCAGGCGGTCTGCGCGGGCTTCGTTTATGCGCTCAGCAACGCCAATGCGCTGATCGCCTCGGGCCAGGCCAGCCGGGTGCTGGTGATCGGCGCCGAGACCTTCAGCCGGATCATGGACTGGACCGACCGGGCCACCTGCGTGCTGTTCGGCGATGGCGCCGGCGCGCTGCTGCTGGAGGGCCAGGAGCTGGCGGGCACCAACAAGGACCGCGGCATTCTGGCAACCGATCTTAACTCGGACGGCCGCTACAAGGATCTGCTGTATGTCGACGGCGGCGTGTCCTCGACCCAGTCGACCGGCCATCTGCGGATGCAGGGCAACCAGGTGTTCCGCCACGCGGTGGAAAAACTCGCCTCTACCGCGAACACCGCGCTGGACCGCGCCGGGCTGTCGGCGGCGGATGTGGACTGGATCGTGCCGCATCAGGCCAATATCCGCATCATTCAGGGCACCGCCAAGAAAATGGGCCTGAGCATGGACAATGTGGTGGTAACCGTGCAGGATCACGGCAATACCTCCGCGGCCTCCATTCCGCTTGCCCTGTCTGTCGGCAAAGAGCGCGGCCAGATCAAAGAAGGCGACCTGATTGTGACCGAAGCCATCGGCGGCGGTCTGGCCTGGGGTGCCGTTGTGCTGCGCTGGTAACTCTTCCAGCCGGAATCCCGCCCGAAACACCCCGCGCAATTCATTGATATTGACAGGGAATTTCCCTGCGCCCTATGCTTTGGCAAACAACGGGGATTGGTATGGGCGAAAAAACACTGACACGAATGGATTTGAGTGAAGCTGTTTTCCGGGAAGTCGGCCTGTCGCGCAATGAAAGCGCGCAGCTGGTGGAAAGCATGCTGCAGCATATGTCGGACGCCCTGGTGCGCGGTGAACAGGTGAAGATCTCCTCGTTCGGGACATTCAGCGTAAGGGATAAGTCTGCCCGGGTCGGGCGGAACCCGAAGACCGGCGAAGAGGTGCCGATTCAGCCGCGCCGCGTGCTGACCTTCCGGCCTTCCCACCTGATGAAAGACCGCGTGGCAGACGGCAACCGTAAATAACGGGACCAATTGAGCCATGTCAAAATCACCGGACGCCTTCCGCACCATCAGCGAAGTTGCGGACTGGCTGGGCGTGCAGGCGCATGTTCTGCGCTTCTGGGAGAGCAAGTTCACCCAGGTCAAACCTGTCAAGCGGGCCGGCGGGCGCCGCTATTACCGGCCTGCGGATATGCGGCTTCTGGGCGGCATCAAGAAACTGCTGCATGACGACGGGATGTCGATCAAGGACGTTCAGGCGCTGCTGCGCGAGCATGGCCCCGCCCATGTGGCGGAGTTCTCGCACCCCGTCGACGGCGCAGCCGCCGAGCGCTCCGCGCCGGTGCCGCCGGCGGACAGGCTGGGCGATGACTGGCAAAGCTCGCTGGAGCTGAGCCATGAGCAGGCGGCAAAAGAGGACACGGGTTCAGAAGCCAGCAATGTGGTCGGCTTCCCGCAACAGGACGCCGCGGCAGACGATATCCTGCAGGACCCGGCAGACGCCCCCGCAGCAGTAAGCCCCGCTGCCCCGGCGGATGCCCCGGAAACTGAGGAAACCGCCGCCGACGCCGCTGCCCCCGCCGCTGCCCCCGCCGCTGCGCCGGAGCCGCAGATGCGGATGGATCTGGCCGCGCCCGCCCCAGAGACCGGTGCCGAGGACGAGACCGGGGCGGCGGCAGAATCAGAACCTGGCCCATCCGCCCCGTCCCCCCTTGCGGCGCAAGACCCGGCAGCGGATGGCACCGCGCCCGCGCCGGCAGAGGCCACAGAGACACCCCTTGCCCCTGCGGTGGAACCAGACACCGCCTCCCCCTGGAGCGAGGCCGCCGCTGAGGACACGGCTGAAGAGACCACAGCAACAGCGGCTGCCCCCGCAGACTCCGCCCCGGTCGACCCGGCACCGGAAGGAATGCAAGACCCGCAAGACGGCGATGACAGCGCGGGCTGGGACGCGGGAACCGAGCCGGCAGCGGCACCGCCTGCCGCCGAAGAGGCACAGCCGGACGCGCCGGACGGCTTTGGCACACCGGCTGAAACCGGATCCGCTGAGACCCTTCCGGAAGAGCCTCCCTTGACCGCAGCAGAGCCGCCCGTGCTGGAGGATACGTCCGCTGCGGAAACCCTCTGGGCGGACGCGCAAGAGCCTGCAGACAGCGCGCAGCCTGCGGACCCTGCCCCGAAAGCAGCTCCGGACTTCCCGGCGGATTCGGACGCGGCTGATCTGCCGGAACAGTCTGCCGCCCAGGAAACGGCGGACGACCACACAGGCCCTGCAGCGGCTGATCCGCTGGCAGCCCCAATACCCGAACCGGACCCGTCCGAGGACACCCTGGCTGCCGCGGCGGGCGTTCAGCCGGAAGAGCCGCTGGACTTTGGCAACGGCGCAGAGCCGTTTGCCGCCGCCATGGAGGCAGACCCCGGCGCGGATGACGCAGACGCCGCAGCCGATCCTGCCGCCGCCTTCCCGCCGCACGATCTGGACCAGGCCGCCCGGCAGGTTGATGCGCTGGAATTTGGCTCCGGCTTTGCCCCTGACGCGGATGCGGCTGCTGAGCCGGACCAGCCGCAAGACAGCCCGGCGGCAGCGCCTGAGGCCGAAACCGGCGAGGCGGCAGACGCCCCTGCCCCTGTCCTGCCACACCCCGGTGTTTTGTCCCATCTGGCCGCTGTCCGCAGCCTGCCGCCGCAGACGGTGGCCGCAATCGCTGCCTGCGCCGAAGATCTGCGCGCCCTGGCGGCCCGCGGCGCAGTTGCAGGGCCACCGGTCTCCGGCGCCGGGTCCGGTCCGGACCTCCCCTGATTTCACGGGCGTTTCCCGCGCCGGGAAGCGCCCCCTGCACCCGCGCGGGCCTGCGCGCGCGGGCCTGCAACTGCCTCAGCCGGCAGGATTTCCGGGCGGATGCGCAAAAAATCTTGCCGCCCCCTCTTGCCCCTGCCGTGAAAACGGTTAGAAGGCTGTTCAACGGGCTATGGCGCAGCCTGGTAGCGCGTCCGTCTGGGGGACGGAAGGTCGCAGGTTCGAGTCCTGCTAGCCCGACCATTTGAAAAACGCCCGGGTGCTTCGGCACCCGGGCGTTTTCATATCCCGGCCCTGAATTGCCGATTGCGCAGCGGGGCCGATTGGGCCAGCATCGCCGGAAAATCCGGCGCGGGGAGGGACAGGAAATGACAGGCGTTTTGCCCAGCCAAACCATTGAAAACATGCTGGAGAACGGCGCTATCACCGTCAGCACCCCGCTGGTGGAGGGTCAGGTGCAGCCTGCCAGCCTCGACCTGCGGCTGGGCAATGTCGCCTACCGGGTGCGCGCGTCTTTTCTGGCGGGCCAGGGCCGCAGCGTCTCCGACCGTCTGACGGAATTCGAGATGCACCGCATCAGCCTTGATGGCGGCGCGGTGCTGGAAAAGGGCTGCGTCTACGTGGTGCCCTTGATGGAAGGTCTGGCGCTGCCGCAGGATGTTTCCGCCGTGGCCAATGCCAAAAGCTCCACCGGGCGGCTCGACCTTCTGACCCGCACCATCACCGATGGCGGCGAGGAATTCGACCGGATCAAGCCCGGCTACCAGGGGCCGCTTTACGCCGAGATCTGCCCGCGGTCGTTCTCGGTGCTGGTGCGGCCGGGGATGCGGCTGAACCAGATCCGGTTCCGCCGCGGCCAGGCGGTGCTGTCGGATGCGGAGCTGAAGATGCTGCACGCGGGCACGCCGCTGGTCGATGGCGAGGCGATGATCGAGGATGGCTTGGGCTTTTCCGTCGATCTGAAGCTGCCGGGCACCGATCTCGTCGGCTACCGCGCCAAGCCGCATACCGGCGTCATCGACCTGGAGCGGATCGGGGAATACGACCCGCAGGAATACTGGGAGGAAGTGCGCACCAAGGATGGCCGCATCATCCTGGACCCCGGCGCGTTCTATATCCTGGTGAGCCGCGAGGCGGTGCATATCCCGCCTGCCTTTGCCGCCGAAATGGCGCCCTATCTGGCGATGGTGGGCGAGTTCCGGGTGCATTACGCGGGCTTCTTCGACCCTGGCTTTGGCCATGACGCCGCGGGCGGGGCCGGATCGCGCGGGGTGCTGGAGGTGCGCTGCCATGAGGCGCCGTTTGTGCTGGAGCATGGCCAGGTGGTGGGACGTCTGGTCTATGAGAAGATGGCCGAGGTGCCGGAGCAGCTTTACGGTGCCGGCATTGCGTCGAACTACCAGGGTCAGGGGCTGAAGCTGTCGAAGCACTTCAAGACGCCAGCCTGAACCCTTTAGCCCGGCGGCACCGCCGGGCAGCGCCCGACCCTCCCGTCAAACCGAAGGTTTGCCTCTGGCAAAACGGGAGGGCGCTTCGCACCCACCCAGGGTCAGGCGCCGTCCGCTGCACTTTCAGAGCGTCACTTCACCGGCCCGCCTTCTGCCAGATTCTGTGTCGTGCCCGCCTGCACCGGCCGGTCCAGATGCGTTGACAGCACCGTATAGGTGCGGGTGGCGCGCACGCAGCCGACCTCATAGATCCGCGCAAGCAGCCCCTCCAGCGCCCTGGGGGAGGCGACGCGGACCTTGAGGATCAGGTTGGTGTCCCCGGCGGAGCTGTGCACCTCCTCCAGTTCCGGCATCTCCTGCAGCGCCAGCAGGCCGGTGGTCACGCCCCACCCCTCGGTATCCACATGGATGAAGGCCAGCAGCGGCTTGCCCACCGCGGCTCCGTCGAGCCGCGCCACCGTTGCCTCGATGGTGCCCGACGCGCGCAGCCGCTTGACCCGCTCATGCACCGCGGGCGCCGACAATCCGACGTTCTGGCCGATTGCGGCGTAAGAGAGTGTCGCGTCCCGGCTCAGCGCGCCTAATATTTTTCGGTCCAAAGCGTCCAGCGCGCGGGGAGTCCCAGCCGTTTTCCGAACCCCATCTGTTTTTTCTTCTGCCATCTTCGCCCGCCCTTCACAGAACCATGTTCAGCGCATAGCAGATTTACCTGAACATTCTTAAAGGTAAACCCATGCGAACCCCGATTCTGATCTTGATGAGCGCGATAGGCGTGATTGGTGCGAACTCGCTGCTGCTGTCGCCGGTGGTGACCGCTGTCAGCCAAGCCCTGAATGCCACCACCGCAGAGGTGATGCGGGCGGCCAGCGCCTATGGGCTGGGGGTGGCTGCGGCGGCACTGCTGCTGGCGCCGCTGGCGGACCGGATCGGTGCAGGGCGGCTGCTGCGGGCGGCGCTGTTGCTGCTGGGCGCCGGGCTGGCGGCCAGCGCGGCGGCGGCGGATGTCCGGATGCTGATGGCGGCGCAGGCGGTCTGCGGGCTGGCGGCGGGGGCCGCCCTGCCCTCGATCTACACGCTGGCGATGGTGATTGCCCCCAAGGGGCGCGAGGCGCGGGTGCTGGGGCTGGTGCTGTCGGGCTGGACAGTGTCGCTGGTGCTGGGCGTCAGCGTCAGCGCCTGGGCCACCGATCTGGCGGGCTGGCGCGCGGTCTATGGCACGCTGGCATCTGTGGCGCTGCTGCTCTGGGCCGCCTCCGCCTCCCTGCGCGCTGCGGGCAGCCCCAGCGGCCAGGCGACCTCGCCGCTGACGGCGCTGCGGGTGCCGGGAATTGTCCGCGGGCTGCTGTCCACCGCACTGATGATGCTGGGGTTCTACAGCAGCTATTTCTTCACCGGCGCGCATATCACCCAAGGCCTGGGGCTGAGCATCACCCAAGCCGGGCTGCTGCCGCTGTTCTACGGCATCGGGTTCGGGCTGGCGGTGCTGCTTGATCCGCTGCTGGACCGGCTGGGCCTGGCGCGCGCCACGCCGCCGGTGTTCCTGGCGGTCACGGCCAGCTATCTGCTGATGATGGTCTGGGCGGACAACTATGGGCTGCTGCTGGGGCTGGCGGTGCTGTGGGGGATCGGCCAGCATCTGGCACTGAATCTGGTGGTGGCGCGGGTGACGCTGCTGGACCCCGGGCAGCGCGGCGCCATCATGGGGCTGTTCAGCACCGTGACTTACTTATGTGTCTTTGCAGCGCCTTTTACCGGAGCGGCCGCTTATGCCGTCTGGGGGCTTGCGGGCTGCCTGGGCGTGTCGGCGCTGCTGTCGGCCAGTGCCGCGCTGGAGGCGCTTGGCCTGAAACCGGCGGCGCCTAGCGCTGGCGGCGCCCCTGCTTGACGGAGGGAATGCGCGAGCGGCCCGCCTGCTGCACCGGCGGGGCGCTCTGCCCCTGACCGCGGTCCCGCGGCTTGCTGCGCCTGGCGACGGCGTTGATGCCTGCGTTCACACCGGCGCCCACCGCGCGGCTGACAAGCCGCCGCAGCACCATGTTGATGATCCAGTTGATATTCACCGTGCTGGCCCCCCGTGTCCGGTTCTGCCAGGCATCCTAAGCGCAGATTAAGCCGATTTCGAGGCGCCTGGACAGCCGCCGGCGCCGTCACTCCTCGAACAGTTCCGCCTGTTCTTCCGGCTCGTCGTCCTCGTCGCCGCTCTGGCCCAGCGGCAGGCTGCCCGGCGGCGGGCGGTTTTCCAGCAGACCCGCGGCGCGCAGCTCCTTCAGGCCCGGCAGGTCGCGGGCGCTTTCCAGGCCGAAGTGATCCAGGAAGTCCGGCGTCACCACAAATGTCACCGGGCGGCCCGGGGTCATGCGGCGGCGGCCCAGGCGGATCCAGTTCATCTCCATCAGCTGGTCGATGGTGCCGCGCGACACCGACACGCCGCGGATCTCCTCGATCTCGGTGCGGGTGACCGGCTGGTGGTAGGCGACAATCGCCAGCGTTTCGATCGCGGCGCGGCTGAGCTTGCGCAGCTCGGTGGTTTCCTTCTGCATCAGAAAGCCAAGGTCCGGCGCGGTGCGGATCGCCCAGGCATCGCCCAGACGCACCACCCGCACGCCGCGGCCCTCATAGCGCTTGCGCAGATGCTCCACCGCCTCGCGCGGGTTGCAGCCATGCGGCATCCGGCTTTCGAGGTCGCGCAGGGTGACGGGCTCGGCGCTGGCAAACAGCACCGCCTCCACCATCCGCTCCTGCTCCGCCATCGGCGGCGCGTCAAACAGCGAGTCACTATCTTCGCGGACGGGAGCGCCCTGGCTCTGACCGTCCATGATCTGGTCTTCCATCAGCTATCCTCGTTCAGGCTGCGCAGCTGGAGCGGCGCAAATGTTTCGCTCTGGCGCAGCTCGGCCTTGCCTTCCTTGACCAGCTGCAGCGAGGCGGCAAAGGTCGCCGCGGTGGCCGACCGGCGTTTCACCGGATCGCTGTGCCAGCCGTCCGGCAAATAGCTGATCAGGTCGGTCCAATCGCCGGTAAAGCCCAACAGGTGGCGCATCCGGTCCAGCGCCTCCTCCATGGTGAAAACCGAGTCTCGGTCCATCACGAAGGGGCGGAAATCCTCTTTGGTGCGGATGCGGGCATAGGCCTGCATCAGGTCCAGGAGATTGGCGGTATAGGTGACGGTCTTGATCCGGGCGACGGTCTCTTCCTCGCCGCGCCCGAAGAAGTCGCGGCCCAGCCGGTCGCGGCCCATCAGCCGCGCGGCAGCGTCGCGCATCGCCTGCAAACGCTCCAGCTGGAACGCCAGGTGGGCAGCCAGTTCTTCGCCCGATGGCCCCTCTTCCTCCGGGTCGGGGGGCAGCAGCAGGCGGGATTTCAGGAAGGCGAGCCAGGCCGCCATCACAAGATAATCGGCCGCCAGCTCGATCCGCAGCTCCTTGGCCTTCTCGACAAAGGTCAGATACTGCCGCGCCAGTTCCAGCACGGAGATCTTGCGCAGGTCCACCTTCTGGGTGCGCGACAGCGTCAAAAGCAGGTCGAGCGGGCCTTCGAATCCGTCCACGTCCACGATCAGGGCCTCGGCCGCCAGCCGTTCCTCTACCGATGTGTCCGCGTCTGAAAAGAGTGTCTGCTCAGCCATACACCTGCCCGCCCATGAGGGCGGCAAGTTCGTCTTCGGCGGCCTGAATGTCAAGATCCGCAGGGGGTTTGCGGGCGGCCAGCGCGCGGTCTGCGCGGGTTTGCGCTGCCGCTGTCATGCCGCCTGCGGCCTCCGCCACGGCGATCCGGTCCGCCAGCGGCGCATTGCACAGCAGGACCACGTCGCAGCCTGCCGTCAGCGAGTCCCGCGTGATGTCCGTCAGCGCGCCCTCGAGCGCCTTCATCGAAATATCGTCGGTCATGATCAGCCCGTCAAAGCCGATCTGCTCTCGGATCAGCTGCATCATCACCGGCGAGGTGGTGGCCGGGCGGCTGTCATAGGCGTCATAGACCAGATGCGCGGTCATCCCCAGCGGCAGATCGTTCAGCGCTTTGAAGGCGGCAAAATCGCTTTGCTCCAGTGTCTCCGGAGCGCTGGCCACATGCGGCAGGTCCAGATGGCTGTCGGCGGTGGCGCGGCCATGGCCGGGGATATGCTTCAGCACCGGCAGCACGCCGCCGTCCAGATGCCCCTGCGCCACCGCGCGGCCGATGGCGGCAACGGCCTGGGTGTCTTCGCCATAGCAGCGGTTTTTCAGGAACGCATGGGTGTCGGCGCAGGCCACATCGGCAATCGGCGCGCAGTTGCTGTCGATGCCGAGGCCGTGCAGCTCATGCGCGATCAGCCGGTAGCGCAGGTACATGGCGCGTTCGGCGCCGGCGCCGGCCCGCTCAACATGCTCCAGCGGCGGCAGCCAATTGCGCGCCAGCGGCGCGAGCAGCCGCTGCACCCGGCCGCCCTCTTGGTCGATGGTGATCACGCAGTCGCGGCCCACAGCCTCGCGGAAGTCGCCGCACAGCGCGCGCACCTGATCGGCGCTTTCGATGTTGCGGGCAAACAGGATGAAGCCGAAGGGATCGGCATCGCGGAAGAACGCCTTTTCATTTGCGCTCAGGCGCAGGCCGTCGGCGTCGAGGATGGTGGCTCCGAAAGTCATGAGTGTGCCCTATCGCCCCCTTGGATCCGGGAGGGCAGCGCCCGGCCCGGGGTGGGTGCAAAGCGCCCGCCCTGGGGGCGGGTCGGGCGCTGCCCGGCCTTGCGGCCAGGCGGTTCGTTACCGTGTGGTTACCGGAATGCAGTCGGCATTTCCAGCCACCAGCGCAGAGCAGAAGCGGCGGGCATCCGACAGTCCGGCAAAGCCCATCGCCCGCAGGCGGTAGAAGGTGCGGCCGCCGCTTTCGGCGCGCTGGATCACCCGCTGCTTGCCTTCCAGGTAATCGGCAAAGCGGGCATGGATGCGGTCCCATTCGGCGCGCGCGACTTCCGGGCTTTCATAGGCGCCCAGCTGCGCCAGCCGTGTGCCGGCCGGGAGGGTGGCCGGGTCGACATCAACGGCAGCGGCAGGGGCTGCCGGTGCGGCTGCGGCCGGAGCGGGGCTGAACCGTGCGGGCCGGGCCGAGGGCCGCAGCGAGTGCTTGACGCCGGGCGCGTTCAGGACGGCGGGCGACGGCGCTGCCGCGGCCAGGCCAGGCTGCAGCGGTTCCGGCTGCACGATGGCAGGCGCCTGCGCCGAGGCGGGCACCGCAGCCGACAGCGTTTCCGACTCGCGGGCGAGTTCTGCGACCAGCGCGTCGATATCGCCGTTCTGGAAAGAGGCCACCGCGTCCTCGCTGACACCGGGGGCTTCAGCCGCCTCCGGTTCTGCCGGAACGGCCGGCAGCTCCGCCGGGGCGGTTTCCGCGGCCAGCTGCGGCAGCGGTTTGTCGTCCTCGGTTAGCCGGATCGCGGGCGGTGCCAGGGTCAGCCGGTCGGCCGGCGCCTCGGCGCTGCCGCTGGCGGCAACCGCATTCACCGCAAGCCCCTGATGATCCGCCTGGGAGCCGCCCGGATTCGCGGGCTGTTCGCGCATCGGCCCTTCGGCCGCGCGCACCACCGGCACGCCGCTGACATCGCGCATCACCAGCTTGTAGCCCCAGACGCCAATCCCCGCGACCAGCGCAACCGAGGCCGCAGCACCCAGCAGGCTGAGGCTGCGGGAGAATCGCGCCCGCAACCCGGCAGGCGCGGCGTAGGCTGCATACTCCTGCGCGTCATAGCCTTGGCCGTCAGGCTGATACCCGTAGGCCGGATCTTCATAACCGTATGCCGGTTCCGCGCCCGGGCCGGTGTAATGCTGATCGGAGTACTGCTGCCCGTAGGCCCCGCCAGTTGCGGTGTCCTGCCTTTGAACACCACCCTGTATGTAGGCGTGCCCCTGGCCCGCCTGCGCAAAATACGCCATTTTCCGCCTCACTGCCCGGTTTGGCAGCGCCGAAACGGCGCCGCGCCCCAAGTCTCTTCAACTGCCTCACTCCGGCGGTGTGCAATTTTAACCGCAGGGGCTGACGCCCCGTTCTGGTTATCGCATCTCTTCTGCCGGTTTCACGCCAAGAATACCAAGACCAGCCGAAATGACAACGGAAACGGCTTTGGCCAGGGCCAAATTCGCATGTGTTGCCGATTGGCTGCTCTCGTTAACAAATCGTAAACCTTCTTGCGATTTTCCGAGGTGGTACAGCCCGTGCAGCTCCGACGCCAGATCGTAAAGATAGAAGGCCACCCGGTGCGGCTCATGGGTGCGGGCCGCGATTTCCACCAGGCGCGGCCATTCGGCCAGCTTCTTGGCCACCGCCAGCTGCGCCGGATCGGACACCAGGGTGAGGTCGGCGGCGTTGAGCGCCGCATCATCCGCCGCAATCCCCTGCTCCTCTGCCTTGCGCAGGGTCGAGCAGATCCGCGCGTTAGCGTATTGCACGTAGAACACCGGGTTGTCCTTGGACTGCTCCAGCGCCTTGTCGAGGTCGAAATCGAAGCCCTGGTCGTTCTTGCGCGTCAGCAGCATGAAGCGGGTGACGTCCGCGCCGACGGCATCGACCACATCGCGCAGGGTGACAAAGGTCCCTGCCCGCTTGGACATCTTGAATTCCTGGCCGTCCTTGAACAGCTTCACCAGCTGGCACAGCTTGATATCCAGCGGCACCCGGCCATCGGACAGCGCCGACACCGCAGCCTTCATCCGCTTGACATAGCCGCCGTGGTCGGCGCCGAAAATGTCGATCAGCTCGTCAAAGCCGCGTTCCACCTTGTCGTAGTGATAGGCGATGTCGGGCGCGAAATAGGTCCAGGTGCCATCCGATTTCTTCACAGCCCGGTCGACGTCATCGCCGTGATCGGTGGATTTGAACAAGGTCTGCTCGCGCGGTTCCCAGTCGTCGGGCTTCTTGCCCTTCGGCGGCTCCAGCACACCCTGATAGATCAGCCCCTTGGCATCCAGCTCCTTCAGCGCCGCCTCGATCTTGCCGGTGCCGTAGAGAGATTTTTCGGAGTAGAACACATCCATTTCGATGCCGAGCTGGGCCAGATCCTCGCGGATCAGCTGCATCATCGCATCGGTGGCAAATTCACGGACCTCAGCCAGCCAGACCTCTTCGGGCTGGTCGAGATAGGCATCGCCCGCCTTGTCCTTCAGCGCTTGCCCCACCGGCTTCAGATAATCGCCCGGATAGGTGCCATCGGCAAAGGCCACGTCCTGCCCATGTGCTTCCAGATAACGCAGGTAGACAGAGCGCGCCAGAACATCGACCTGGCCGCCGCCGTCGTTGATGTAATACTCGCGGGTGACGTCATAGCCGGCATAGGCCAGCAGTGCCGCCAGCGCATCCCCGAACACCGCGCCGCGGGTGTGCCCCACATGCAGCGGGCCGGTCGGGTTGGCGGAGACATATTCCACGTTCACCCGCTTGCCAGCACCGACGTCCGAGCGGCCGAAATCCGTGCCTGCGTCCAGGACCGATTTCAGCACGCCCTGCCAGATGCCCGGGGCCAGCCGCAGGTTCAGGAAGCCGGGGCCTGCGACCTCTGCGCTCGTGATCCGATCGTCCGCTGCCAGCTTGGCAGCCAGCGCCTCGGCGATGTCGCGCGGCTTCATCTTTGCGGGCTTGGCCAGCACCATCGCCGCATTGGTCGCCATGTCGCCATGGGCGGCATCGCGCGGCGGCTCCACCGCGACATTGGCAAAATCGAGCCCCTCGGGCAGCGCGCCCTCGCCGGTCATGGCGGTCAGGCTGTCGATCACGAGCGAGCGGATATCGGTAAAGAGGTTCATATCTGGCGTCCCAACTGTTCAGCACTGCGGATACCGGGGGCCGCAGGAAGGGTCAACAGGATTGCAGGGGCAGCCCCGGGCCTCAGGCGGGCGGCACCGGAAAATTCAAATTTTCCGGCCATTTTTCCGCGCCGGAAAAATGCGCCGCTGCCGCGGCGCGCCGTCCGGCCTGGCCGTCAGCGGGTCAGGACAGGATGTTCTGCACGGCTGAGGCGGTGCCCCATTCCGTGATCGTGTAGCGGCGCAGGGAGGCGACGTAATACGGGTCCTGCAGGATCAGCCGCTCCACATCCTGGCGGGTTTCGGCCTCCACGTTCCAGATCGCGCCGGGAAAGTCCTGCATCGGCCGCATCGCCAGCGCGCCGCCGATCTGCAACTCGGGCCGCGACCGCACAAAGGCGATATGCGCCTCGCGCCGCTTCCTGTCGCTGCGCACCCGGTCCATTTCCGGCTTGTCCGTGAAGGTGACGGTCCAGCGTGCCATGGCTTGCCCCTTGTTCTGCCTCTCCCAGCGGATAGCGCCGATGCCTTGCGGCATCATAGGGCCAGATCATAGCACGGTTTAAAGCCAATTCGGCGGGGAGAACACAAAGCCCGGCGCAGACCGGCAAGCGGAGGCCGGGCCGGCAAGAACAGCCCGGGCCGCAAACGGCCCGGTCTGTGATTTGAATGGGGATACACGCCCCTGCCCTCAAACCTGCCAACACCGGCAAGGGAGCAGCCCCCGAAACGAACGGCCCCTGCAGATGCCAGAGCTCCTACGCAGGATGCCCCTCCGACTGCTTTGCACCGTCGCAGATTTCGGACCAGCCGGGCTTCTCGCCAACGAACTCATGAAAGCTGTTCCTGACCTCCAGTTCCCCGTCCAGCGCATTTGCGGCGATGGGGAAGGTCTCCTCCTCCGACAGGATCTCCCCCAGGGAGCTGCCGCAGATCCGGCAGAAGCAGCGGCCGTATTTGTAGGGCGGCGCGGGCTGGTACAGCGCCACCTCCTCCCTGCCTTCGATCCAGCGCAGGTCGCCTTTCTTGACAAAGACGATGGTGCTGGCCCCGGCCTTGCGGCAGCGGGAGCAATGGCAGGTGCCCATCAGCGCAGGCTGCGCCAGCAGTTCAAACTTCACCGCACCGCAGCAGCAGCTTCCTTCAATCATTCCGGCAATCCTCAAAGTCAAATAATCTTCCCGAGAACATTACGGGAACATTTTCTCCAGCACAAGCCCGCCGCACGGCGTTGCGCCAAAGCCCGCCTCAGCGCACGCCCTGCTTGCACGGCCTTAACCGGGATCTGCGATGGTTACTTCCGCTGCAGCACATGGCGCGGGTCTGGCACCCCGCGCGCACAGGAGACCAGGACCCCAAAGACCACCTCAACAAAAGGTGCAGGGGCGTCTGACTGACGAAGCTTTTGACCGGACCCGGGGCGCGCTGGCGTTCTGGCCCTATCCTCCGCCCCCGTTGGCGGCGCCGCCTTCTCTACCCCGTCCCTGCACGGCACATGCGAAAGGACAGAAACAGCAGCTGGAAGCCCTCAGACCTCGACCTTCACCCCGATCAGCCGCTCATGCTGCTGCAGGGCAAAGCGGTCGGTCATGCCGGCGATGTAGTCGGACACGATCCGCGCCAGCGCGGTGCGGTCTTCGGCTGCGGCAATGTCGGCCTGCCAGCGCTCCGGCATCTCCAGCGGATTGTCCAGGAAGTACGGAAACAGCGCCTCCACCACCTTGGCCACCTTGGCGCGCTTCTCCATCACCGAGGGCGCCCGGTACATGCGGGTGAACAGGAAAGCGCGGATCTCCTTCAGGTCGCGCCACAAGGGATCGGAGAATTTCACCACCGGATGCCCCAGCGCGCGGACCTCCTCGACGCTCTGCACGCCGCTTTCCGCGAGCAGCAGCCGGGCGGTGTCGATGACATCGCTCACCATCACTCCGAAGAACCGGCGCAGCGCCTCGTGGCGGCGGCGGTTCGGGTCGAGACCGGGGTACAGCGTGTCGACCTGGCCGTAAGCCTTGTCCAGTAGCGGCAGCCGGGCCAGGTCATCGTCGGTGAACAGCTCCGCCCGCAGCGCATCGTGCAGATCGTGGTTGTTATAGGCGATGTCATCGGACAGCGCCGCCACCTGCGCCTCGGCGCTGGCGTGGGTGTGCAGTTCCAGATCGACCTCAGCGTTGCATTCGGCCAGCGCCCAGGGCAGCTCCCCCACCACCGGGCCGTTGTGTTTGGCAATCGCTTCAAGGGTTTCCCAGGTGAGGTTCAAGCCGTCGAACTCGGCATAGTGCCGCTCCAGCCGGGTCACGATGCGGATCGCCTGGGCGTTGTGGTCAAAGCCGCCGTAGGGTTCCATCAGCGCATGCAGCGCGTCCTCGCCGGTGTGGCCGAACGGCGTGTGGCCCAGGTCATGCGCCAGCGCCACCGCCTCGGTCAACTCCTGGTTCAGACCCAGCGCGCCGGCAATGGTGCGGCCCACCTGCCCCACCTCGATCGAATGGGTCAGGCGGGTGCGGTAGTTGTCGCCCTCATGCTCCACAAACACCTGCGTCTTGTGCTTGAGCCTGCGGAAGGCGCTGGCGTGGATGATCCGGTCGCGGTCGCGCTGAAAGGGCGAGCGGAAGGAGCTTTCCTCCTCCGGAACCTGCCGCCCGCGGCTGCGGTCCGGCATCGTGGCATAAGGCGCATGCATATCAAATCTTTTCCCTGGCAAATCTTGCTGCCTGGATGGCACCTTTCTATATAATGACTTGCGCTGCAACATCAGCTTTGGAGAGACCGTATGAACCTGCCCCCGAAAGTCACCGACCGCGCCTTTGCCCGGCTGGCCGAGATCGGCGCCGCGGATCAGGGCCAGGCGCTGCGCGTCGCGGTCGAAGGCGGCGGCTGTTCCGGCTTCCAGTATGAGATCGCGCTGGACCAGGCGAAACCCGATGATCTGGTCTTGGAGGGACAGGGGGAAAAAGTCGTGGTCGACGCCGTGTCGCTGCCGTTCCTGGAGAACGCGGTGATTGATTTCACCGAAGAGCTGATCGGCGCGCGGTTCACCATCGAGAACCCCAACGCCACCTCCAGCTGCGGCTGCGGCACCTCGTTCTCCATGTGATCCCGCCCCTGACGGTATGTTTCCCGGCGCGGGAAACGACCCGGAAAACGCGTGTTTTCCGGGCCTGAAGTGCCGAAAATTCCGGCGCTGTTGGGCGCCCCCAAGCCAGGTCACGGATCGGTTTGCAGCCGTCCCGGATTGCGCAGCCGCGGCATTGCCGGGGCGAACTGGTCCCAGACCAGATAAAGGCCAGAGGCAATGACGATGGCGCCGCCGAAATAGGTGGCAGCGGGCGGAAACTCCCCAAAAAACACCGCGCCGATCACCGCCATCCAGATGAACTGCAAATTCATCAGCGGGGTGACGGCGTAGGAGGCCAGGAGCCGCAGCGCCACCACCAGAAGCCAGCGCGCCCCGAACAGCAGGAAGGCATAGGCCGCGGCCCAGCCCGCATCCGCCAGCGGCATCGGGACCCAGACAAAGGGCAGCTGCACCAGCATCACCAGGCAAAGAGTCAGGTTGGGATAAAAGACCTGAGCCAGCGAATTGCTTTCATAGCGGCCGATAAACCGCGCCAGTGTCATGGAAAATGTGCCGGAAACCGCCGCGGCCAAAGCCACGAGATGGCCCGGCGTGGCGGAGGCGACGCCGCCCGGAAACAGGAACAGCACCCCTGCAAATCCAGCGCCAAGCGCCGCCCAGGCGGCCGGGCGCACCGGCTCCTTCAGCACCAGCCCGGACATGGCGCCCGCCAGCAGCGGCATCAGACCGATGAACACAAACACCTCAGCAAAGGGCAGCAGCCGGAAGGCATAGAAAAAGCACACCGCCGCAACCAGTGTCGCGCCGGAGCGCAGCGCCATCGCCCGCGGGCACTTGGTGCGGAAGCCGCCGCGCACGGCCGGCAGCCGGTCCGCCAGCAGGCAGAAGCCTGCAACCATCGCGCCGGACAGCGCATAGAGCTGGGCCGCGGCGTACTGCCCCGCAAGCAGCTTGGTGATCCCGTCGGCGGAGGCAATCAGCCCGGTGTAGGCAACCACCAGCAGCGCCCCGGCCAGCGCCTGGTTGCGGGAACAGCGCATCACGCCGCCCCTGCGCTGCCCGCGCGGGCAAACCCTTCGAAAAATCCGGCAAACCCGGCACAGCTGCGTTCTGCCGCCAGCAGAATGCGATGCTGCTCCTCGTTCAGCGCCGCCTCGGCGCGCGCTTTCACCGCGCTCCAGCTGGCCCGCGCCGTTCCGGCATCAAACACGGCTTCAGACAGGCTCCTCAAAATGCTCCCTCCCTGCTGCGCCGACACATGCACCGCCCCCAGGGGGACCGGCTGCCGGAAGGCCGGACGGCCGGACAGCAGCATGAGCCAGTTGGTCACAAAATACTCGTGATACGCATCATGAAGTCCACAAAATTCATCTTTAGCGAGCATATAGGCGGAAACCTGCCTGTCGAGCCAAGCCTCCCACGCGGCCGGCGTCTGCTGTCCGGCATAGCGCATGGCAATGCAGATCTCCGCCAGCAGGTCGGCATTCTGGTCGAGAAAGGCTACCAGACCCGCGAATTCGAGGCTGGTCACGGCAGCCGCTGGCAGCCCCGGATCCCGGCGCCCGTACTCGGACAGATAAAACACGATGTGGGTCAGCTCGTAGGCGGCCTTTTTGTTGGGAATGGCGAAGGTCTGCGGGCGGGAGATAAAGCTGCGGAGCCGGTCGTCCAGCCCGTCGTCCCGGAGGGGGATGCCGCGCCGTGCGAGCAGGCGCCGGGCCTCGGCGCGCTGCAGGTCGGACAGCTCCGCCGCGGGCAGCCCCTGGGCGCAAACCCACTGGGCAATCTGCGCCCCGGTCTGCCCCGGCAAGCCCAGATCCTCCAGGTCCAGGCAGATCGACAAGATGAAGCGGTAGTACTGGCGGAAGAAACTGATCTGGCGTGCCGCGCCTTCGTAAAACGGCTGCAAGGGCGCCAGGGCCTCGGCCCTCACATCCGCCCCGGTGCATTCAAGAATGTTCAGCAGCTCCGCATTTTCCTTGAGCCAGAACACATCCTCCTGGCTGCGCCGGCGGGCTGCGAAACCGGCGATCAGCGCCCCTTGCGCATCGGCCCGGGACTGGCGGGCAGCAGGAGAGAAAAACGGGATGATCTGGGCCATGGGAACCTCTTGCGGATGAATGCGGCGCGGCGGCGGCCCCGGAAACCGGAGCCGCTCATGGTCAGGGGCCGGGAGGGAGACCGGCCCCGTTCCGGTCAGCTGCCCGAAGAGAACAGCCGGGTCGCATCGCCAGCGCTGGTGCGCGCCTTCGGTGCCGGTGCGGACCCGGAGGAGAACAGATGCGTGCCGTCGCCTGCGCCGGCCTCTGCCGTTGACGCAGGCGCAGAGCCGGAGGAGAACATTTCCGTCAGATCCCCGGATGCAGTTTCACCCGGCGCCGGGGCGGAGCCGGAAGAAAACATCTCTGTCAGATCGCCCGAGGCAACTTCTGATTGCGCTTGCGGGGCCGACCCCGAGGAAAACAACTGCACCAGATCGCCTGCGGCAGCATCGCCTCGCGCCGCCGGTGCCGATCCCGAGGAGAACATCTCCACCAGATCGCCGGTTGTGGTTCCGCCGCTGGCCAAGGGCGCCGAGCCGGATGAAAACAGACCGGTTTCCCCGCCAGCCCAGCGGTCGGCCCTCTGTGGCAGCGAGCCGGAGGAAAACAGCGTCAAACCCTCTCCTGCCGTCAGATCCGCAGTGCATTCCGGCGCGGAGCCGGAGGAGAACATCTCGGTCGCATCACCCGCAAACAGGCTTGCGCCTGCGGCTGGACGGGTTGCGCGGAAGTCCTTGGTTTTACGCTGAGCAGTCATGTTGGAACCCCATTCGTTAGAGACAAAAGGCTCCTCGACGCTGGCACGGCTGGCGCACAGCGCAAACGAAAAATGCAATCTCACATTGCATTTATTTAAAACCACAACTTTAACTTCGCCTCGCTATTTTTTGCGAATTTTAATTTAATTCGATTAATCCACAAAATACCCACCGCGTTATTCACACGCTCAATTTTGCAAAATAAATATAATCAACCTGAGGGTTATTTTTCATCGGCGCAAAACCTGCCGATTCGGCGGCGCACCGGTGATTCGCGCTGCAGGCGCCGGGCTTGCCCCGGGGCGCCGATTCAGCGATAGATCGGCTTCAAATACCGCAACCTGGGCCGGAGACAAGCCATGAAAATCGCCACCTTCAATATCAATGGCATCAAGGCCCGGGCCCAGGCGCTGCCGGATTGGCTGGATGAGGCGCAGCCGGACGTGGTGGTGCTGCAGGAAATCAAATCGGTGGATGAGGCGTTCCCGCGCGACCTCTTCGAAGACCGCGGATATAATGTGGAGACCCACGGCCAGAAGAGTTTCAACGGGGTGGCGATCCTGTCGAAGCTGCCGCTGGAGGATGTGCGCCGCGGCCTGCCCGGCGACGATAGCGACGAACAGGCGCGCTGGATCGAGGCCACCGTGACGGGCAAGCAGGCGATCCGGATCTGCGGTCTTTACCTGCCCAACGGCAACCCGGTGGAGCTGGAGGCGGACGGCAGCCCGGTGGCGGGCGGAAAATATGCCTATAAACTTGCCTGGATGGAGCGGCTGAAGGCCCGCGCCGAGGCGCTGATGGCCGATGAGATGCCTGCGCTGATGGCGGGCGATTACAACATCATCCCGCAGGCCGAGGATGCCAAGCGGCCGGAGGCCTGGACGGAGGATGCGCTGTTCCGCCCGCAAAGCCGGGCCGCGTTCCAGCGGATCGTCAACCTGGGCTTCACCGAAGCGTTCCGTGCCCGCCATCAGGGGCCGGGGCATTATTCCTTCTGGGACTACCAGGCCGGCGCCTGGAACCGGAATGACGGCATCCGCATCGACCACTTTCTGCTGACACCGCAGGCCGCCGACCTGCTGCTGGACTGCCAGATCGACAAGGACGTGCGCGGCCGCGAAAAGCCGTCCGATCACGTGCCGGTCTGGGTCGAACTGGACATCTAGGCGAACTGGACATCCAGGCCCGGTCCGCGCCGCGCGCCAGCGCGGCGCCCGGCCCAACGGGAGCGGCTCATTTCACAAATGAGCCTGCGACGGGCGGGAGGCCCCCGCCTGCCCCGCCTCTCAGGCGGTGACGTCGTGGCGGTAGATCCAGTCGAATTGGCTGACCATCTTATCGGGCGCGAAACGCCCGCCCAGTTTCAGCACCTGATGCGCAGGCCAGCTGAGCGGTGCGCGCAAGTGGTATTTCCAGGCATTGCGGCTGGCGGCCTGCACGACCTTCTGTGCCCGCACCAGACGGCGCGACTGATACAGTGCCAGACCGGCGCTAACCCCTTCGGCCTCTTGCAGCGCGCGGGCCAGCACCCAGGCATCCTCCAGCGCCAGATTGGCGCCCTGCGCCATGAACGGCAGCGTTGGATGCGCGGCGTCGCCCAGAATGGCGGTGTTTTCGCCCTGCCAGCGGGCTGCGACCGGGTGCCGGAAGAGGCCCCACAGCAGCACCTCCTGCACCGCGTCCAGCAGCGCCGCGGCACTGCCGCCAAAGCCCGCGAAGGCAGCGCGCAGATTGGCCGGGTCGTCCTGCAAGTTCCAGCCTTCCTCGGCCCAGGCGCGGCGCTCCTGCACCGCCACCAGGTTCACCAGGCTGCCATCGCGCAAGGGGTAGGCCACCAGATGCCGCCCCGGCCCCATGAACAGCTGCGCCTCGGGCGGCAGGTTCAGATGGTTGGGCACGGTGGCGCGCCAGGCGACCTGGCCGGTGAAGACCGGTTTGTCCGCGCCATTCAGCGCGGCGCGGGTTTTCGAGTGCAAGCCATCGGCGCCGATCACCAGGTCGCCGCCGCATTGGGCGCCATTGCCAAGGTGCACCACAGGCTGCGGCCCGGGTTCCACCCGCTCCACCTTTTGCAGCAGCCGCACCTGCACGCCCTCGCGGCGCGCGGCACCGGCCAGAATGCCGACCAGATCCGAGCGGTGCACGAAGTAATAGGGCAATCCGGCCGCGTATTCATCGAGGTCCAGCCGCAGCACCTGATTGCCGCGGCGGTGGCCGCGCAGCACAACCGCGCGCGCCCGCTGGGAGCACCAGGCCAGGTCATCGGCCAGCCCCAGCGCCTTCAGCACAGCGACGCCATTCGGGGTGATCTGCAGGCCCGCGCCGACTTCGGAAATCGCCTCGGCCTGCTCCAGAACGGTCACGGCAGCCCCCTGGCGGCGCAGCGCCAGCGCCGCGGTCAGCCCGCCGATCCCGGCGCCGATGACAGTTATTTTCAGGCCTTTGAGTTCCATGGGCTCCTGCAGA
Source organism: Leisingera sp. UBA4491 (assembly GCF_002388965.1). NCBI lineage: Bacteria > Pseudomonadati > Pseudomonadota > Alphaproteobacteria > Rhodobacterales > Roseobacteraceae > Leisingera > Leisingera sp. UBA4491. Next base: position 58,512 of record NZ_DGNN01000032.1, on the reverse strand, counting down.
TTCTCCGCCCGCTCCCAATGAAACAAAAAACGCCGGAGCAAAAGACCCCGGCGTCAACTAATTGTCGGTTTGCCCGCTGCAGACAGCGGTCAGTCGTCGCGGTGAACCTTTTCGCGGCGCTCGTGGCGCTCCTGCGCTTCCAGGCTCATGGTGGCGATCGGGCGCGCATCCAGACGCTTCAGCGAAATCGGATCGCCGGTCACCTCGCAATAGCCGTATTCGCCCTCGTCGATGCGGCGCAGCGCAGAGTCGATCTTGGCGACCAGCTTGCGCTGGCGGTCGCGGGTGCGCAGCTCCAGCGCGCGGTCGGTTTCTTCGCTGGCACGGTCCGCGACATCGGGAATGTTGCGGGTATTGCCCTGCAGCCCTTCAATGGTCTCGCGGCTGTCAGACAGTAGTTCCTGCTTCCAATTCAATAGCTTGCGTCGGAAATACTCAAGCTGCCGTTCGTTCATGAACGGCTCATCTTCGGCCGGTCGGTAGTCGTCCGGCAGAAACACCTCTTGCTTCATTTCGGCTCCTTCGGTCTGGCCCATAATGCTGGTCATAATCGGCACCTGAACATTTTGGCTTCCCCCTCTGCCGCAGCGTTTATCCCTATCGGGAAGGAATGTCACTACACAATAGTGGCGCGGTTTGGTTAAAACCGTGATAAGAACTGGGCGCTGCGGCACCGATCATGACTGGAACAGGAAAGATATGCAATTTCAGGGCACTAAAGAATATGTCGCAACGGATGATTTGAAAGTTGCGGTCAATGCGGCGGTGACACTGGAGCGGCCGCTGCTGGTCAAGGGCGAGCCGGGCACCGGCAAGACCGAGCTGGCCAAGCAGGTTGCAGAGGCCCTCGGGCTGAGGATGATCGAGTGGAACGTGAAGTCCACCACCCGCGCGCAGCAAGGCCTGTATGAATATGATGCCGTCAGCCGCCTGCGCGACAGCCAACTGGGCGACGAGCGCGTGCACGACGTGAAGAACTACATCAGGAAAGGCAAGCTGTGGGAAGCGTTTGAGGCGGACGAGAAAGTCGTCCTGCTGATCGACGAGATCGACAAGGCCGACATCGAGTTCCCCAACGACCTCCTGCAGGAACTCGACAAGATGGAGTTCCACGTCTACGAGACCGGCGAGACGGTCAAGGCGAAGCACCGCCCGATCATGATCATCACCTCCAACAACGAAAAGGAGCTGCCGGACGCCTTTTTGCGCCGCTGCTTCTTCCACTACATCCGGTTCCCGGATGCGGAGACGATGAAGAAGATCGTCGAGGTGCATCACCCCGGCATCAAGGACGCGCTGCTGACCGCGGCGCTGACCCAGTTCTACGAGATCCGCGAAACGCAGGGGCTGAAGAAGAAGCCTTCGACCTCCGAGGTGATTGACTGGCTGAAACTGCTGCTGGCCGAGGATCTGAGCCCTGCGGACATTGCCCGCGGCGGTGCCGATGCGCTGCCCAAGCTGCATGGGGCGCTTTTGAAGAACGAACAGGACGTGCATCTGTTCGAGCGCCTCGCCTTCATGGCCCGCGGGCGGCGCTGACGCCCGCTTGCACCACCCGGCAGGCACCATTTCCGGCGCCTGCCCGTTTCCCTTCTAATTGCTGCCGCATTCCCCTATCAGAAGGGTAAGAGCCGGGCTGACGTGTCCGGGCTGATAGGAGACGCCTGATTGCCTGCTGACGCTGCCCCGGTTTCACACCTGCCTGCCTGCCGTCAGGGCCTGCGCCTGCTGCGGGGCGCTGCCGCGGCAGCGGCGCTGCTGGCGCTGGCCGCCTGCGCCGCCGCCCCGGCACGGGTGGAGGCGCCGACCCGGGCGGCGGCGGCCCCGGCCGCGCTGCCGCCGGTCAAGGTGTTCCCCGCCCGGCGGCCGCAGCCGCCGCAGCGCTCCAACGCCGATATCGCGCGCGATTTCCTTGACCTGCATTTCCGGCTGGAAGGCGGCAGCACCCTGCCCCAGTTCACCCGCTTCGAAGGCCCGATCACCCTGCGGGTGACGGGCAGCCCCGCGCCCGGGTTCAGCCGCGACCTCAACGCGCTCCTGGCGCGGCTGCGGGACGAGGCCGGGATCCCGGTCCGCCGGGTGTCCGGCGACAGTGCCAGCATCACGATCCAGTCGGTCTCCCGCGCCGAGATCCGGCGGGCGCTGCCCAAGGCGGCCTGTTTCGTGGTGCCGAATGTGTCCTCGCTGGCGGAATACCGGCGCAACCGGCGCAGCGCCCGCACCAACTGGTCGCTGCTGCGCAGCCGCGAGCGGCTGGCGGTGTTCATCCCCAATGACGTCAGCCCGCAGGAGGTGCGCGATTGCCTGCATGAGGAACTGGCCCAGGCGCTTGGCCCGCTGAATGACCTGTACCGGCTGCCGGATTCGATCTTCAATGACGACAACGTCCACGCGGTGCTGACCGGCTTTGACATGCTGATCCTGCGCGCCACCTATGCGCCCGAGCTGCGCACCGGCATGAGCCGGGCCGAAGTGGCGGAGCGGCTGCCGGCGGTTCTGGCGCGGCTTAATCCGGGCGGTGCCGGCACGGCCGCCGTCTGGCTGCCGGAAACGCCGCGGGCCTGGATCACCGCCTATGAGCAGGCGCTGGGGCCAAGCGCCTCGCCGCGGGAGCGGCTGCGGGCCGCCAACCGGGCTGCGGAGATCGCCCGCAGCCTGGGCTGGCAGGACCACCGCCGCGCCCTGAGCCATTACACCCTGGGCCGGATGCTGCATGTGCGCGAGCCAGAGCTGGCGCTGCGGCATTTCCACACCGCGATGAGCTATCTGCAGGGCCTGCCCGGCACCCGGATGCACCAGGCCAAGCTGACGGTGCAGTTGGCCGCCTATGAGATTGCCACCGGCAACGGGGCGGCGGCGCTGGCGCGGCTGGGGCCGGCGGCGGACACTGCGGCCGCGCATGAGAACGCGGCGCTGCTGTCGACGCTGCTGATGCTGCAGGCGGAGGCGCTGGAGCTGGAGGGCCGCAGCATCGAGGCCCGCCGGGTCAGGCTGGACAGCCTGGGATGGGCAAGGTACGGCTTTGGCCCGGATTGGGTGGTCGAGGCGCGGCTGGAGGAAATCGCCGCGCTGCGCCCCTCTGCCCCCTGATCCGGCAGTGACAGAACAGAAACGGATAGAGACATGATCGTAATTGCCGGCTTGGTGCTGGGCGCCCTTATTGGCGCAATGAAGGCCCGCAAACGTGGCGGCAACACCCTGGACATGCTGCAATACGGGGCTGTCTATGCCATCGTTTTTGGTATTCTCGGCCTGCTGGCAACCATCGTGACCCACCGGGTGCTGGCGTAACCCGAGCCGGAGGCCCCCGCGATGTTCCAGCCCTTCTTTGAAAACCTGCGCAAGGCGTCCATTCCGGTCTCCCTGCGCGAGTACCTGACGTTCCTGGAGGGGATGAAGGCAGGGCTGGCCACCTATGACATCGAGGCCTTCTACTTTCTCGCCCGCGCCGCGATGGTGAAGGACGAGCGCAACATCGACAAGTTCGACCGCGCCTTTGCCGCCACTTTCGAAGGGCTGGAGGCGATCCCCGCCGAAGCCGTGATGGAAGCCGTCGACATCCCGGAAGAGTGGCTGCGCAAGATGGCGGAAAAGCATCTGAGCGCGGAAGAGAAGGCCGAGATCGAGGCGCTTGGCGGTTTTGACAAGCTTATGGAGACGCTCAAGGATCGCCTCAAGGAACAGCAGGGCCGCCACCAGGGCGGCAATAAATGGATCGGCACCGCGGGCACCTCGCCCTTTGGCGCCTATGGCTATAACCCCGAGGGGGTGCGCATCGGGCAGGAAAAGAGCCGGCACCAGCGCGCGGTCAAGGTCTGGGACAAGCGCGAGTTCAAGAACCTCGACGGCGATGTCGAGCTGGGCACCCGCAACATCAAGGTGGCCCTGAAACGCCTGCGCCGCTGGGTCCGCCAGGGCGCACATGAGGAGCTGGATCTGGACAATACGATCCGTTCCACCGCCGAGCACGGCTATCTGGACGTGAAGACCCGGCCGGAGCGGCACAATGCGGTGAAGGTGCTGTTGTTCCTGGACGCGGGCGGCTCGATGGATCCGCATATCCAGGTGGTGGAGGAGCTGTTTTCAGCCGCGCGGGCCGAGTTCAAGCATCTGGAATACTACTACTTCCACAACTGCCTCTATGAGGGCGTCTGGCGCGACAACCGCCGCCGCTGGAACGAAAAGATCCCCACCCACGAGGTGCTGCGCACCTACGGGCCGGACTACAAGTGCATCTTCGTGGGCGATGCCTCGATGTCGCCTTATGAGATTGCCTATCCCGGCGGCGCCAATGAGCATTGGAACGAGGAAGCGGGCCAGGTCTGGCTGCAGCGCGCGCGCGACGCCTGGGCGGCGAACCTGTGGATCAACCCGGTGCCGGAGAAATACTGGGACTACACCCATTCGATCGGCATGATCCGCGATATCTTTGAGGACCGGATGGTTCCGATGACCCTGGACGGGCTGGAACGCGGGATGCGCGAGCTGTCGCGGTGAAGGATTTGTGACAGACCGGGAAGCGCTCCCGCGCCTGCAGGTGCCGCGGCTGACGCCGCCGCCCCTTGGCAGCCTTGGGCATGGCATCCTGCCCGCCGGGCAGGATGCGCGCCGGACCAACCGGTCCGGCGCCGGGCCCAACCGGAAGGCCGGCATTTTCAATGCAGGCCGCACGGGCGGGAGCGCCGCCTGCCCCCGCGCGCTGCGGCTAGCCGCCCCACAGGCCCCATGCGCCCAAGGCCGCAACCGGCACGAACAGCCAGCCTTGCGGCAGCAGGCCGTATTTCACCCTGCGCAGCGGCGGCATCAGGAGGCCTGTCGCCGCCATCACCGCTGCCATGCTTGTTCCGGCCAGGGCCATCTCGGCCGAGCCGCGGGCACCTGCAAAGAGAAACACAGCCATAAGGCCCAGGCAGCCGGTCACCAGATGCCAGCATAACAAGGTGGTCTCACGCACCGCATCCGGAAGCTGCCGGTCCCGCGCCAGCGGCGCTGCGCATTCCCGGCCGCCGATGATGGCATGAACACCCGTCCACAGCGCGGCCAGCAGGGATGCCGCAAGTAAAGCCCATTGCATTCTAAGCCTCCTGAACAATGAAGAAATCCGCCCCCCTGGCAGGCGGCCCGGCACATCTTGACCATGCCCTTCTGCGCAGCGCCAGCGCAATTCAGCCGCAGTGCGGGCAAATATCCCGCCGCATTCCCCCGCAGCGGTTGATTGCGCGGGCCGCCGCACCTAGGTCCTGTTGCTGTATGAGCAGCAGCACCCCGATCACCGGCCCCATCCTGATCCTCGACGATCTGCGCGATGGCCAGATGCAGCTTGCGGCGCTGTTTATCGCGCCCAAGGGTCTGCCTGTGCCGCCTGTTTCTGCCGGCGGCATGAACCTTCAGCCCGAGCGGCTGGCGGACTACGCAAACGTCTCGGTGCTGCGCGTGCGCTTCGCGCTGCCTGCGGACCGGCCCTCCTCCTACCAGTGGGACGGCGCGCGGTATGAAGTCGCGGGCGGGTTCGGCGGGGACATGCGGATCGCCTATGCCTCCTGCAACGGCGAGGAGAACGGCGACCTGGACCGCGACGGGGCTGAGCGCAACGCCATGTGGGCGCGGATGGGCGCGGAACATCAAAAGCGCCCCTTCTCGCTGCTGCTGCATGGCGGCGACCAGGTCTATGCCGATGAGGTCACGCAGGGCCACCGGCTCAGCAGCGGCTGGCCGGACAAACTGCCCAGCGACCCCTCGCGGGAGGATCTGGCCAGCCTGCGCCAGCATCTGCGGGAAGGCTTTCTGCGCCGCTACCTGGCGGTTTACAGCGCGCCGGAGCTTGCGTGGCTCGCGGCTCGCGTGCCCTCGCTGATGCAATGGGACGACCATGACATCTGCGATGGATGGGGGAGCTTGCGGCGCTCCAGCACCTATTCGCCAGTGGGCCAGACGCTGTTTGCGATGGCCCGCGAGGCGGCGCTGCTGTTTCAGCACGGCTGCTGCGACGGCGACCTGCCCGCGCGGTTTGCGGACCCCGAAGGCACCCATCTGGGCTGGCGCATCGAGGCCCCGGGGCTGCGGCTGCTGGCGCCCGACCTTCGCTCGGAGCGCAGCCGCCGCCGGGTGATGGCGCGCGGCGGCTGGCAGATGATGAAAGCCGAGGTGAAACGGGAGGCACCGGGGCAGACCTTCCTGCTGTCCAGCGTGCCCCTGCTGGGGCCGCGGCTGTCGCTGCTGGAGCTGCTGATGGTGCTCACCCCGCGGATGCAGGAATATGAGGACGACTTGCGCGACCAATGGCAAAGCCGGGCGCATCGGGCCTCCTGGCGGCGGATGCTGCGGATGGCGCGCGATATCGCCGCGCTGGACGGCCAGAAGATCGCTGCCGTGTCCGGCGAGATCCACCTGGCCGCGCGCGGCGAGATGCCGCTGGGCGATGGCAAGATGCTGCACCAGCTGGTGGCTTCGGGCATTTCCCACCGGGCGCCGCCCAGGGCCTGGGCGCGGGTCTTGGGGATGCTGTCCTGGCTGGGCGATGCGCCCCTGCCCGGCCACCCTGTCCGCATCCGCAAGATCCCCGGCCAGGCCGGGCGCTATGCGGCGGAGCGGAACTATCTGATCCTGGAGCGGCAGGACACGCAGTGGGCCGCAATCTGGGACCTGGAAACCTCAGGCCAGTCCGCGCCGCTGCCGCTTTAGCCGCCGCCAGCCGCGGGCTGGCAACGGTTTTCTGCGCAACCGGAAGCAGCCCGCGTGCGGAAATCCGCCGGTGCCTGCGGCATCCGGCGCATGTCCGCCGAAGCCGCCGTTCCCCGGTTGAACGGGCCGCGCTCCAAACGCTACCCAAGAGGAAAAGAAGCCGCGGACCAAAGCCGCATTCCCCGAGCAGGAGCATCGCGTGAGCGTGCCGCATCAAGACATACCCCCCCGTGGCGGCGCCCCCGCCGCTGCCGTGAAGCCTTTCCAGATTCGCGGGCGGTATTTTACCGCTGTTGCGCTGCGCCCGGAAGACGGGCCGCTGGACCAGGCCTTCTACGCGGCACTGGACGCGCAGCTTCGCTGGAACCCCCATTTCTTTGACGGCGCGCCGCTGATCCTGGATCTGGCGCAGGCGCCCGGCCTGTCCCGCCCGGCCGAGCTGCGGGCACTGACGGACTGCTTGCGCAGCCGCGGGCTGGCGGTGTTCGGGGTCCAGAATGCCACGCCGGAACAGATCTCCGCGGCTGAGGACGCCGGGCTGATCACCATTGCCAGCGGCAAGGATGCGCCGCTCAACATGGAAGGCAGCACCAGGCCCGGTCCCCGCCGCGAACTCCCCAAGAAACTCAGGCCGCCGGAAAACCGGCTGATCACCCAGCCGGTGCGCTCTGGCCAGACGGTGGTGGCCGAAGGCGGCGATCTGGTGGTGGTCGGGCCGGTCAGTTCGGGCGCCGAACTGATCGCGCGCGGCAGCATCCATGTCTATGGCCGGCTGCGCGGCCGGGCGATGGCCGGCGCCGAGGGCGACGAGACTGCCCGGATCTTCTGCCACAGCCTGGACGCCGAGCTGCTGGCGGTCGCCGGGCTGTACCGGACGAGCGAGAATTTGGAGCCGGAGCTGCTGAACCGCCCGGTGCAGGTATTCCTGCAGGACGAGCGGCTGTGTGTGGAAGCCTTGGGATGAAGGCTGTAAAGAGGGCTGGAATGAGAGAGGCAGGACGAATGAGCAAGGACCTGAAACTGGAAGAGCCGCTGGGCCGGGTGATTGTTGTCACCTCGGGCAAGGGCGGTGTCGGCAAGACCACAACTTCGGCGGCAGTGGGCGCCGAGCTGGCCCGGCGCGGCCACAAGACGGTGGTAATCGACTTCGACGTCGGTTTGCGCAACCTGGACATGATCATGGGCTGCGAGCGCCGGGTGGTGTTCGACTTCATCAACGTGATCCAGGGCGACGCCAAGCTGAAGCAGGCGCTGATCCGCGACCGGCGGCTGGAAACCCTGTCGGTGCTGCCCACCTCGCAGACCCGCGACAAGGATGCGCTGACCAAGGAAGGCGTTGAACGGGTTCTGGACGAGCTGCGCCAGGAATTCGACTATATCATCTGCGACAGCCCGGCAGGGATCGAGCGCGGCGCCCAGATGGCGATGCATTTTGCCGATGAGGCGATTGTGGTCACCAACCCCGAGGTCTCCTCTGTCCGCGACAGCGACCGGGTGCTGGGGCTGCTGAACAGCATCACCGAACGCGCCAGCAAGGCCGGCGCAGAGCCGGTGAAGGCGCAGGTGCTGATCACCCGCCACGACAAATCCCGCATCGAGAGCGGCGAGATGATGACGGTAGAGGATGTGCTGGAGGTTCTGGCGGTGCCGCTGCTGGGCATCATCCCCGAAAGCCCGGCGGTGCTGCGCGCCTCCAACCTGGGCGTGCCGGTGGTGCTGGACGACCCCTCGGCGGCGGCGGCGGCCTATGAGGACGCAGTGGGCCGGCTGATCGGCGAGCAGATCGAGATGCGGATTGCCGCGGACCCCCGTCGCGGCCTGTTGCAGCGCCTGTTCCGCCGGGCGGTGTAAGCGGATGTTCGGATTTTCCCTTCGCCCCCGCAAAGCCTCTGCCAGCACGGCCAAGGAGCGGCTGCAGATCCTGCTGGCGCATGAGCGCAGCGGCAGCGGCGGCGCCCGCCCCGACTGCCTGCCGCAACTGCAGCGCGAAATCCTGGAAGTGATCCGCCGCCACATGCAGATCGGCGACGAGGCGATCGACATCCGCATGGAGCGCGGCGACGAGCTGTCGAGCCTGGAGATCAACATAGAGTTCCCAGGCAAGCTGGGTGTGAATTAGGGCCGGGACCCTGGGGGCTGCCAGGCGGCGGCCTCTGCATTCTGACCGCGGGGCTGCCAAACGGCGGCCCCGGGCATTTTACGAAAATCGGGCGCAGAGACCCCGCCCCTATCCTGCGCCGGGTAAGGGCAGGTTAATCCTGTCCGCTTAGTCATGGTCCTTCCGCATTTTACTGCCGAAGGCCTATGACATATATTTTTTCCCCGACCAGTCCCGGCCCGGCCGGCGGTGCCGCACCGCAGGACATTCTGCGGCTGGGGGAGCTGCTGGGCGCGCTCAGCCATGCGCTGGATCTGACCGAAGGCCAGCCCAAGGGCCATTGCGTGCGCTGCTGCTGGATCGGCATGCAGGCCGCGCGGGAGCTGGAACTGCCGCCGCAGGCGCGCTCCGACCTCTATTTCACGCTGCTGCTGAAGGATCTGGGGTGCAGCTCCAACGCGGCCCGCATCTGCCAGCTGTACCTGACCGATGATCTGTCCTTCAAACAGAACTTCAAGACGGTGAGCGGCTCCCGGCAGGGCATCGAGTTCCTGCTGCGCAACACCGCGCTGGGGGCCAGCCCGCTGCAGAAGCTGAAAACGCTGGGCCATGTGATTGCCAGGAACGGCCAGCTGGCGGGCGAGCTGATCGAGACCCGCTGCAACCGCGGCGCCAGTATCGCCCGGCAGATGCGCTTCTCCGAAGATGTGGCGGAGGGCATCGCCAGCCTGGATGAGCATTGGGACGGCGGCGGCCAGCCGCAGGGCCTGAAGGGCGCGGCAATCCCGCTGTTTTCGCGCATCGCGCTGATGGCGCAGGTGGCGGACGTCTTTGCCGCCAGTGCGGGCGCTGAGGCCGCCGCGGCGGAGCTGGAAGCCCGCGCAGGCAGCTGGTTCGACCCCGACCTTGTGCCGGTTTTCACCGCGGTGATCCGCCGCCCCGGCTTCCTGGCGGATCTGCAGGACCCGGGCCTAGAGGCAGAGGTCTTTGCCACCCCGCAGGCGCAGCATATCCATGCCGTGGATGAAGACTACCTGGATGAGATCGCGCGGGCGTTTTCGCTGGTGATCGACGCCAAAAGCCCGTTTACCCACGGCCATTCGCAGCGGGTGGCGCGCTACACCGGGCTGATCTGCGACCAGCTAGGCTTCCCGCCCGGACGGCGCCGCTGGATGGTGCGCGGGGCGCTGCTGCATGATATCGGCAAGCTTGGGATCTCCAACACCATCCTGGACAAGCCCGGCAAGCTGACGGATGAGGAGTTTGCCCTGATGAAACGGCACCCGGTGCTGGGCCACGAGGTGCTGAGCCGGATTGCCGCCTTCCAGGAGCTTGCGGATGTGAGCGCGGCACATCATGAGCGGCTGGACGGCAAGGGCTATCCTTACGGAATGGATGCCAGCCAGCTGACGCAGGAGATGCGGGTGATGGCAGTGGCCGATATCTTTGACGCGCTCACCGCCGAGCGCCCCTACCGCGCGGCAATGCCGCTGGAGAAGACCTATGCCATCATGGACGGCATGGCTGGCCCCGCCATCGACCCGGACTGCTATGCCGCGCTGCAGGATGCGGTGACCGCCAGCGGCTGGCCCTCGGCCTCGGACGCGCCCTTGGCCGCGGCGGAATGGGACCTGCCGGCGGCTGAGCGCAGCGCCTAGCTGGCGAGGTTGCGGTTCTTCTGCGAATAGAGCGCCAGCGCCGTCACCTGCCCCGCCACGATGGCCGAGAACATCAGCAGTGCCGACAGGCCGATGCTGGCGTCCGCCATCAGGGTTTCATTGAACAGCGACTGCGTCGCGCTCATCAGCACCCGGCTGCCGGGGACCAGGATCAGGATGCCCTGCACGATGTAGATCGCGCCGGTGAGGTTCAGTGTCTTGGCCAGCCAGGTGCCGTATAGGGTGATGCACATGGCGGTGACCCAGGTGCCGACGATCCAGCCGCTGCCGAAGCCGAGGTAGAGCGGCCCCCACATGCCCAGCACGGTGACCGGCAGCGCCCGCACGATATCCACCAGCCGGGCATTGAAGATCACCCCGATCGAGAACGACAGCGCGGGCAGCGCCAGATAGGGCATCCACCACAGGACTTCGTTCACGTTCTTCACCTGCGGCGTCGCCCCCCACAGCTCGGCGCCGATGCTGACGCCGATATAAATGCCGATGAACAGTTTCATCAGCACAAAGATCGACTGGGCAAACAGGCTGGAGCCGGAGATCACGTCGTTGAAGGCAAGGCATTCCAGGGAGTTGGCGATCGACAGCCCCGGCACGAACAGCACGATGGCGGCGATGCAGGTGCCCCAGACCGGCACCTCCACCCCCATGCTGCTGACCAGCGCCACCGCCAGCCCCGCGACCAGCGCCGACAGAAACTCCACCAGAATGATCCGGTCGCCGCGGCAGAACAGCTGGCAGAGCCAGACCAGGAAGCCCAGCACCGCTGACAGCGCAATCGTTGTCAGTGCGCTGCCGATCAGGGTCAGGAAGGCCGGCGGGATGGCGATATTGGCCACCATGATCAGCCAGGCAGGGTAACGGCCCGGCTCCTCAATCCCCGGATCCTCCACCGCGTTGATGCGGATGATGGTGCGGGCCAGCAGGCTGAGGTTGATCTGGGCGGGCTCCAAGCGGCGGATGATGAACTGGTTGTCCTCGTCCGGGAACTGGCAGGAGATCGAGGTGGGGGTGGCCTGCACGATCACGTTGATGCCCTGCTTCCTGGCATAGAACTGCAGGTATTTCTCGATCTTGTAGGGCGCACAGCCGCTGCGGTGCAGGGTCTCGCCTGTGTCGGCGATGTTGCGGAGCTGAGACAGGGGTGCCATGTGCCGGATGCCGTTGGTTTGGGGTGCCTTGGGGTTCAGCCCCCTTAATGGATGCGGCGCGCGGCGGCGAGTGCGGATTTTGCATGGCGGCCTGCGCTGGGTGCAAGGCTTCGCGGCCGCTGCCTCTTGCTGGCGGCGCGGTTTCGGCCCATATCTGAAGCATGCTGCGCTTCATGCCAATTCTGCTGGCCGTGCTTTATGGCCTTGTGATGTACCGGATATCCGTCTGGCGCACCAATCGCGAGCTGGACCAGCGCTCGACCGAGCTGGCGGACCCGCGGCTGAAGCGGCTGACCGACCGTCTGGCGGCGGCGCTGAACATCGCCCGCATCCCGGTGCATATCTATGAGGTCGACCCTGTCAACGGGCTGGCGGCGCCGGACGGGCGGATCTTCATCACCCGCGGCTTTTACCGCAAGTACCAGAATGGCGAGGTGAGCGCAGAGGAGCTGGCCTCGGTGATTGCGCATGAGCTGGGCCATGTGGCGCTGGGGCATGCGCGCAAGCGGATGGTCGATTTCTCCGGGCAGAATGCGCTGCGCACGGCGCTGATGCTGATCTTGGGCCGGTACGTTCCCTTCATCGGCCCCTGGATTGCCGGGGCGCTGACCTCGCTGCTGGCCGCGCGGCTGTCGCGCGGCGATGAATACGAAGCGGATGAATATGCCGCGGCGCTGCTGACCAAGGCGGGGATCGGGCTGGCGCCGCAGAAAAGCCTGTTTGCCAAGCTGGAAGAGCTGACGCAGGCACGCGCCGGCATGGCACCGGCCTGGCTGATGAGCCACCCCAAGACCGATGAGCGCATCGCCGCGCTGGAGCGGCTGGAAGCGAAATGGTCCAGGGGCTGAGCCTGCGGCAAGGTCGGGATTGAGGGGCCGGCCCCTCAAACTCCCCGGAGTATTTCAGGAAAGATGAAACACCGGTCAGCCCGCCAGGGCCTTGGCCAGCCGCGGCAGGCGGGCTTTCTTGAGCAACGGGCGGATTTCCCAGCGGCCCCCGGAGAGGCGGTTGGCCTCAGCCAGCACCTCTGTCCCCAGCGCCTCCATGCCGGTGCTGTCGTCAAGCCAGAAGCGGTAGAGGAGCTCGTCCGGGCCAATGCGCTCCAGCCCTTCTTCGGCCAGGGTGTGACGGGGGAAGTCCTTGTTGTTGACCGTCACGATAGCATCGGCATGGCCTGCGATGGCGGCGGCCAGCACGTGAATGTCGGCGCTGTCGGGCAGCCAGAGGCGGGTTTCAATGCCCGGTGCGGGGGCAACTTCGGCCTTGGGCCAGTGCGCGCGGGCCAGCGCGGTCTCTGCCTTGGCCTGCGCCGCGCCTTCGGGGCCGAGCTTCAGCGCCGCACGTTCCCATTCGCCCAGGATCCGGGCGGACCAGAGCGGGGTGAAATGGCCCAGGCGCGCCGCGCCCAGGAGCATTTCCCGCATCACCGTCGGATAGAGGACGCACGTATCGAGGAGCAGCTTCACCCCGGATCAGTCCAGCCGGAAGAACACGGCCTTCAGATAGCCGCTCTCGGCCAGCTGCGGCAGCTGCGGGTGGTCGGGGCCTGCATATCCGGTGTGGATGAGCTGGCCGCGGCGGCCCGCCTTGCCGATGCCACGGGCAGAGGCGTTGCGGAACCTGGCAAGATCGGCGGCGTGCGAGCAGGAGCAGAGGCCGAGGTAACCGCCGGGTTTCACCAAGGGGGCCGCCAGTTTGGCGACGCGCTCATAGGCGCGCAGGCCCGCCTCCAGCGCCTGTTTCGAGGGGGCAAAGGCGGGCGGGTCGCAGATCACAACATCGAAGCTTTCGCCCTCTTCCCCCAGTGCCGTCAGCACATCGAAGGCGTCGCCCTGGCGGGCGGTGAATTTGTCCTGATGCCCGCCAGCCGCGGCACCTTGGGCAGCCAGTTCCAGCGCAGCGGCCGAGCCGTCCACGCAGGTCGCCTGCCCTGCCCCGCCTGCCAGCATGGCAAGGCCGAAGCCGCCGACGTGGGAGAACACATCCAGCACCCGGGCGCCGGGCGCGGTCAGCCGCGCGGCGAAGGCGTGGTTTTCGCGCTGGTCGAAGAACAGGCCGGTTTTCTGGCCGCCGGTGAGATCGGCCATATAGGTGGCGCCGTTCATTTGCACCGGCACCGGCGCGGCGGGGGCCTCGCCTAGAAGAGTCTGGTTCTGATCGTCCAGCCCTTCCAGGGAGCGGGTGCGGCCGGAGGCGTTTTTCAGGATAACCTCGGCGCCGGTCACCTCGGCCAGAGCGGCGGTGAGCATGTCCAGATGCGCTTCGGCCCAGGCGGCGTTGGGCTGCACCACGCAGGCCGCGCCGAAACGGTCGATCACCACGCCGGGCAGACCGTCGGATTCCGCGTGAACCAGCCGGTAGAAGGGCGCATCATACAGGCGCTCGCGCATCTCCAGCGCGCGGGACAGGCGGGCGGCGAACCAGTCCTGGTCGATCACCGCCTCCGGGTCGCGGTCGAGCATCCGGGCGATGATCTTGCTTTCGGGGGTGACCGAGACCAGCCCCAGCGGGCGCTGCGCCTCATCCTCCAGCACCGCCAGGGTGCCGGGCGTCAGCTTGCGGGTGCGGCGGTCGGTCACCAGTTCGTTGGCATAAACCCAGGGAAACCCGTGCCGGATGGCGCGGGCGTTGGACTTGGGCTTCATTTTCACGCGGGGGCGCTGGAGCGCATCAGGGGAGGCTGTCATGAGGCCCTCTTAGCCGCAAGTGCTGCGCAGGGGAAGAGGCAGCCACGCGGCGGCGCGGCTGCCCGGTGCTGTTCTGCCAAGGCCGGAACCTTAAGCCGAAAGCGGCGCGCGGGTGATCGCGCTCACCTCCTCCATGATGTCGAAGATGTGGTCCGACGCCACCGTTATGCCAATGGACGCCAGGCGTTTCAGGTGCATCTCCCGGTAGGTGTCGAGATCCTCCCGGCTGCGGAACAGATAGGTGGAGCCAAAGCGGGAGGTGCCCTCTTCAATGGTCCAGATTTTCCAGAGGATCCCGGGCTCCCCGGCGATGCTCCGGGCGAGCTCCTTGGTCCCTTCCAGGAACTCTTCGGTAACGGGGCCGTCATAGGTCATATGCAGGTCCCAGATTTTCTGTGTGCTCATGTTCGTTCTCCTGTGGAAAGGCGAGAGGATTTCAGCCGTTTTTGCGGAGCTGCGCAGCGCATAGACCCGCAAGCAGCGCAAAGAAGGCCGGGTCGGACCAGCCGAAGCCGGTGAAGAGACCCGCAACGCAGGCGTACAGTGTGACGGCGGCGCCCAGAACATTGGTCCACAGCAGGCCTGTCAGGATGGTGCGGGCGGCATCGCTGCCTGGTTCCGCCGTGCGGAACAGGAAGCTGATGACCCCGATGCCGCCCAGAAAGATCGAATTGTGCTGCGACAGGAACACCGCATAGCGGTCATTCACTTGCAGCCCGTACTGCGGCCAGAGGAGTTGCGGTGCGAGGAATAGCGCGAGGGCGAAGAAGATATAGACCGCACCATGCACGGTGAGGAAGGTCTTGCTGGTCATGTTCCGTCTTTCCGCGGCTGCGGCAGTTTTCTGCGCAGCTGGTTGAGTGCCGTAATGGTCTGGCGCTGCTCTTGCCGGCTGATGCCCGAAAAAACCTGCTCCAGCGCCTGGTTGTGCACCGGCATGAACTCCGCCACCTTGGCGCGTCCGGCTTCCGTCAGGCGCAGCACCCGCGCCCGCCTGTCCTTTTCATCGACCGTCTTTTCGGCGAGGCCAGCCTGGATCAGGTTCTTAACCACAACATCCAGATTGCCCGAGGTCGAAAGCGTGAGCTGCATCAGCTGGTTGACCGACAGCGCTCCTTTGGTGCCGAGCGTTTCCAGAACGTCCCATTGCGGCGCGGTCAGGCCTGCCGACCGGAACACCGGACCCATCGCGCGCATGAACCGCTGGTGGCTGCGCAGCAGCGCCAGCACAAGAGTCTGGTTTTCCCGGTTACGGTTATCCTGTGTCATGGCGCCAATATACCCCTAGTTAGGGGTATATTCAAGGCCTGGCGCGCAAAACGCCGCAGCGCCGCCGCCTGCGGCGCCAATCCGCAGGAAGCGCATCCGCTGATGGTCTTGGGGTCCTTAGCGCGCGCGCGAGCGCCAGCCGCCGCGGCGGCGCGGCTTTTCCGTGCCCTGCAGGCCATCGCGCAGCACCGCCGTCATCGGGTGGTCCGGCTGGTCCTTGCCGTATAGCTCCAGCAGCGCCTGAATATCGGCGCGGCTGTCACGGGCGGCGTCCATACCCAGCGCCCAGTCAAAGAAGATGCTGCGGCATTGCGCGCCGGTGATGCCGTCGATCCGGTAGGATTCATAGATCAGACCGCGCGGGTCGTGTTCACTGCTGCCCTTCATCCGTTCCTTCCCCTTGCACGGCGTCCGCTATGATCGCAGCGCAGCCGCTGTAGCGGGCCTGCAGTTCCTGCTCCAGCGCGTCCAGCCGGGCATAGCCGGTGGTGCGGCAGAGGAACTGCGCCCCGCCCTCGCCGATGGCATCGGCCTCGATGGCCTTGCCGGAGAGCAGCCGCGCCGCGCATTGCACTGACCAGAATAGCCGGTAACTGGCGCCGAGGTATTCCGCATCCGCGTCATTCAGCCATCCGGCAGCGACAGCCCCCGCCAGGCCTGCAGCCACATCGCGCGCGCCGGAACCGGAGGTCAGCGCGCCCGCCTGCGAAATCAGCTCCACATCCATCATCCGCCCGGGCCCGTTCTTGGCGTCCCAGACCCCTGCCGGCGTCTTGGCGGCAGCCAGGCGCGCGCGCATCTGCGCCACCTCCTGCAGCACCTTGCCGCGCTCCCGCGGCTGCTCCAGGAGGCCCGCGCGGAAGTCCTCGATCTCTGCGGCAAGGCTGTCCTCCCCGGCGACCACCCGGGCGCGGGTCAGCGCCAGATGCTCCCACACCCAGGCCTCGTTCTGCTGGTAGAGGGTGAAGCCCGCCAGGCTGACCGCCACCGGACCCTGGGTGCCGGAGGGGCGCAGCCGCATGTCGACCTCATAGAGGCGGCCCTGCGACATCGGCGCCGACAGCGCGGTTACAAAGGCCTGGGTAAGACGGGCGTAATAGGGCCGCGTGGCCAGCGGGCGCTTGCCCTCCGACATCTCCGCCGTGCCAGGGTCGTAGATCACGATGATGTCGAGATCGGATTGCGCATGGATCTGACCGGCCCCAAGAGAGCCCATCGCCAGCACCGCCGCGCCGCGGCCCGGGGCGGGGCCGTGCTTGCGGGCGAAATGAAACACCACCTCCGGGGTGATCCCGGCGATCACAACCTCGGCCAGTTCGGCGTATTGCGCCCCGGCCTGCTGGCCGTCGGTCAGCCCGCGCAAATGGTGCACCCCGATGCGGAAGTGCCATTCCTTGCACCAGCGGCGGGTGGTGTCGAGACGGGATTCGTAATCGTCTTCCAGGGCCAGGCGGCGGGCCAGGTCCGCCTTCAGCCGGTCCGCCCCGGGCCAAGGGTCAAAGAAGGACCCGCCGATCACCGCGTCGAACACGGCGGAATTGCGCGACAGAAAACCGGCCAGCTCGCGGGAGGTGCCGGCGATGTCGACCAGCAGGTCAATGAGCTGCGGATTGGCGCCGAACAGCGAAAACAGCTGCACCCCGGCAGGCAGCCCGGCCAGGAAGCCATCGAGCGCCAGCAGGGTTTCGCCCGGCTTGGCGGTTCTGGCAACGCGGGCCAGCAGCTCCGGCTTGAGCCGTTCGAAGATCTGCGCGCCGCGGGCGGAGCGCAGCGCCGGGTAGGTCGGCCAGCGGGCGATGACGGCGCCGTCAAGCTCTGCCGTCTCCTCGGGCAGCGCGGCAGGCCGCGGCGCGGCGCCCCCAGAGAAGAACCCTTCGGTCAGCGCGTGCACCTGTTCCAGGCGCTCCCTGATGTCCGCCATCAGCGGTTCCGGGTCGCGGTCCATCAGGCAGGCGATGCGTGCGATGCCGTCTTCGGATTTCGGCATCCGGTGGGTCTGGGCGTCATGCACCATCTGGATCCGGTGCTCGACCTCGCGGTGGGCGCGGTAATGGGCGGCCAGCTGCTCTGCCGCGTCCTGCGGCACCCAGCCCTTGTCCGCCAGCGCCGCCAGCCCCTCGACGGTGCCGCGCAGGCGCAGGGATTCATCGCGCCCGCCCGCGATCAGCTGCCGGGTCTGGGTGAAGAACTCGATTTCACGGATGCCGCCGCGGCCCAGTTTCATATCGTGCCCTGGCACACTCAGCGCGCCGCCGGTGCCCTTGCTTTCCCGGATGCGCAAGCGGATGTCATGGGCGTCCTGAATGGCGGCAAAATCCAGGTGCCGCCGCCAGACAAAGGGCCGCAACGTGTTCAGGAACCGCTCCCCTGCGGCGATGTCGCCGGCACAGGGGCGGGCCTTGATATAGGCGGCGCGCTCCCAGGTGCGGCCGAGGCTTTCGTAATAGCGCTCCGCCGCCTCCATCGCCAGGCAGACGGGTGTCACCGCCGGGTCCGGGCGCAGCCGCAGGTCGGTACGGAACACATAGCCGTCGCCGGTGCGGTCGCTGAGCGCTGCGCACATGTTCTTGGTCGCGCGCACCATGCCCTGGCGCGCCTCATAGAAATCATCCGGGTCGAACCGGGTCTCGTCGAACAGGCAGATCAGGTCGATGTCGGAACTGTAGTTCAGTTCATGCGCGCCCATCTTGCCCATCGCCAGAATGGAGAGGCCGCCCGCGGTTGCGATGTCATCCTCCGTCAGCCCCGGCAGTTTCTTGCGGCGGATCAGATTGGCGATTTCCGCCTTGATGGCCACATCTGCGCACAGCGCCCCGAAATCGGTCAGCGCGCCGGTCACCTGCTCCAGGCTCCAGCCGCCGCTGAGGTCGCACAGCGCGGTCAGCAGCGCCAGCCGTCGCTTGGCCTGGCGCAGGCCGGGCTTCAGCTGCGCGCCCTCCAGCGCGCGGCAGTCCGCCAGAACGGCTTCCAGCGCCGCGCCGGGGTCCTGCAGCGCCTCCGGCAGCCAGTCCGCCTCCCGCGCGGTAAGTTCCTTGAGATAGGGGCTTGAGCCGCAGGCCCCGGCCACCAGACCGGCCAGATCGCCGGACAGGGAAGGCACCAGCCCGCGCGCCTCGGCGCCAAGCTCAGGGTCAAAGGGGCGGGGAATGCGGGTGATCTGCAGGGCGGTCGTCATGCTCCCGACACTGTTCCTGCGGCACCGCCGCGTCAATGGCCGAAATGCCGCGCATGGCGGAGACCATGTGAAAAAGATTCACATACGGGCTTGAAACCCCCGCTGCGGCTTCCGATATGCAGTAATGTGAAAGGGATTTACATACACCCGCAACCTGGAGGACCCCGATGACGAGTTTCACCCCAACCGCCCCCCACACACCGGTGCAGGGCTGGTTTTCCCGCAGCGAAGCCTGGCTGGACAGCAAGGGCAAAGGCGCCTGGATTGCCGTCATGGTGCTTGGCTTTGTGTTCTTCTGGCCGGTGGGTCTGGCCCTTCTCTTCTACATGATCTGGAGCAAACGCATGTTCAGCAAATTCTCCTGCAGCCACAAAAGCAAAACCTGGGCGCGCCACGGCTTCTCGGCGATGAAACCTTCGGGCAACAGCGCCTTTGATGCCTACAAGGCCGACACGCTGCGCCGCCTGGAGCAGGAGCAGCATGACTTCGAAGCCTTCCTGGAGCGCCTGCGCGACGCCAAGGACAAGGCCGAGTTCGACCAGTTCATGGATGACCGCGCCCGCACCGCCGATCACGGCGATGACGCGGAGGACGAGGACGAAACCAGCAGCGAACCCAAGCGCCGCTAAGCCCTGCCCCTCCTCCGGCTGCCCCGCCCCCGTCCGGGCGGGGCTTCCGCTTCCTGTCTCTTCCTTTAGCAAAGGATCCCATACATGACCGCCCTGCCCGATCCCGACTACCAGGCAGAATTCTATGCGTCTGTACCCGCCAAGCGGCTGATCGCCTGGGTCATCGACAGCATCCTGATCTTTACGCTCAGCGCCGGCGCAGTGCTGCTGACCGCCTTCACCGGGCTCCTGGTCTGGCCGCTTCTGTATCTGGCGGTGGGCTTTGCCTACCGGACGGTGACCATTGCCAACGGCTCCGCCACCTGGGGGATGCGCTTTGCCGGGATTGAGCTGCGCGACAGTGCGGGCCAGCGGCTCGACAGCGGCATGGCAGCGCTGCACACCGCGGGCTATTCGCTGTCCCTGGGCTTCCCGGTGCTGCAGGTGATCTCGATCATCCTGATGCTGACCTCGCCGCGCGGCCAGGGCCTCACCGACCATTTCCTCGGCACCGTCATGCTGAACCGGCGGGTTTGAATGAAAACCACAAGCGACCGTTAAACCATTTTCCACAACGCTACTTGGCGCACCGGAACCGCGTTGCTATCATCACCCGAAGTAGCTGCCGCTTGTTCCGTTTTTCCCGCGAAACCGCTGAAGAGTTCCGATGCGCCATACCCTTCCCATTGCACCGCAGTTTTACGTGACAGCGCCGCAGCCCTGCCCCTATCTGGACGGCCGGATGGAACGGAAGCTGTTCACCGCACTGCAGGGCGACGGGGTGGAGCAGCTCAACAACAGTCTCAGCCAGCAGGGCTTCCGGCGCTCGCAGAACGTGCTGTACCGGCCCTCCTGCTCGGAATGCTCGGCCTGTCTGTCGGCCCGGATCGACGTGGCGGCCTTCTCCCCCACCCGCAGCCAGAAACGCACCCTGAAACGCAACGCCCATCTGGAGCGGCGGGCGACGTCGCCCTGGGCGACCGAAGACCAGTTTGCCCTGTTCCGCAGCTATCTGGACAGCCGCCACGCGGATGGCGGCATGGCCGACATGGACGTGTTCGAATACGCCGCAATGATCGAGGAAACCCCGGTGCGCAGCCGGGTGGTGGAGTATGCCGAGGCGGGCAGCAACCGGCTGACCGCGGTATCGCTTACGGATGTGCTGGAAGACGGCCTCAGCATGGTCTACTCGTTCTATGCGCCGGACCAGCCGAAGAATTCGCTCGGCACCTTCATGATCCTGGATCATATCCAGATCGCGCGGGAGGCCGGCCTGCCCTACGTCTATCTGGGCTATTGGGTCCCCGGCAGCCAGAAAATGGGATACAAGGCCAAGTTCTCCGGCCTTGAGATCTATCACCAAAGCAGCTGGACGAAAATGACCAACCCGTCTGAGTTCGCGGCCGCCAGCCATCCGCTGTCGACCGATCCGATTGCCGAACAGGTCGCCAATATCCAGCTGCCAGAACAGCCCATCCACCGCAGCCGCTGATGCAGCATCTCCACGCCGTCTCGCTGGTGGTGCCGGATTATGACGCCGCCATCGCCTTTTACTGCGGCCAGCTTGGCTGGCAGCTGGCCGAGGATATTGATCAGGGAGCCAAGCGCTGGGTGCGGATCCTGCCGCCGGGCGCTGCGCAGGGCAGCCTGGTGCTGGCCCGCGCCGAAGGCCCGGAGCAGCAAGCCGCCATCGGCAACCAGTTCGGCGGCCGCGTCGGGCTGTTCCTGGCCACGGACAACTTTGGCCGCGACCACGCCGCGATGCGCGTTCAAGGCGTGACCTTCGAAGAGGACCCCCGGCATGAGCCTTATGGCACCGTAGCGGTCTGGCGCGACCCCTTCGGGAACCGCTGGGACCTGATCCAGTTCGCCTGAGCCGGCCCGCGGGCCGGACCGTCTGCGCAAGGATCCCCTGTTCATCTGGCTGAAAATATCCCGGGGTGAATGCGCGCCGCGCGCGCAGAGGGGCAGCGCCCCTCCCCCGGTAAAAAAAGCAAAGGGGCCCGCTTGGGGCCCCTTTTCCGTTTACATACACTGCCGCCGGATCAGTTCGGGATCAGCGCCGGCACGATGGTCACGATCGACGGGAAGGCCCACAGGATGGCGATCCCCACCACCTGGATCAGCACAAACGGCACGATCCCGCGGTAAATATGGGCCGTCGTCACCTCCTTCGGCGCCACCCCGCGCAGGTAGAACAGCGCAAAGCCGAAAGGCGGTGTCAGGAACGAGGTCTGCAGGTTCACCGCCACCATGATGGTCACCCATTTCGGATCGAACGACCCGCCATAGATCACCGGCCCCACAATCGGGATCACGATGTAGATGATCTCCAGGAAGTCCAGAACGAAGCCCAGGAAGAACAGCACCAGCATCACGATCAGGAAGACCGTCATCTCGTTGTCGAAGCTCTTCAGGAACTGCTGGATGTAGTGCTCGCCGCCGAAGGAGATCACCACCAGATTGAGCAGCTGCGAGCCGATCAGGATGGTGAAGACCATCGAGGTCACCTTGGCGGTTTCCCGCACCACCGGGGTCAGCACGCCGGAGCGGAACAGAACCCAGCAGCCATAGAGCAGCCCGAACAGCGCATAGAGATAGGCGGCGTAGGCCACGAGGAAGGCAATCCAGCTTTCGACGCTGACGCCGCCCTGGTTCACCCGCAGGTCGAAGTTCATGCCGACCAGGATGCACAGCATCACCGCAAAGGTGGACCAGATGATGATGCTGCCGGAGCGGCCTTCATCCTTCAGCTTGCGGTAGGCCGCCAGCATGATGGCGCCGCCTGCCCCCAGCGCCGCGGCCGGCGTCGGGTTGGTGATGCCGCCCAGGATCGAGCCCAGCACCGCGACGATCAGCACCAGCGGCGGGAACACCACCCGGATCAGATCGTTGCCCGCGCAGCGCGCGGCGG
Organism: Leisingera sp. UBA4491; assembly: GCF_002388965.1. Classification (NCBI taxonomy): domain Bacteria; kingdom Pseudomonadati; phylum Pseudomonadota; class Alphaproteobacteria; order Rhodobacterales; family Roseobacteraceae; genus Leisingera; species Leisingera sp. UBA4491. Next base: position 36,253 of record NZ_DGNN01000032.1, on the reverse strand, counting down.
CCTCGCGGCAGCCCCACAGCGCCAGCAGCAGCGGCAGCGCAATCCACAGAACGGTCACGCCCGCCGAGGTGGTCGGCGCAATCGCCACCAGATCCACCAGCGCAATCAGCAGAACCCCGATTGCGCCCAGGATCAGCGGCTTGGCATCACGCGAAGGCGCCACGCCGCGGCCGAACGCCAGCACCAGGCCCAGCACGATCATGATCACGCTGATGCCGGTGCCAATCGGCGCCGCAGCGGCGATCTTGGCTTCGCGGGCAGCGGCGATTTGCTCTTCGCTGAGCTTCGCAGACAGAGCCACGCCGCCAGCCGCGTCGATGGCTTCCTGCTCCGCCACGGCGGCATCCCAGGCGTCCTGCCCGTGCAGCTCGATCATGGCCTCCTTGCACTGCGGCCCGACAGTGGTGCGCAGCGAGGCGGTTTCACCAGCATCCGAGAAGGTCGAGACGGTGATGTTCTGGCTGCCGATCACGTTAAAGCTCGACAGCAGGATTGCGCCGCCGATCAGCGCGGCCGGAACCGCCAGGAACCAGGTCAGGCCTTCGTTGCGGGTGATCACCTCGCCGGTGCCGCCTTCGATGGCGACCGCGGGCGCCTTGTGCGGGTTCAGCAGCGCATAGCCAAAGGCATAGGTGGCATAGAGGATCGCCAGCAAGATGCCCGGCAGCAGCGCCGCCTGGAACAAGGTGCCGACCGACACCACCGCCGGCTCGCCCAGATACGTCAGCGCGTCAGAGCAGCCCGCCTCCATCGCGCGGGTTTCCTGCGCGGTGGAATAGAGGTCGCCCGCCAGGGTGCCCAAAAGAACGATCACGATGGACGGCGGAATGATCTGGCCCAGGGTGCCGGAGGCGGCGATCACGCCGGTTGCCAGCTCCGGCGAGTAGTTGTTGCGCAGCATGGTGGGCAGCGCCAGCAGGCCCATGGTCACCACGGTCGCGCCGACGATGCCGGTGGAGGCCGCAAGGAACGCGCCCACAACCACGATCGACACCGCCAGGCCGCCGGGCAGCGGGCCGAAGACGCGCGCCATGGTGGTCAGCAGGTCGTTGGCGATCTTCGAGCGTTCCAGGGTGATGCCCATCAGAACGAACATCAGCACCGCCAGCAGGGTTTCAATCGACGCGCCCGCCAGAACCCGCTCGTTCATCCGGTTGACGATGAAGGAGACGTTGCGGTCCAGCGCCACTTCCCAGCCCTGGACGAACACCGGTTCCGCCATCCTTGGCAAATCCGGGTACCGGAAGACCGAGACCTTGTCCGGCCGGACGCCCGAGTTCACCAGGTCGCGGTAGGCCTGCGACGAGGTGTCGATGGCCTGGTGGATCAGGATGCCCGCGCTGTCCAGCGCGGCGATGATCCCGAAGGAGATGATCCCGGCGCCGCCGATGGCAAAGGCCACCGGAAAGCCGGAGAGGATGCCCCCGAAGAGGCAGAAAAATACGATGAGCAGGCCGATCTCGACGCCATCAAGTCCAAATAGCATGTTTCCGACGTCCCTTAATGCGTGCCTTCGTAGGCTTCTTCACCCTCTCCAAGGCTGTCCTTGTCGAGGTATTTGTTTTCGCTGCCCTGGCCTTCGACGAACTCCAGGAAGGAGCGGTAGAAGAAGGCGATGGCGTGCAGGAACACGAGGCCCGCGAAGGCGATCAGCAGGATCTTGAACAGGAAATAGGCGTTGAACCCGTTGGGGCTGAAGCCGATGGTTTCCACGTTCCAGCGCAGGGCGCGGGATTTCATCACCAGCCGCTCCAGCGTGTCCGAAGCCGAGGGGTTCGGCACGATCAGGTGCCGCCACAGGAAGAACCAGCCGTACATCCACGTCAGCACCGCGGCGGGCATCATGAAGATCAGCGAGCCGACCATGTCCACCACCTTTTTGGCGCGGAAGCTGATGCCGGAATAGATCAGGTCCACCCGCACATGGCCGCCCTGCACAAAGGTGTAAGTCACGCAAAGGCAGACCACCAAGGCATTGTAAAACTTCAATTCCTCGGCAAACCAGCTGATGTCCTGGCTGAACGGGATGCCAAAGCCGAAGCTGATGTCGGGCCGCGCGAACACGCGCTGCAGGAAGACGATGATGATCTGCTGCACCACCATCAGAAGCCCCGCCCAGGCAAAGAAGCGGCCAATGGTGTTGGCCATCCCCTCCAGCCCGCGGACCATGGCCCACATGAAGCTGCGGAAATAGAGGCCGATGGCGGTCAGCACCAGGAAGGTGGTGAACACGACAAAGAAGAATTCGACCGAGCCGCCATAGTAGACGAAGCGCATGATCGAAGCCTTGTCGGACCAGTCGAGCCAAAGCTGCGGATGGGTGACGGCGTAGCCGAGATTATAAAAGGCGCCGGCGATGTTCTGGATCAGCCAGACAAGTCCGCCCCAGATTGCGCCAAAGAAGGTGATGCCACTCTCTTCCTGCATGTTTCCCCCGGGAAGATTGCTGCGAAGTTGCGGCTGAGGGCTGGGCACACGGCGCTGCTGGCCGGCCGTCCCGCGCTACGGGCAACTGCATATGGACCCCCCGCCTGCGGCGGGGGATCCGGTTAATGACGGTCAGGCGGATCAGGCCAGGACGCGGTCGCGCTGAACGCGGTAGGCGCCTTCGGATTTGGTGATCCAGCCGGAGGAGGCTTTCATCGAGGACTCGACGCTGCCGCGGATTTTCGCGAACAGCTCGTCGCCCATGAACTCGTCCAGGGTTTCCTTGGTGGCCTTGCCGAAGGCGTCCCAGACGCTGTCCGGGAATTCCAGGGTCTTGACGCCGCCGGACTGCAGGCGCTGCAGCGCTGCACCGTTGTTGTTCATGAACTGCGCCAGGCTCCACTGGTGGCCGGCGGCCGATGCCATCTCGATGATCTTCTGATGGGCCGGCGACAGGCTTTCGAACACTTCGCGGTTGGTGGCAACCGACAGCGCCGCGCCCGGCTCGTGGAAGCCCGCGGTGTAGTAGGTCTTGGTGATTTCCTGGAAACCAGCCTTCTCGTCCGCCCAGGGGCCGCTCCACTCGGTGCCGTCGATGGCGCCGGAGGACAGCGCCTGATACACTTCGGAACCCGGAATGTTCTGCACCGAGGCGCCCAGCTTGCCCAGCGCCTTGCCGCCCAGGCCCGGCATCCGGAACTTCAGGCCGTTGAAGTCTTCGGGGCCAGAGATTTCCTTGTTGAACCAGCCGCCGGACTGCGGGCCGGTGTTGCCGCCGATGAAGGACTTCAGGCCAAAGATCTGGCCCAGCTCATCATGCAGCGCCATGCCTTCGCCGTGGTAGTACCAGTTGGTCAGTTCCTGCGGGGTCATGCCAAAGGGCACCGCGGTGAAATACGCATAGCCCGGGTGCTGGCTGACGAAATAATAGTCGGCAGCGTGGTACATGTCGGCCTGGCCTGCGGTCACGGCGTCGAACACTTCGAACGCGCCAACCAGCTCGCCTGCGGCTTTGACGTCAACGGTCAGGTCGCCACCGGACATGGCCGTGATGGAGTCGGCAACATATTGTGCAGAATCATGCACACCGGCCAGACCGCGGCCCCAGGTGGTAACCATGGTCAGGGTGCGCTTGCCCTGGGCATATGCCGGCGCGGCCAGGGTGCTGGCTGCTGCGGCGGAGCCGCCCAGTGCGGACGTCTTCAAAAAAGAACGGCGATCCATAAAGTATTCCTCCCATTATCATTCGGATTGCCCGGAAGGTCCCCCCGGGCGGATCGGTTCGAGTGCGGCCAGCCTAGCGGCGGCGAATTTTATGTGAATACCTAGTACTGCGTAGAACGGCACGTTTTTCGCGGCTGCACCGGGTCAGTTGGCGCATTTTTGGCGCGAATCGCTGAATGTTGGCACACGCCTGGGGCGCAAATGTGTCGCGTGCCTTTGATTCCTCTGGGCGGCCGGGCAATGATTCGGTACAAGTTTTTGACCAATTCCGGGACCCCATTGATGCGTCTGTTCCAAACCCTTTTGCGCCCGACCTACGCGCAGAAACTGTCGCTTTTGATGACCTTGCCGCTGATCGTGGCAGGCACGGCGATTGCGGTTCTGGTGGGCTATCAGTCGCGCGCCCTGGCAGAGCGCGAGATCCAGGCGCTGGAGATGCAGCTGCTGGCCGCCAAGAAGGCGGAGCTGCGCAACTACGTGACCCAGGCCCGCAACGGCTTTGCCCATATCTATGGCCTGGCAGCACCCGATGATGCAGAGGCCAAGGAACAGGTGGCGCAGATCCTCAGCGCGATGATCTACGGCAAGGACGGGTTCTTCTTTGTCTACGACTACGACGGCACCAATCTGGTCAGCCCGCGGCAGACCGAGTTCATCAACCGCAACTGGGCGGGACTGACCGACAGCGCCGACGTGCCGGTGGTGGATGAGTTCATCCGCCTGGCGCGCGACGGGGCTGGCTGGCACAGCTTCACCTGGGAAAAGCCCTCCACCGGCGAGGAGGCGCAGATGATCGCCTATGTGCTGGGGCTGCAGGACTGGCAATGGGCGATCGGCACCGGCGTGTTCATCGACGATGTGCTGGCCACCGTCGCCGCCTCAAGGGCGGAGGTGGAGGCGCGGGTGCGGCGCACCTTCTTTTACATCGGGGCGATCACGCTGATTTCGCTGGGGCTGGTCTTTGCCTCCGGCATGTTCCTGAACATCCGCGAGCGGCGGCTGGCGGATGCCAAGCTGAAGGAGCTGACCCAGCGCGTGTTCGACGCCCAGGAGGAGGAGCGCGGCCGGGTGGCGCGGGAGCTGCATGACGGGATCAGCCAGCTGCTGGTCGGGGTGCGCTACGCGCTGGACAACACCCGCCGCCGCCTGACCCGCGGCGATGGCGAGGGCGCGGCGGCGCCCCTGGAGAAAGGCACCGAAAGCCTGCTGACCGCGATCACCGAAGTGCGCCGGATCAGCCGCGACCTGCGCCCGGGCGTGCTGGACGACCTCGGGCTGGGCCCGGCGCTGAAGGCGCTGACCGATGATTTCGCGGCCCGCACAGGGATCGAGACGGCGTTCTCCACCGTGGTGTTCCGCAACCGGCTGGATCAGGATTCCAAGATTGCGCTCTACCGCATCGCCCAGGAGGCGCTGACCAACATCGAACGCCATGCGGAGGCCACCAAGGTCAGCATCGATCTGCGCGGCCATACCAAGGGCGCCACCATGCGGATCACCGACAATGGCCGCGGCCTGCCGCCCAGGGATGCCCGCACCGGCCCCGGGATCGGGTTGCGCAACATGCAGGAGCGGATTGAGCAGCTTGACGGCACCTTGCGCATTCTGTCATCACGGGGCACCCAAAGCGGCACGGTGATCGAGGCAAGCCTGCCTCTCAGCCATTTGCTGCCGCCGGGCGAGGAGGGAACGCCTGCACAGCTGCCGTGACCGGGGAGGATGCGGCAAGGTGCGAGGCTCCCGGGCAATGGAATGCTGCATTGGGGGAATGATGGCTGATCCGGTAAAGGTTCTGATCGTGGATGACCACCCGATGGTGGCCGAAGGCATCCAGTCGATCCTTGAGAGCTATGACGACATTCAGGTGGTCGGCTCGCTGACCGATGGCCGCGATGCGGTGAACCAGATGGGCAGGCTGGCGCCTGACGTGGTGCTGATGGACCTGAACATGCCCAAGCTCGGCGGCCTCAGCGCCACCGAGATCATTCTGGAACAGCACCCCGGCACCCGCATCCTGATCCTGTCAATGCATGACAGCGCCGAATATATCTCCACCGCGCTGAGCCACGGCGCGATGGGCTATGTGCTGAAGGATGTCCCGACCGATGAGATCAAGCAGGCCATCGACGCGGTAATGGAGGGGCAGACCTATCTCTGCACCGGTGCGGCCGGCTCCCTGAAGCCCAAGGATAACGGCGCCCGCGAGGCGCTGACCGGGCGCGAGCAGACCATCCTGCTGGAGCTGGCGCAGGGCAAGTCCAACAAGGAAGTCGCCCAAGCGCTGGATATCTCTGTCAGAACCGTCGAAACCCACCGCAAGAATATCAAGCGCAAGCTGGGCATATCCTCCACTGCCGGCCTCACCCGCTATGCGCTGGAGCATGGGGTGCTGCAGGGCACCGGCGCCGCGTTCTGATCCTCCCTGCTCCTAGTTCAGACTGGCCAGCAGCGCCTGGGACGGATCGCCCGTTGCCGGCAGGCCGCGGCTGGACTGGTAGCCGCTGATCGCAGCGCGGCTTTTCGGACCCAGCACGCCGTCAGCACCGCCGGTATCGAAGCCTTTGGCCGTCAGGCGTTTCTGTAGCTGGATGCGGTCACCCTTGGTCAGACCGTATGTGTCCGGCGGGAAGCCCGCACGCAGCGGGCCGCCTCCGGCGATGCGGTCGGCCAGGTGGCCCACCCCGATCGCGTAGGCATCGGAGTTGTTGTAGCGCTTGATGGCGTTGAAATTGCTGGTGACGGCAAACTTCGGCCCGCCCGCCTGCGGCTGGAGGATGCGGCCTGCGGGGGTGCCGGGCGCCCCGGCCTCGCCGCCCCATTTCAGCCCGCGGGTCCAGCCGTTTCTTTGCAGATACGCGGCGGTGGACGCCAGCGCGTCGCTCGGGTCCTCCGACCAGATATCGCGCCGCCCGTCGCCGGTGAAATCCACCGCAAAGGCCTGGTAGGAGGTCGGAATGAACTGGGTGTGCCCCATGGCGCCGGCCCAGCTGCCGGTCATCCGGGCGGGGGTGATGTCACCGCTCTGCAGGATCTTCAGCGCCGCCAGCAGCTGCTTTTCAAAGAACGCCCCGCGCCGTCCGTCATAGGCCAGCGTCGAGGTGGCGGAAATCACCGGCACGTCACCGCGGCGCTCGCCAAAGAAGCTTTCCAGCCCCCAGATGGCGCAGATGATTTCCGCATCGACGCCATAGGCCCGCTCCAGCGCCTGCAGGGTGGCGCCGTGGCGGGCAAAGGCGGCGCGGCCCTTGGCCAGCCGCTCGTCCGAGACGGCGATGGACAGGTAATCCTCCAGTGAGCGCTTGAACTCGGTCTGGTTGCGGTCGCGCTTGATGACCCCCGGCAGATACCCCGCCCCGCGGAACGCCTCGCGCAGAGTGGCCGGGGAAATTCCGCTGGCCTCGGCCCGGGACCGGAAGGCCGCCACCCACCGGTCATATCCGGCATTGGGCACCGGCCGCAGATCCGCCGGCAGGCCGGTGCTGCGGGAGCTGCCCCCAGCCGGCACCGTGCTGCTGCAGGCCGCAAGCCCAAACGCTGCAAGACCAAACCCGAAATGACGCCGTGTGATATTCATGTTATCTGCCCGTTCCGCTGATTGCCGCCTGCCTTATGCGGCAGGGCTTTTGCCGGACAGGCTGCCAGAAACAGCGCGGGCCGCCAAGGTCCGGAATAGCGCCAGAGCGAAGACCTGCCGCCCTAGCGCCCCGCCTGCTGGTCCGGTGGCCGTTCGGCCGTGAAGCGCGCCCGCGGGAAGCCTGCGCGGCCAAAGATCTCCCAGATCCGCTGCTCCACGTCCGGCGCGCCGATTTCCAGGCAATTCTTGCGGAAATACCAGGTCAGGAACTGCGCATAGCCGCCCTGACGCGCCAGCGCCCGTTGCAGCGCCCCGGCGAACTGCCCCGGCCCGGTGACGGTTTCCGCCATGTGGTGAAAGTCGGACGTGCCATAGAGAATGGCGGGCGTGCGGTGCAGAAACCCTTCCATCGCCGCCGTCGAGTTGACCGAAACCGTCACGCAGCTGGCGGCGAGAATATCGTGGATGTTGGCGCCACTGATCACCACCCGGCTGTCCCCGGCCGCGATCTCTGCCAGCTCCGCCATGGTTGCGATGCTCGCCAGCAAGGGATGCGGCTTGACCAGCACGGTCTTGCTTCCCGCCCCCTGCAGCACATCCTGCAGCATCGCGATATCGGTAAATTCTGTTGCCCCGGTCCGGACCGGGTAAGATCCCTGGAAAAATACCGAAATGCACCCCTGCGGAATATCCTCCCGCTCCCTTGGCGCGCTGTAGCGGGTCCGGCGGGCGTCCTTCCACGTCCGTTGCAGCCGCCCGTAGAACTGCTTGGCGTACTGGTAAGGGATCATATCCTCCCGGAAGTCCCGGGCCGCGATGGAGCTGAACCCGCGGGTTCCCTCCGGGTCCAGATGCCAGAAGCCATCCAGATACGCCAAGGCCGCATTCAGCACATTCGGCATCTGCACGCTGCGGTCATCCAGAATGTGCAGATTGCCGTCCTCGAAGCGATCCCCGGGAACCTGCCGCGTGCGGCTGGTGATGCCGGCGTCCAAGGCGCGGATGTCACAGCCGATCCCCTCTGCCGCCAGCATTTTCTGAATCACGCCGAAAAGCTGCAGGAAGCCGCGTGAAAGGTCGCTCTCAATATGCTTTTTGCGCAGATGGATAATGACTTTGGGCACCGGCGGCTTCCTGCGGAATACTGCACACGAGTATCCCGATCCCGCGCGGCAGGTCCAGCCCCCTGACGCAGGCCCGGTCAATCCCGCAGCGCGTCGGCACGCAGCCCCTCACGCTCGTAATGGCGCGGCAGGACCCTGCCATAAAGCTGCCGGGTGCGCTCCACCCCGCCGCACATGCCCTCCTGCTCGACAAAGGAGAAGATCCCGACATAGCGCCTGCGCGCCCCCTCGACCGGGGCCACCCGGTGCAGCGAATAGCGGCCCCGGAAGATCTGCAGGTCGCCGGGCCGCAGCACCAGCCTGCGCACCAGCGGCGAGCCGCCCGCCAGCACCCGCGCAACGCCATCGAAATTCTCATCCGCCGGGGTGCGCAGCATTGGCACGTATTCGAACGCGCCGCCGCTCTCGCCGTTCTGGATCGCCAGCGTCACGGTGTAATTGTTGGTATCGAAATGCCAGGGGAAGCCCTGCCCCGCCTCGACCATGTTGATGATCACATCGGCCAGCGGATCGTCATAGCGGAAGAACCGGTCCTCCGGCTCTCCCAGCGCTTCGCGGACAAAAGGCATGAAGCCGGGGTGTTCGTAGATCGCGCGCAGCGGGCTGTCCGGGCCAAAGTTGTCCGCAGGGACAAAGGCGTTGGAGCGGCCGAAAAACTGCCGCACCGGATGGGTTTCCGGCAGGGTGCTGTCGTCCTGGGAGAAATAGGGATTGGTGCGGCTGAAGGACCTGTACCCCTGGCCTGCCACCGCGTCGGCCTCCGCCACCAGCCTGGCAACGCCGTCCTGATGCACGAACCCGGGCAGCACCGCACAGCCGTCCGCTGCAAGATCGCGCTGCAGATCCGCAATCAGCCGGGCGCAGGCGCTGGAGCCGGGCCGGTCGATGGGATAGCGTCCGAGATCCACCAGATCGGAGAGTTGAACCATGTCCGCTTCCTTCCCTTCTATCCTTTGCTGAGGCTGAGCTTGCCTGCTGCGGGAGCACCGATCTGGCACAAACGGGACACGGGCGTGCCGGATTTGAACGATTTCCCGCCTCAGCGGGCCGCCGCTTTCGCGGAAATTTCGCCGCACCCCGGGGCGCAAGCAAGAAAATGTCTCCGGGAGCGTCCTTTTTGACACGTTTGCCGGTTGACGCCCCTGTCCGGCGCCCATAATGTCCGCTGCAACGCAATGAGGAGCCTGTGGACGTGACCACCCTAGTCGTAATCGTAGGAACCATGCGCATGGGCCGGTGACGGTTGACCATAATCGAACCCATGCGCCTCCGACTTGAAATCGGGGGCTTTTTTTATGCGTAATGACGATGCCGCCAATTGGAGCAAAAAGCAGATGACACGTGAGATGACCGGCGCGAAAATGGTTGTTCAGGCCCTGAAGGATCAGGGGGTGGACGTAGTCTTCGGATACCCTGGCGGCGCCGTGCTGCCGATCTATGACGAGATCTTTCTGCAAAATGACATCCGCCACGTTCTGGTCCGTCACGAACAGGGCGCGGTCCACGCGGCAGAGGGCTATGCCCGCTCCACCGGCAAACCCGGCGTTGTTCTGGTGACCTCCGGCCCCGGTGCCACCAATGCGGTCACCGGCCTGACCGACGCGCTTTTGGACTCGATCCCGATCGTGGTGCTGACCGGCCAGGTGCCGACCTTCATGATCGGCTCCGACGCCTTCCAGGAGGCCGACACCGTGGGCATCACCCGCCCTTGCACCAAGCACAACTGGCTGGTCAAGGACACCGATGCGCTGGCAAGGACCCTGCATGAGGCCTTCCACGTCGCCAAGTCCGGCCGCCCCGGCCCGGTTCTGGTCGACATTCCCAAGGACGTTCAATTCGCCAATGGCAGGTATCAGGGCCCGAAACCTTCGGCGTCGCACTACCAGCCGCAAGTGAAGGGCGACATGGCGGAGATCACCGAGCTGGTCGAGGCCATCGAAAAGGCCAAGCGCCCGGTGTTCTATACCGGCGGCGGTGTCATCAACTCCGGCACCGCCGCCAGCCAGCTGCTGCGCGAGCTGGTTGACGGCACTGGCATTCCGATCACCTCGACCCTGATGGGCCTGGGCGCCTACCCTGCGTCCGGCAAGAACTGGCTGGGCATGCTGGGCATGCACGGGCTGTATGAGGCCAACATGGCGATGCACGGCTGCGACCTGATGATCAACATCGGCGCCCGGTTCGATGACCGGATCACCGGCCGCATCGACGCCTTCAGCCCCAAGTCGAAGAAGGCGCATATCGACATCGACCCCTCCTCGATCAACAAGGTGATCCGGGTCGATATCCCGATTGTCGGCGACGTCGCTCATGTGCTGGAGGACATCCTGAAGGTCTGGAAATCGCGCGGCCGCAAGGTGAACCGCGAGGCGCTGGCCAAATGGCAAAAGCAGATCGACGAATGGCGCGCGGTGAACTGCCTGTCGTTCAAGAACTCGGAAAAGACCATCAAGCCGCAATACGCTCTGCAGCGCCTTGAGGCGCTGACCAAGGGCCGCGACCGCTATGTCACCACCGAGGTCGGCCAGCACCAGATGTGGGCGGCCCAGTACCTGGGCTTTGAGGACCCGAACCGCTGGATGACTTCCGGCGGCCTCGGCACCATGGGCTATGGCTTCCCGGCCTCGATCGGCGCGCAGATGGCGCATCCCGACGCGCTGGTGATCAACGTCGCGGGCGAGGCATCGTGGCTGATGAACATGCAGGAGATGGGCACCGCGGTGCAGTTCCGCCTGCCAGTGAAACAGTTCATCCTGAACAACGAGCGCCTGGGCATGGTGCGCCAGTGGCAGGAACTGCTGCACGGCGAGCGCTACAGCCACAGCTGGTCCGAGGCGCTGCCCGATTTCGTGAAGCTCGCCGAGGCCTTCGGCTGCAAGGGCATCTGCGTCAGCGATCCCGCCGAACTGGATGATGCGATCATGGAAATGATCGACTACGACGGGCCGGTGATCTTCGACTGCCTGGTCGAGAAGCACGAGAACTGCTTCCCGATGATCCCCTCGGGCAAGGCGCATAACGAGATGCTGCTGGGCGAAGCCGAGACCCAAGGCGTCATCCAGGCCGGCGGCGCAGTGCTGGTGTAACCGCGGCAGCGCCGCAAATTTCTTCAAAGAAATTTGCCAGGAAATTCGAATTTCCTGGCAGCGACATACGAGAGGAAGACCACGAATGTCTGCCCTGCATATCAAAAAAGGCTCCACCCGCCATTCCGCCTACAACCTGCGCCCGACGTTTTCGGACGTGCAGGAACGCCACACCATTGCGGTGCTGGTGGAAAACGAACCCGGGGTTCTTGCCCGTGTCATCGGCCTGTTTTCGGGCCGCGGCTACAACATTGAAAGCCTGACCGTGGCCGAAGTGGACCACACCGGCCATCTGTCGCGGATTACCATCGTCACCACCGGCACCCCGCAGGTGATTGAGCAGATCAAGGCGCAGCTGGGCCGCATCGTTTCAGTCCGCGATGTGCACGACCTGACGGTCGAAGGCGTCGCGGTGGAACGGGAACTGGCGATCCTGAAAGTGGCGGGCGACGGCGACAAGCGGGTCGAAGCGCTGCGGCTGGCGGATATTTTCCGCGCCAATGTTGTCGACAGCACGCTGAACAGTTTCGTTTTTGAAATCACCGGCGCGCCGGACAAGATCGATGCCTTTGCCGAACTCATGCGGCCGCTTGGCCTGGCCGAGATTGCCCGCACCGGAGTCGCCGCGCTGCTGCGCGGAAACTAATTTTGCTGCCGGCCTGGAAACAGGCCGGCGCTCAGGTCCGGGTGGCCTGAAGCGGTGCGGAAACGCCCCGCTTTTTTGCGGATTGCACCGGAAAAGGAACCACGGTGCCGCGGGTCTGGCCCTCTGCGCCGGAATCCCGCCCGCAGACCTCTGCTGACAGCCGGTCTGCCAAATCCGGGCTGCCCTGTTCGATCAGGACCGAAAGGTTTCCGGCAATCCTGACATTTCCGCTGATGGTAAGGTCGAATTCAACCCAATCGCCTGGATTGAATTCCGGAAACTCCGCCCCAGCTTCTTTTGTATAAAAAGCGAGATCCCCCTGATCTTCACACCAGATTACGGCTTTAGTCAGGGTTTCATCCCGCCACAAAACGACTCCAATCATACCAGCCCTCGCATTGCCGCTCACCAATTTTGAAACAATTGGGGTGACGCCAACATGGTAAAATGCGCACTGGGCTATTGCATTTTGTGTCGGCTTGACTAGCCTTCTGACGTGGAATAGCACCAGCCATGACGCAGAACGGCAGCGGCCGCTCGCTTCTCACCGCAAAAGTCTTGCACAATCAGTTTGCAAGCGCCGCAATTGCATCGCGAAAATTTGAACCATCAGGGCCAAAGATGACCAGTCAGAACCGCTCACCAGCTGATTTGAGGAACATGTTCGGCGCCAATCTGCGTCAATTGTCGCGGCAATACCCGTCGGTTTCCGAGCTGTCTCGCCAGCTTGGCATCAACCGCACCCAATTCAACCGCTACCTGTCCGGCGAAAGCTTTCCGCGCCCGGATGTGCTGGACCGTATCTGCCGCTTTTTCGATGTTGATGCGCGTATTCTCCTGGACCCGGTGGAAAAACTGTCCAAAGCCGGTCAGGTGATAAACGGTGCATTTCTGGCGGATTTCCTGGGCCGGGGCGTGCAGCAGCTGAGCCAGGAGTTTTTCCCGTCCGGGTTTTACCGCTTTACCCGCCGCAGCTTCATCAATGACGATAAATTCGTGATCGGCCTGACCTATGTCTTCCGGGACGCGGGCGTGACCTACATCAAGGGCTTTGAAGCCAAGGAGGCGATGTACAGCCAGGGGCTGCCGGCCACCCCGGCGGCGCGCGAATTCCGCGGCTACGTCAGCGGCCACGAGGACGGCGTCGCCTTTGTCATCGCGCGGCGCAGGGCAATGACGTATTCCTTCAACTATCTGGCCCGCGAAGCCTCTCTGGAGAACAATTTCTGGTCCGGCTACGTGGCCCGCACCGTGCGCGAAGGCCAGACCGGCGAGCGGGTGACCCGGATGGTTTATGAACACCTGGGCCGCGATACCGGACAGGTGCTGGCCGCAGCGCGCAGTGCAGGCTTTGCCGACGCAGCGGACCTGCTGCCCTTCCACCGCCGCCTGCTGCACGTCGGCCAGCCCTTCCGCTGACGCTATTGCGCGGCGGCCTGGCGGTAGATGTGCCAGGTGGCGTGGCCCAGCAGCGGCAGCACCAGGAACAATCCCAGGAACCAGGGCAGCAGCGCGGCGAAAGTGGCGGCGGCAATCAGCCCGGCCCAGACCATCATCACCAGGAAGTTCTGCTGCACATACTGGAAGCTGGTGATCATCGCGGTGACGAAATCCACTTCGCGGTCCAGCAGCAGCGGCAGAGAAATCACCGTAATCATATAGAGCAGCAGCGCAAACAGCGCGCCAACCACGGTGCCCACCGCCAGCATCGTCAGCCCGTTGGCGGTCAGGAACACCTCGGCAGAGCTGGAAACATTGGTCATCGTCGCATGCCCCATAAACAGGGCAAAGATCATGTGGCCGAGGAAAAACCAGAACAGAAACACCACAATGATGATGGCGCAGATTGAAGGCAGCTGGCGGCGGCTTTGCTGCAGCACCACCCCAAGGATGCCGCCAAAGGCAATCGGCTGCCCCTGTTCCAGCCGGTGCGACACCTCGTACAGGCCCACTGCGGCAAACGGGCCAATCAGCGGAAAGCCGATGGCGGCCAGAACCAGCCAGTAGGTGGTGCCGGTTTGCACGGTGACCCAGGCCATGGCCCAGCCAGCCAGAACATAAAACCCCGCAAAGAACAGCCCGTACAGCGGCTTGGCCCGGAAGTCGGCCCAGCCGCGGCGCAGTGCCTCGAACAGCATGGGCATGGCAGCAGGCCGCAGCTGCGGCACCCCAAAGGGCTTTTCTGTGGTCATCGCGGTATGTCCTCTCAAATGCCTGTTTACGCCAGCCTAGCCGCGAACCCGGCATCAAAAAATACTTTTCAGATACATATTTCAAATACTTGCGCGGGGCCCGCCGCACAGCAGCCAGCGGCCCCTGCAGAACACAAAAGACGGGCTGTCACGCCCGTCCTTATAGGCTTATGTCTGGCGGCGTGCGATTAAACGAAGACAAAATCGTCCGCGCTCAGAGCAAGCCCCGCCTCACCGTCCAGGCGGACCGTTCCGCCGTCATGGGTGATCAGGCGGCTGCCCGCACTGTCAGTGATGCTGAGGCTGGCAAAGCCGCCGCTGTGGCCGCTGATCTGCAGGATGTCGCTGCCTTCTTCGAAGTCCCGGACCAGGTCATCGCCGCATTTAAAGACAAAGGTGTCAGCCCCCTTGCCGCCGGTCAGCGTGTCATTGCCGCTGCCGCCCTTGAGGGTGTCGTTGCCGCCGCCGCCGGCCAGCCGGTCGTTGCCGCCGCCGCCGTTCAGCCTGTCCGACCCGGCCAGCCCGGCCAGGCGGTCATTGCCGCCCTTCCCCGCAAGCAGATTCGCGCCGCCGTCCCCCTTCAGCCGGTCGCCCTTGGCGGTGCCGGTCAGGTTCTCGACCGAGGTGGCCTGCACAAACCCGGTGCCCTCCGCGCCCAGCCTGCCGCCTGGCGCGCCGGGGTTCTGCCACGCTCCGTCCAGGTTAAGCGAAAACACCACCCCGCTTGAGATCTTCGAGAAATCAACCGTGTCTCTGCCATCTCCGCCGCTGATCTGCACCCCAGCACCGGGACCGGTTTCCGAGAGCCTGACGATATCCCGCCCGCTGCCCAGCCGGACCACAGCGGCACCGCCGGCGCCGACCTCTGCGGTGTCATTGCCATTGCCGGTGGAGATCAGCTCGACAAACGCATTCCCGGTGCGGACAGTGTCGTTGCCGCCGCCGGTGCGAACAACGCCAGCACCGCTGTTGCCGATGACCACAATATCTTCACCGCCGGAGGTGCTGACAAATTCCGCAAACCCCTTGCGGACCACAACCTTGTCATCGCCGGCGCTGGTGCGCACGGTGCCCGCGCCGCCGCTGCCAATGGTGATCACATCCCCCTTGGCCCTGTCCGCGTCGCTGCCGCCAAGGCCGGTCTCGATGTTGAACACAAACGCGCTGCCGGTGGTGACAAAGTTTTCTTCGGCAAACAGATGGATGGAAAAGGTGCTGCCCTGCTGGTTTTCTCCCAGCGTGACCTCATGCTTCTTTCCGTCCCACCCGTTTATTTGCCGCGCCCGGGTGCTGTCCAGAACCACGCTGGAGTTGTAGCCCAGCTCCAGATAGTCGATCCGGCGGCCGGTTCCGCCGTCCAGATCGGTGATCCTGGTCAGGTTGTTTTCCGCTGCGCCGCCGAACCGGACGATCTTGGCCGTCCAGTCCTGCCCGGTGAGGCCGACATCTGCCACCAGCCTGTTGTCCGAATTGCTTTCAAAGACGTTGTAGGTGTTCAAAAAGCGGTCGAACCACTTAACGCTGCTTAGGCCATCAAGCAGGGGAATGGCTGTTTCACCATCAAACAGGAGATTCAGATTGACCCGTGCCATGACACTCCCCCCAAGCCACGAAAACCAGCCTTGGCAGGTCTTAGCAAAGGGCGTTCGGGCCCCATCGGCAAGGTGGCGATTTCGATAGCTTGCCCGCAGCGGCGCCAAAGAAATAAGCTCCGGCTGATACGGCCGGAGCTTGCAATTCACTCAGCAGATGCAGTGTGCCGCTGCCGCCAGGGCAGGACCGGCGGCGCGGATCAATCCTCGCCCTGAGCCTCGGAGCGGCTCTTGCCGGAAACATTCATGGCCAGGGTCGCAGCCATGAAGCCGTCCAGATCACCATCCAGAACGCCCTTGGTATCCGAGGTCTCATGCCCGGTGCGCAGGTCTTTCACCATCTGGTAGGGCTGCAGCACGTAAGAGCGGATCTGGTTGCCCCATCCGGCATCGCCCTTGGCCTCGTGGGCGGCGTTGATCTCGGCGTGGCGGCGGTCCAGCTCCTGCTGATACAGGCGCGATTTCAGCGCCTTCATGGCGATGTCGCGGTTCTGGTGCTGCGATTTCTCGGACGAGGTCACCACGATGCCGGTCGGAATGTGGGTGATCCGCACCGCCGAGTCGGTGGTGTTCACGTGCTGGCCGCCCGCGCCGGAGGAGCGGTAGGTGTCGACGCGGATGTCGGCCGGGTTCACCTCGATCTCGATGTTGTCGTCCACCACCGGATAGACCCAGACAGAGCTGAAGGAGGTGTGCCGCTTGGCCGCCGAGTCATAGGGCGAGATCCGCACCAGCCGGTGCACGCCGCTCTCGGACTTCAGCCAGCCATAGGCGTTGTGGCCGGAAATCTTGTAGGCGGCGGATTTGATGCCCGCCTCGTCGCCCGCGCTTTCGGACTGCAGCTCGACCTTGTAGCCCTTCTTCTCCGCCCAGCGGACATACATCCGCGCCAGCATCGAGGCCCAGTCGCAGCTTTCGGTGCCGCCGGCGCCCGCGTTGATTTCCAGAAAGGTGTCGTTGGCATCGGCCTCGCCATAGAGAAGCGCTTCCAGTTCCTTCTCGGCAGCCTTGTCCTTCAGCGTCTTCAGCGACTCCTCGGCGTCCTTGACGACCTCGGCGTCCTCTTCCATCTCGCCCAGCTCGATGAGCTCGATATTGTCAGACAGATCCTGCTTGATGCCCTTGTAAGTATTGATGGAATCCACCAGCGCCTGGCGCTCGCGCATCAGTTTCTGCGCCGCCTCCGGGTCGTCCCACAGGTTCGGATCCTCGACCCGCGCATTGAATTCCTCCAGGCGGAATTCGGCGGTTTCCCAATTCAATCGCTGGGCCAGCAGCTCCAGCGACTTCTCGATCTCCGCCACGATGTTCTGGGTTTCCGCGCGCATGGGGTATCCTTGCAATATCCGGGCAATCTCAGGTCAGGCCTGCGTGATAAACCACCCTTGCGCCGCTCGCAAGCCGCCACGCCGCGCGCCGCTGCCGAAGGTGCTGCAGAAAAACATCCTAAAATGCGGCGCAGATTCCGGGTTGCAAAAACGCGGCTTTAACGCCGTGCGGTTAAGTCTTGTTCCCGTATTGATTGCCGGCGGGCGGCCGCCACTGTACCTGGGGACCTGGATCATGCCTAGCGGATATCTTGTCCAGCTTGGAGACGGATCGCTCGACCATGGCGACACGATTACCGCCACCTACGCCGCCTTCACCACGGATCAGAACCTGGGCGCCGGCAACTGGAGCTGGACCGGCTCGCATGGCGGCACGCCCTACACCGATGAGATTGAACCGGGCGTCTATTACCTCGCCACAGACGGAAACGTCTATTTTGTGCCGGACTACGGCCCGCCCGACAGCTTCAGTTCGGCCAGCGCAGACACCCCGCCCGCCTACACCGACATGGATGGTCCGGTCGAGGGCACCAGCGGCGCCGACACGATCGGCAGCAGCTACACCGACAGCGATGGCGACCAGATCGACAACGGCAGCGGCGGCGGCGTGTCGGGCAACCAGGACACGGTGGAGGCCGGCGCAGGCGACGACACCGTGGATGCCGGCGCGGACAACGACCTGGTGCTGGGCGGCGCTGGCGGCGACAGCATTGAGGGCGGCAGCGGCGACGACACGATCTATGGCGACAGCAGCACCGAAGCGGGGCTGGGCAACTCGCAGCAGCACATCGACGATTCAAACGTCACCGATACCAGCAGCGGCTTCACCGTCACCGCCCGGGATCTGGCCGGGAACGCAAGTGCTGCCAACATTGACTATTACGACGGCGCCTTTGGTGTGGCCGGGGCGATTTCGGATTCAGACAGCGGCGTCGACGCCCAGATCGGCTATGACAAGGCTTCAGGCATTTCCGAGGAACTGATCGTAGACTTCGACCAGAACACCACCGAGGCCAGCTTCTCCTACAAGCATCTGTATACCGACGGGTTCGGCGAAGAAGGCCATTGGGCGATCTACAAGGACGGCGTTCTGATTGCCGAGGGCGACTTTACCGAAAATACTCCGGGCACCGGCGCCGGCACCGTCAGCATCAGCGGCTACGGCGAGTTCGACCGGCTGGTGCTCTCCGCCAACCTGCAGACCGACGGCACCGACGGCTCGGATTACACGGTTACGAATATCACCTTCACGGTGCCGCCGGAAACGCCTGCGGACGGCAATGACAGCATTTCCGGCGGCGATGGCGACGACGTGATTTACGGCCAGGGCGGCCACGACACCCTGCAGGGCGGCAGCGGCGCCGACACGCTGGAGGGCGGCGCGGGGAATGACGTTCTCATCGTTGGCGAAGGCGACTCCGCCACCGGCGGCGACGGCGACGACACCTTCACCATCGTCGACACCGGCGACAGCGGCAGCAACAATATCACCATCGCGGGCGGCGACGGCGGGCAGACAACCGGCGACACGCTGGATTTCAACGGCCAGCTCGACAAGGGCACGCTGACCATCACCGATAACACCGGCGGCAGCCTTACCGGCACCGCGACGCTGCTGGATGGCAGCGTGGTCAGCTTCTCGGGCATCGAACAGATCATATGCTTCGCGGCCGGCACCAGAATTGCCACCGCGGCGGGCCTGCGCGCCATCGAAACCCTGCAGCCGGGCGATCAGGTGATCACACGGGACAACGGGATGCAGCCGGTGCGCTGGATCAGCCAGTCGGAAGTGCCCGCCACGGGCAATCTGGCACCGGTGCGCATTCCCGCGGGCCTGTTCGGGGCGGAACGCGACCTGCTGGTCTCGCCGCAGCACCGGATGCTGTACACCGGGCCGGCCGCCGCCCTGCTGTGCGGCGCGCAAGAGGTGCTGGTGTCCGCCCTGCATCTGGTCAACGGCAGCAGCATCCGCCAGCAGCCCGGCGGCAGGGTGACCTATGTGCATCTGCTGTTTGACCGGCATGAAATCATCTATGCCGAAGGCGCACCGTCCGAAAGCTTCCACCCCGGCAGCCAGGCGGTGTCGGCGCTCGACGCGCCGGTGCGGGAGGAGCTTTTCCGGATCATGCCGGATTTGCGCTGGTGCCCCGGGACCTATGGCGCCACGGCGCGCCAGTGCCTGACGCGCCATGAGGCTGTGCTGCTGGGGGCCTAGTACAGCCCGCCTGAGCTGACGGTGCCGAAGGTGGCCTTGGGCCCCAGCACCGCAGTACCGCCGCTGGACGTCGTGACCTTGCGGCCGGACTGCTGCACCTCCTCGACCAGCGGCAGGTTCGACCCCATCGCAAAGCCGCCGTCATAGGTCAGGCCGAAGATCGGCTCGGCGCCGTCGCGGAAATACTCCGCCACCACATAGGGGCCGGAGGCATCGTCCGGCAGCCGCGCGCCGGTGTAGCGGTCGATCTTGATGAAATGGCCGCCTTCCGGCACCTCAAACGGGCCGCCGCCGAATTTCTCCACCGCCTTGGTCATGAACTGCTGGAACACCGGGCCGCACATGGTGCCGCCATAGGCGCCGCGGCCCATCGGGCGGGGCTGGTCAAAGCCCATGTAGCAGCCCGCCACGATGTTCGAGGTGAAGCCGACGAACCAGACATCGCGCGAATCGTTGGTGGTGCCGGTCTTGCCCGCGGTGGGCACCGGCAGGTTGATAACGCTGGAGGCGGTGCCGCGGTCGACCACGCCCTTCATCATCGAGGTGAGCTGGTAGGCGGTGACAGGGTCCATCACCCGCTCGCGGTCGGTGACAATGCGCGGCGCCTGCCCCGCAGCCAGTGACGGGTCGGAACAATCCACGCAATCACGGTCATCATGGCGGTAGATGGTGCGCCCGAAACGGTCCTGCACGCGGTCCACCAGCGTCGGCTGCACGCGCTCGCCGCCATTGGCAAACATCGCATAGGCCGCAACCATCTTGTAGAGCGTGGTCTCCTCCGCCCCCAGCGAGTTGGCCAGGAAGGCGCCCATGTTGTCGTAGACGCCAAAGCGTTCGGCATAGCCGGCAACCACCGGCATCCCCACCTCTTGCGCCAGGCGGATGGTCATCAGGTTCCGGCTCATCTCAATGCCGGTCCGCAGCGGCGTGGGCCCGTAGAACTTGTTCGAGGAGTTCTTGGGCCGCCACAGGCCCTGCGGCGTGTCGATCTCGATCGGGGCGTCCACCACGATGGTCGCCGGGCTGTAACCGCTGTCCAGCGCCGCCGCATAGACAAACGGCTTGAAGCTGGAACCCGGCTGGCGCAGCGCCTGGGTGGCGCGGTTGAACACCGAATGCTGGTAGGAGAAACCGCCCTGCATCGCCAGAACCCGGCCGGAGTTCACATCCATCGCGACAAAGCCGCCCTGCACTTCCGGCACCTGCCGCAGCGACCAGTGGCTGAATTCGCCGTCCTTCTTATCGGCCCGCACCAGCACCACGTCGCCGCGGGTGAAGTTTTCGGCAAAGCTGCCCTTCATCCACTTGATGTCGGCGCGCGGCACCGACCCGGTGCCCTTGCTGTGCTCAACCCCCACGGTCAGCGACTCGCTGCCAACCTCCAGCACCACCGCCGGATACCATCTGCCGCCCAGCACGATATCGCGCGGGACATCGGCATCTGCCAGCGCAGCGCGCCAGGTGGTCTCATCCGCCAGCTGGGATTCCTCTAGCTGCACACCGGTGCCGCGCCATTTCCCGCGGGAGCGGTCGTACTTCTCCAGCCCGCCGCGCAGCGCCAGCGCCGCTTCGGCCTGCATCTCGTGGTCGAGAGTTGCGCGCACGGTGAAACCGCCGGTGAAGAATTCGCCCTCACCGAAATTCTGCGTCAGCTGGCGGCGGATTTCGTCGGTGAAATAATCCCGCGGCGGCAGCGCGGTGCGGAACGCCTCGAAATCGCCGTTCTGCACCGAGCGCAGCGGCTGCGCGACCTCCACCTCATAGACATCGGCGGAGATGTACCCGTTCTCGCGCATTTCCCGCAGCACGTAGTCGCGCCGCGCCAGCAGCCGGTCCTTCTGGCGCACCGGGTGGTAATCCGACGGCGCCTTGGGCATCGCGGCCAGGGTGGCCGCCTCATGCGGGGCCAGGTCGCTCAGCGTTTTGTTGAAATAGGTCTGCGCGGCGGCGGTTACGCCATAGGAGTTCTGGCCCAGGAAGATTTCGTTCAGGTACAGCTCCAGGATCCGTTCCTTGTCGAGCGTTTCCTCCAGCCGCGTGGCGAGGATGATTTCCTTAATCTTGCGCTCGGCCCGGCGGTCGCCGGACAGCAGGAAGTTCTTCATCACCTGCTGGGTGATGGTCGAGGCGCCGCGCACGTTCTCCCCGCGCGACTGCACTGCCTCGATCGCGGCAGCGGCGATACCGCGGGCATCATAGCCGGAATGGCTGTAGAAGTTCTTGTCCTCGGCCGAGATGAAGGCCTGTTTCACAAGGTCCGGGATCTCATGCGACGGCGTGAACAGGCGGCGTTCCTTGGCGAACTCGTCAATCAGATAGCCTTCGCCCGAATAAATCCGGCTGATGGTCGGCGGCTGGTACTGGGCCAGCGACTCATGGCTCGGCAGGTCGCGCCCGTAGATCCAGAACACCGCCCCGATTGTCAGCGCCACCATCGCCACGCCAAGGGTGATGGTGCTGAAAATGGAGCCGAAGAAGGAGAGTATGAACCTGAGCACGGGGTTTGGCCTTTCTCGCGAGGTGCCGCCTATATATGCGCGGCGGTGTCCGGGGTCAAAGCATGCGGCGGCGAAAGTGTGCTGTCTTGAAATCTGCCGTCCCAAGAATTGGTTTTGCGCCGTCTGTGATGTATCCTGACCCGGTAATACTAGCAGCGGCTGCCCCTTTTCCCAATGCTTGCCGCGGTTCGGCGCAAGCGGCGGGCAGGCCGAACGCACGCGCACCCGACCGCCGTTTTGGCCTGCCTCCCCACCCCCGCCCGCCGGCCGCGGTGCGTGCCCTTTTCAGGTTCACCCGGCAGCCCATAAGGTGGAGGAGACAGCTATGGCCAAACTCAGTGCTCCGGTCGGCGGCGGCAAGACCGCGGTGAACGACCCCAAGGACGTTGTGCTGGTCCAGAAGATGCTCAACGAACACGCGGCGACCGTCGGTTACAAGCGGGTGCCGACCAACGGCAAGGTGGGGCAGCCGACGATCCTCGCCATCGGCCAGTTCCAGCAGCAGGTGGTGAAGACAAAGGTGACCAGCCTGGTCGAACCCGGCTCTAAGACGTTCAAGATGCTGGACAGCTCCCCGGTCAAGGTCGCCGAACAGTTTGCCAAGGCCCAAGGCGGCAGGCCGCTGCCGGCCAAGGGCAAGGTCTATGAGGTGAAATGGCGGGGCAAGACCCACTGGTTCACCGAGGACGACATGGGCGACGCCGTGGACGCCATCCAGAGCCGCCTGCACACCGAGACCCTGGCGTTCATGAGCACGCTGCGGAATTACCAGGACCAGTACCGCGAGATGCAAAAGGGGTTCTGGACCTTCTTCGTGAAGATGGTGACCCCGAATGCCGACATCGACCGCCCGGCGAAATCGCTGAAGAAGGCCGACGCCGCCATCGGCAAGCTGGTCGACATGACCTATGGCAAGAACAAGAAAAGCCTGCTGGCGTCGTTCAAGCAGATGAAGCAGACCAAGATCCTGCTCGACGCGGTGGCGCTTGATCTGAACATGCTGTCCAAGGAACTGGGCCAAAGCGCCAAGATCTGCGAGGAAATCTCTGTCGACCTGCGCGATGGCGCCGCCGACATCGTGCAGCTGATCCTGGTCACCAACGGGGTGAACCCCGCCACCGCAGGCGCCGTTGTCGCGGCCAGCAAGAACACGGTTCAGGAGATTGCAAACGGCGTCATCCTCAAGGGCCAATGGGTCAAGGCCGGCGGCGTGGCCGGGTCCTTCAAGCGCATCACCTTTGCGGCTGTGGCGGGCGGCTTTTCAGGCTGGCTGGGCGCCAAGGCCGGGCAGATGATCATGAAAGGCGTCGGCGAGCGGCTGGCCAGCCGCATGGTCAATTCCAGCTGGCTCAGCAAATACCTGTGGAGCACGGCGGCGCGCTGGGGCGGCAAGGAAATCGAGATCATCCTGGGCCGCTTCACCGCCATTCCGCGCAAGATCGGCGCCGAAATCGCGCTGCAGACCGTCCTGCGGATGGCGCATAAATTCTTCACCGGGCGGGCCATCGCCAAGGCGTTGACCAGCTACATGACTGAATTGGAGAAAATCGTCAGCTCCTGCATGGAGAAAAGCAAGGCCGAGGGGCAGCTGATGGACTGCATCGCCGCCGGCCTGGAAAAGCAGGGGCTGATGGCCAAGGCCGCCGGTGACCTCCTGGCGCCGCACAAGCAGGCGCTTGAGCGCGAGATCGAAAAGGCGCTGGCCAAGGCCGAAGCCAAGACTGGCTAACGAAGAGACCCCATCAGCCCGGACCTGGATGAAAAGGTCCGAATGCGTCTGCGTGCTACTTCCGCACCAGCGCGCGGCGGGCGTCATCCTGGGCGCGCCAGGTGATCAGCCCGTTCAGGATGCCGCGGGCCGCCTTGGCGCGCCAGTCCGCATCCACCAGGTTCTTCAGGTCGCGCTTGCTGGACAGGAAACCGATCTCCACCAGAACCGAGGGAATATCGGCTGACTTCAGCACCGAAAACCCGGCAGAGCGCAGCGGCCGGTTGTTGATCGGCTTGCCTTGCGCGCGAAGCCCGTCAATCAGCGCCGCCGCCAGCGCGTCGCTGCGCGGCTGGGTCTCCTGCCGGGCCAGGTCCAGCATCACGCCGGTCACCCGGTCGTCCGCCTGGCTGAGGTCAGTTCCGGACAACAGGTCGCCGCGCAAATGCCGCTCCGCCAGTTTGGCCGAGGCGGCGTCGGAAGCCTCCCGGGACAGCGTGTAGACGGTGGAGCCATGCGCGCGCCCCTCCGAGATCGTGTCCGCATGCAGCGATATGAACACATCGGCGCCGGCCTGATGCGCCATTGCGATGCGGCGCTCCAGCGAGACGAAATAGTCATCGTCGCGGGTCAACATCACGGTGAACTGGCCGGAGCGCAGCAGCGCCTCGCCCAGTTCGCGGGCGAATTGCAGCATCAGGTGCTTCTCGATGACAACCTCTGTCTCCGCTCCCGGATCAATGCCGCCATGGCCCGGATCCAGCATCACCAGAAGCGGCGCATTTTCATCCCGCGCGGCCCTGGCCTGCATCTCCTGCGGCGCGGGCAAATCCCAGCGCGGATCCTGCGGGGCGCCGGCGCTGGCGGCGAACTCCTCTGCCGTGGCAGGCTCCAGTAACACCGCCAGACGCGCAGCGGCAGTCACCTGATCAATGCGCATCGCCGCCGAGGAGACCTTCATCGGCTGCGCCAGCTGCAGCACCAGCCGGGACCAGCCGGGCACATAGGTGCCGAACTGCGCGGCGGTGATCTGACCGCCCTGCACCAGTTTGTTCGCCGTCAGCCCGGTCCAGTCGACCTCCTGGAAATCCAGCACCAGCCGCGGCGGGCCGTCCAGGGTAAACAGCCGGTACGGCACCCCCTGGCTGAGGCCCAGCGTCATCTCCGCCCCCTGCCCGGCATCGCGCACCCGGCTGGCCTCTGCGTCGATGCGGGCCAGGCCGCTGAAGCCCTGCGCCCAACCCGCTGCGGCCAGCAGCCAAATCAGTGCGGAAAATGAAAACAGTCTGCCCATGCGCGCCTCTTGCCCGGCCTTCTGGCCTTTTGCCGGGCAGACTAGGCAATTCCGGCGGAATAGGAAATCCGCCTTCTGCAGTTATCCCCGGCTCAGTCCCTGGACGCCATGTAAAGCGCCAGACGCGCCAGCCCCTCCTCGATATCCGCGGTGGAGCGCGCATAGGAGAACCGCAGCGTGGTGGCACCGCGGACGGGGTCGAAATCCAGCCCCGGCGTCACCGCAACGCCAGCCTTTTCAAGGATTTCTGCGGCAAAGCTGCGGCTGTCACTGGTCAGGTCCGACACATCCGCATAGACATAGAACGCCCCGTCCGGCGGCGCGATTTTGGTGAAACCGGCCTTGGGCAGCCCCTCCAGCATCAGCTGGCGGTTCCTTGCGTAGACCGCCAGGTTCTCCCGCAGCTCGTCCTCGCAATCGAGCGCGGCCAGCGCCGCCACCTGGCTGGCGTGCGGCGCGCAGATGAACATGTTCTGGGCAATCCGCTCCACCACCCGCACATGGTCCTCCGGCACCACCATCCAGCCCACCCGCCAGCCGGTCATCGAGAAGAACTTGGAGAAGGAGTTGATCACGTAGCACTCATCCGTCAGCTCCAGCGCGGTCACCGCCTTCGCCTCATACTCCAGCCCGTGATAGATCTCATCGGAGATGAAGCTGGCGCCTTCCGCCTGGGCGGCATCGATCAGCGCGCCCATCGCCGCGTGGTCCAGCATGGTGCCGGTCGGGTTGGCGGGCGAGGCCACCATCAGCCCGGCCAGCTTCTGCCCCTTGAGGTCCGCTGCCACCGGCTGCAACCGGTTTTCAGGGGCGGTCTGGATGTCCACCGGGGTCAGCCCCAGCGCCTTCAGGATCTGCCGGTATGACGGATAGCCCGGCGCGCCGATGCCCACCCGGTCGCCGCTGTCGAACAGCGCCGTGAAGCTGAGAAGAAACGCGCCCGAGGAGCCCGGCGTCACGATCACCCGCTCCGGGTTCAGATCGACGTTGTACCAGTCACCGTAGAGCCGCGCGATTCGCTTGCGCAGCTCCGGCAGGCCAAGCGCAACGGTATAACCCAAGGCGTTGTTTTCCAGCGCGTTCCCCAGCGCCCCCACCGCCCCGGCGGGTGCCCCGGTCGAGGGCTGCCCGACCTCCATGTGGATGATGTGGCGGCCGGCCTCCTCAGCCTTGCGGGCGGCCTCCATCACATCCATCACAATAAACGGATCAACACTGGAGCGGCTTGAGTTTCGCATTCTGATCTCCCATGGTGCGCGCATGAGTTTTGACCGTTTCTTCCGGCTGGCGTCAATCCCGGCTCTTGTGGTTTGCGCGCTGCTTCAGTTTGCAGCGGCCGCGCAGGCGGCGTCGATTTCGCTGCTGCGGGACCCGGATATCGAACACGGGCTGAACCGGCTGGCCGCCCCTGTTCTGCGCGCTGCCGGGCTGAACGCCGCGCGGATGCGGATCCTGCTGGTCAACGATTCCTCCTTCAACGCGTTCGTTTTGGATTCACGAACGATTTTCGTGCATTACGGGCTGATCCTAAAGGTCACCAGCCCGGAAATGTTGCAGGCGGTGATCGCCCATGAGGCCGCCCATATCACCAATGGCCACCTGGCGCGGCGGATGCAGAACCTGCGCTCTGCCAACAGCGCTGCGGGGCTGGGCCTGGCGCTGTCGGTGCTGGCCGCCGCGGCCGGCAGCGGGGAAGCCGCCGCCGGCATCGCCATCGGCAGCCAGAATTCCGCGCTGCGCAGTTTCCTGGCCCATACGCGGGCCGAAGAAAGCTCTGCCGACCGCTCCGCCGCCGATTACCTCAACCGCGCAGGCATCAGCCCGCAAGGTTTGGTCGACCTGCACCGCGCCTTTGCCGGCCAAGAGGTGCTGAGCGCCGGCAGCCAGGACCCTTATACCCGCTCCCACCCGCTCAGCCGCGACCGCATCCGCGCCGCTCAGGCCTATCTGGCGGCGCATGGCGACAGCGGCCAGGCCAGTCCGGAGGCGCGATACTGGTTTGCCCGCGTCCGCGGCAAGCTGTCGGCCTTCACCCGGGCTCCGAAATGGACCCTGCGCCGGGTGCGCGAGGAGCAGTACAAGGATGTCCGCCTGATGCGCGAGGCCGCGGCCTATCACCGGCAGAACAGCCTGAAGAAAGCGCTTTCAGCGGTGAACGGCGCCCTGGCCGTGCGCCCCTCCGACCCCTTCTATCACGACCTGAAGGGCCAGATCCTGATCGAAAACCGCCAGTGGAACGCTGCGCTCGCCGCCTATGGCAAGGCCGTCAGCCTGGCCCCCAGCGACGCGCTGATCCTGACCGGATACGGGCGCGCGCAGCTGGCCGCGGGCCAGCCCAAGGCCGCGCTCAAATCCATGGAGCGCGCCCGCGCCATTGACTTCCGCAACCCGGTGCTGCTGCGCGACATGTCGCTGGCCTATGCCCAGACCGGACAGACCGGGATGGCCGCCCTGGTCACCGCCGAACGCTATGCCTTGCAAGGGCGTCTGGATGACGCCGGCATTCACGCCAAACGGGCCGTGGCCCAGCTGCCAGCAGGATCCCCCGCCGCCCGGCGGGCGCAGGATGTGCTGTCGGCCTATGAACAAGCTCAGAAGAGAAAGAGAAGAAAATGACCCCTTTCACCCGCACCGCCACTGCGGCAGCCGCTGCCCTTGCCCTGCTGGGCGCCCCGGCGCAGGCCTTTGACATCAACGCCATGTCGGATGCCGAGCGCGAGGCCTTTGGCGAGCAAGTGCGCGAATACATCCTGGCGAACCCCGAGCTGATCCTGGAGGCGGTCGACCTCCTGGAGGAGCGCCAGCAGCAGGCGGAGGCCGCCCGCGATGATGTCCTGGTTGCCGATAACCTGGAAGAGCTGCAGAACGACGGCTATTCCTGGGTGGGCGGCAACCCCGATGGCGATATCACCTTGGTCGAGTTCATGGACTACCGCTGCGGCTACTGCCGCCGCGCCGCGCCGGAAGTGGAGAAGCTTTTGGAAAGCGACGGCAATATCCGCCTGGTGATCAAGGAATTCCCGATCCTCGGCGAAGCCTCGGTGCTGTCCTCGCGCTTTGCGGTCGCAACCAAGCAGGTGGCCGGGGACGACGCCTACAAGCAGGTGCATGACGCGCTGATCGCCTTCGGCGGCGAGCCGAATGAAGTGGCCCTGCGCCGCCTGGCCGAAGGGCTGTCGCTGGATGCAGACCCGATCTTTGCCAGAATGGACAGCGAGGAAGTGACTGCCGAACTGCGCCAAACCCGCGAGCTGGCGCAGAAAATGGCGATCTCAGGCACCCCGACATTCGTGCTGGGCACCGAACTGCTGCGCGGCTACCTGCCTGCAGACCAGATGGAGATCATGGTGGCGGAGATCCGCGAGAAGCAGAGCTGAGTTTCCTGCCGGACCGGCGGAACCGGGGCTCTGCCCCGGACCCCGGAGTGCTTTTGGAAAGATGAAGCGGCTGGAGCTTTACTCCGCCGCCTCCTGGGCCGCCTCGATTTGGGCGGCTTTTTTCTCGACCTCTTCGACGATGTGGTCGACCATTTGCGCGTTGGACATCTTGTGGCTGGCCTTGCCCGCCAGATAGACCATGCCGGAACCCGCGCCGCCGCCGGTGAAGCCGACATCCGTCATCAGCGCCTCCCCCGGGCCGTTCACCACGCAGCCGATGATGCTGAGGCTCATCGGGGTGTGGATATGCGCCAGCCGTTCTTCCAGCGCTTCCACCGTCTTGATCACGTCGAACCCCTGCCGCGCACAGCTGGGGCAGGAGATGATGTTGACGCCGCGGTGGCGCAGGCCGAGGGACTTGAGGATCTCAAAGCCCACCTTCACCTCCTCCACCGGATCGGCGGAGAGGCTGACGCGCAGGGTGTCGCCGATGCCCATCCACAGCAGCTGGCCCAGGCCGATTGCCGATTTGATGGTGCCGGAGACAAAGCCGCCCGCCTCGGTAATGCCGAGGTGGATCGGCGCGTCGGTGGCGTCCGCCAGCTGCTGGTAGGCGGCGGCGGACATGAACACGTCGGAAGCCTTCACCGAGATTTTGAAGTTGTGAAAGTCGTGATCCTGCAGGATCCGGATGTGGTCGAGGCCTGACTCCACCATCGCCTCCGGGCAGGGTTCGCCGTATTTTTCCAGAAGGTGCTTTTCCAGCGACCCGGCATTCACCCCGATCCGGATCGCGCAATTGTGGTCGCGGGCGGCCTTGATCACCTCGGCCACGCGTTTCTCGTCGCCGATGTTGCCCGGGTTGATGCGCAGGCAGGCGGCGCCGGCCTCGGCGGCCTCGATGCCGCGCTTGTAGTGGAAGTGGATGTCGGCGACGATCGGCACCGGGCTTTCGCGCACGATCTCCTTCAGCGCCCTTGAGGACGCCTCATCCGGCACCGAGACCCGCACCAGATCGGCGCCCGCCTCTGCCGCGGCCTGCACCTGCGCCACGGTCGCCGCCACATCGGTGGTCAGCGTGTTGGTCATCGTCTGTACCGCAATCGGGGCATCGCCGCCGACGGGCACGTTGCCGACATGGATCTGGCGGCTTTTGCGGCGCTCGATATGGCGCCAAGGGCGGATGTGGTTCATCGACATGAGGTTCGTGTCCCGGCTGGCTCCTGTTAGCGCCTAGATACGCGCAGCAGCGCCGCCCTGCAATGGCAGGCGCCCGGTTCAAAGAGGAAACGGAGGGGGATTATTCGGCGGGCGGCGCAGGCTGCAGCTGTGCCACCAGGGTGGCCAGCGCCTCGTTGCGGCCATCCTGCAGGTCGGCCAGCTCGAACCGGCCGGTGATCGCCTCCATCGACAGATCGATGTTCTTGGACACCTGGCCGCGCTTTCCAACCGGGCCGAAATGCTCGCCGTTCACCGCAAAATAGATGGCGCTGCTTTCACCGGTGCGCAGACGCGGTGCATCCTCGGTCATCGGCACTTCGAACCGCTGGCCCGCATCCATGATGGTTTCCAGAATCACGCTGCCGTCGGCTGCGGTGACCTGCACCCAGGACGGTCGCACCGCCACCATTTCCACGCCCGGTTCAACCTCGGCCACCACCTGCGGCACCGGCTGTGACAGCGCGTCTTCCCCGTAGCTCATGCTGGCGTCGGCCAGGGCGACGCTGGGCAGCTCCGGCGCGGCGAAGTTGCCGATGGTGGAGGGGTCCAGGGTCGAAATCGGCGCATCGCGGGCGATCAGCACCGGCACGTCCAGCGCCTGCGGGCGGTAAAGCCGGTCCAGCGCCTCTGCCGCCGGGTCCTGGCTGCCTTCGGCGGTTTCCAGCACCGCGCTGCTGAGCGGGTCGAGATCCGCCAGCACCGCCGGGGTCTGATCCACCGGCGCAAATTGCACCTGCTGCACCTCTTTAAGGACGGCCCAGCCGCCATAGGTGATGCCGCCGATCAGCGCCGTCAGCACCATCAGCGACCCGACCGCGCGCGGTTCGATCTGGCTGAGGAAACTGCTGGGCGCGGGAATGAACGGTGTATTGGGCGAGGCAAACGCATCGCCGCCCAGCCCGGTGGACTTGGCGGCCGGCGCCGCGCCGGTCTTGCTGCGGCTGGACGCCTCGGCAGACATGCCGTGGGCAACGGAAAACCCGCTTTCCTGGCAGAAATCCTGGAACGCCTGCTCCGCATCCATGTTGAGATAGCGCGCGTAGGAGCGCACGTAGCCTGCGATGAAGCCGGGCGTGTCAAAGGCGGAAGGGTCGGAGTTTTCGATGGCAGCGATGTAAGAGGCCTTGATCCGCAACTCGCGCTGGACGTCGAGCAGCGATTTGCCCATTGTCGCCCGCTCGCCGCGCATCACGTCGCCAAGCTTCAGTTCGAAATCATCAAAACCCTTGGGCTCTGCTGTTTCGCCATGCTCTTCCTGCTTGCGCTGGGTGAAGCGCCCGATCATGCCTGCCGTCCCATAAATGCCTGCCGCCTCGTTTCAGAGTGGTGAAGGAATCACAGTCGCGACTCAGATCCACTCATTGGTTGACAGCAGCGTAACACACTCAGCGTTAATTTACACTGATCAGTATGTTACCCGGCAAGTTCGGCACGATTCAGCGCACAATGCGACCATAATGAGTCCATCGCCTTGACCAGCGCGTCAATCTCCTTGGGGCCGTGCACGGGCGACGGCGTGAAGCGCAGGCGCTCGGTGCCGCGCGGCACGGTGGGGAAATTGATCGGCTGCACGTAGATGCCGTAGTCTTCCAGCAAGTGGTCGGAGAGTACCTTGGTATGGACCGGGTTGCCGACAATCACCGGCACGATGTGGCTGCCATGGTCGATGATCGGCAGACCCAACCCCTTAAGCCGCAGTTTCAGCACCTTGGCCTGGTCCTGATGCTTGTCGCGCAGGTCCTGCGCCCCCTTCAGGTAGGCAACCGAGGCCGCCGCCCCTGCCGCCACCGCAGGCGCCAGAGAGGTGGTGAAGATGAAGCCCGGCGCATAGGAGCGGATGGCGTCGCACATCTTGGCCGAAGCGGCGATATAGCCGCCCATCACACCGTATGCCTTGGCGAGGGTGCCGTTGATGATGTCGATCCGGTGGGCCAGCTGGTCACGCTCGGTCACGCCGCCGCCGCGGGGGCCGTACATGCCGACCGCGTGCACCTCGTCGATATAGGTGAGCGCGCCGAATTCCTCGGCGAGGTCGCAGATTTCCGCAATCGGGCCAAAGTCGCCGTCCATCGAATAGACCGATTCAAAGGCAATCAGCTTGGGCGCGCTGGGGTCGTCGGCCTCCAGCAGCTCGCGCAGATGGGCCACGTCATTGTGACGGAAGATGCGCTTGGCGCCGCCGTTGCGGCGCACGCCTTCGATCATCGAGGCATGGTTCAGCGCGTCGGAATAAATGATCAGCCCCGGGAACAGCTTGGGCAGGGTGCTCAGCGTCGCGTCATTGGCAATATAGGCCGAGGTGAACAGCAGCGCCGCTTCCTTGCCGTGAAGATCGGCCAGTTCGGCCTCCAGCTGCTTGTGATAGACCGTGGTGCCGGAAATGTTGCGGGTGCCGCCGGAGCCTGCGCCGGTTGCGTTGATGGCGTCATGCATCGCGTCCAGCACCACCGGATTCTGGCCCATGCCGAGGTAGTCGTTGCCGCACCAGACAGTGATGTCCTGCTTGCTGCCATCAGGCCGGTTCCACACCGCATGCGGGAAATGGCCCTTCTTGCGCTCGATGTCGATGAAGGTCCGGTAGCGTCCCTCTTGGTGCAGGCTGCCAATTGCAGCATCCAGTTTCGCGGTATAGTCCACCGGCATCTCCATAGCTAATTGTGCTCCCTCGAAGCACGCGGGCTGTGTAAAGGGCTTGGCCGTCCGGCAATTAAACCACATTCACGTTCAGGAATGGTTACCGCAGGCCTCCCCTTCGATCAACTGCATACCCGCAGGCAAGGGTGCGCAACATTGATGCAGGTCAAATAGAACTTAATCAAAGGACGGGCAAGGACAGCTGCGGCCAACCTGCGTCCGTTTACGTCGTGTCCCGTGCGCATTCCGGCTGCGGCGGCCCGGACGAGACAGAAGAAATCCTGCGCTGCCCCCTCTGGCCCCTTGCCGAGGGCACTGCTAGGGTCCGCGGCAAATTGGCCCAAATTCCGGGCCTTCCCCCGGCAAACAGGAGAGCATGAGATGGCACTGAATGACGTTCTGGACCGGATCGACGCAGAGCTGGACGCCGCCACCGGGCGGCTGATGGAGCTGTTGCGCATCCAGTCGATTTCCACCGATCCGGCCTATAAGGCGGAGTGCGACCAGGCCGCCGATTGGCTGGTTGCGGATTTGAACGCCATCGGGATCAAGGCGGAGAAACGCGCAACCCCGGGCCATCCGATGGTGGTGGGCCACGTGGGCGAGGAGAATACAGATGTCCCGCATGTGCTGTTTTACGGCCATTACGATGTGCAGCCGGTCGACCCGCTGGACCTGTGGAAAACCCCGCCGTTTGAGCCGCAGCTGGAGGACACCCCGAACGGCACCGTGATCCGCGGCCGCGGCGCGTCGGACGACAAGGGCCAGCTGATGACCTTTGTCGAGGCCTGCCGCGCCTGGAAGGACGTGAACGGCTCCCTGCCCTGCCGCATCACCTTTTTCTTCGAAGGCGAAGAGGAGAGCGGCTCCCCCTCGCTGATCCCCTTCATGGAGTCCAACGCCGAAGAGCTGAAAGCCGATATCGCGCTGATCTGCGACACGTCCATGGTGTCGCGCGGAGTGCCGTCGATCTCCTCGCAGCTGCGCGGCATGCTGAAGGATGAATTCACCATTATTGGCCCGCGCATCGACCTGCACTCCGGCCATTATGGCGGCCCCGGCCTGAACCCGCTGCGGGTGCTGTCGGAAGTCGTCGCCTCCTTCTATGACAATGAAACCGGGCGCGTCGCGGTCGATGGTTTCTATGAAGGCGTGCACGAGGTGCCGGAAGACCAGCTGCGCCAGTGGCAGACCTGCGGCTTTGACGAGGCCGAGTACCTGAATTCCGTCGGCTACACCCGCCCGCACGGCGAAACCGCTTATTCCACCCTGGAACAGCAATGGGCCCGCCCGACGCTGGAGGTGAACGGTCTCTGGGGCGGCTATAACGGCGCCGGCTCCAAGACCGTGATCCCGTCGGAAGCGCACTGCAAAATCACCTGCCGCCTGGTCGGCGACATGGATCCGGACGCGCTGCGCAGCAAAATCCGCAAACACGTCGAGGACCGCCTGCCGGTGGATGCCGCGGTGCGCTGGGACAACGACCTGGAAGGCTCGCCCGCCTCGGTGATGAACATCTCCCGGCCCGAATTCGAGGCTGCCCGCGGCGCGCTGTCGGACGAGTGGCAGCGCGAGGCGGTGTTCTGCGGCATGGGCGGCTCGATCCCGATCGCCGGCTACTTCAAGTCGATCCTCGACATGGACGCGATGCTGATCGGCTTTGCCAATGATGACGACGCCATCCATTCCCCGAACGAGAAATACGACCTGAAAAGCTTCCACAAGGGCATCCGCTCCTGGGCCCGCGTCCTGGACGCCCTGACCACGAAGTGACGAACAGCGGGCGGACGCTTCTCCGCGCTCCGCCCGTGCCGCAGTTTTCGGGCTGAAGCCGCGCAAGCGAACCCTCCCGCCCGTCATCGGGCCTCTGGCAAGGCCCTCTTCCCGTTGGGTATGGCGCCGCTGGCGCGGCGCGCGCCGTGTGCCAGCACGGCGCCGGGCCCAAGGCTTGTGGGGCTGCATCTTTGATGCGGCGCCAAGGCGCGGGAGCCCCCTCCCCGGTGCGAAAACACAGCGGCAGGCTTGATCCTAAGCCGCCGGCAGGGTCCAATCCCGGAAACCCGCCGCCGCGAAGGGAGAAGACCATGCCAGCATCGCCTCAATCCGGCACCCTGCAGGTGAACGGCCAGCAGATCGCCTATACCCTGCGCGGCGACGGCCCGCCGCTGCTGCTGCTGCACGGCTTCCCGCAGACCAAGGAAATGTGGGAGGAGGCCGCCCCCGACCTCGCCCGCCGCTTCACCGTGGTGACGGCGGATCTGCGCGGCTACGGCGCCAGCTCCAAACCCGAAGGCGTGGACGCGATGAGCTTCCGCAACATGGCCGCCGACCAGCTGGCGCTGATGCGCGCCCTGGGCTTCCCCCGCTTTCACCTGGCGGGCCACGACCGTGGCGGGCGCACTGCGTACCGGCTGGCGCTCGACGCGCCAGAGGCGGTGGCCAGCGTAACGGTGATGGACATCATCCCGACCCACCTGCTGCTGGACCAGCTGACGCAGAAGGTGGCCCGCGCCTATTACCACTGGTTTTTCCTGGCCCAGCCCGCGCCGCTGCCGGAGCGGATGATCGGCGCCGATCCGCAGGCCTATTTCGAAAGCTGCCTGCTGGGCTGGGGCGGCGCCTCCCTGTCTGACTTCCCGGCGCCGGCGCTGGCGGCCTACCGCCGCGCCTGGGCGGATCCGGCCTGCGTGCATGCCATGCGCAACGATTACCGCGCCGCCATCGACGTCGATTTCCACCACGATGCCCGCGACCTGGACCGCAAGGTGCACTGCCCGGCGCTGGTGCTTTACGGGGCAGACGGCGCCATGGGCAAAGCCTATGACGTCGCCGCGACCTGGGCGCCGCACCTGCAGGACATGACCGCGCGAGGCATCCCCGGCGGGCATTTCTTCATCGACAGCAGCCCCCGCGAAACCGCCGCCGCACTGCTGGAGTTCCTCAGCCCTCTGCCGCCCCTGTAACCGCCCCGCTGCGCAGCACCTCTCCGCCGCAATTTGCGTTCGTTTTACGCACGCGGATTAAGACTTGCTTATCGCTCTTGGCCTAGCCTGCCCGGTAGCACGCAAGACCTTACAGACGGAGACAGCAGATGGTTCAAAGCAGGTTCAAACGGCCTTCCGGATTCGAGGGCAACCAGACAGACCCGGAGGAAAGCTACCGCGCCGGCTATCAGCACGGAACCCGCGTCCTGCTGCGCTACCTGGAGGCCAATCCCAAACCCGATCTGGACCACATCAAGAAGTGGGTGAACGCCGAGCTGACCGGCTGGCGCCACGACACCAGCGCGGAACCGGTGCCGCCTGCGCTCTGAAGGCCGCCGCTGCAAACCGGCCGCTTGCCTGACCTGCCTCCCGCGGTCAGGCTGGCGTCATGACACAAATGATTCCGACTGACGGCCCGCAACTGAACGAAATCCTCACCCTGGAGACCAGCGTTTGGGAGGCCATGGTTCTCGGCGACCGGCATTTAGACGCGCAAGTCCTCGCTGACAGCTTTCTGGGCGTCTACCCCAGCGGCTTTGCAGGCAAAGCCGATCACTGCGAGCAGCTCCGAGACGGGCCAGTGGTGGCCGAATACAGGCTGAGCAGCGCCCGCCTGCGCTGCATCGGCAATGCTGCTGCACTGCTCTCCTACCGCGCGTCCTACCGGTCATCAGGCTCGGCGGAATGGAAGGTAATGCTGATATCGTCACTCTGGGAGAAAGAAGGCGGGAAGTGGCTCAACACATTCAGCCAGGACACCCCGGAAACAGGGGGCAGGATGCACGAATGACGTCCAGCATTGCCTGGGAGCGGCATCATTAGAAAAGGGGAAAGTGGCGCGGTTGACGGGG
>NZ_DGNN01000032.1:0-123 GCF_002388965.1 Leisingera sp. UBA4491 | reverse complement strand
AACCAACTGAGCTACAACCGCATTTTCGCCTTGCGGCGGACCGTCTCCGGTCCGGTTCCCCTCCGGGGCGGATCCTGATTGACCCCAGGATGGGGTGCAGCAGTGGCGCGGTTGACGGGGCTC
>NZ_DGNN01000033.1:0-45737 GCF_002388965.1 Leisingera sp. UBA4491 | reverse complement strand
GATTTCGCGGGGGGCAGGTCACGAACAATTGTGGAAAGCCTTCTCAAAGCGGTAGGTGAAACAGGTCTTGTAGGAATGCCCGGGTTCTCTTCCGACGCCTACTTTCCTGCTGGAGTTGATCCCTCCCGCTTGACCCAAGATAAGATTGCCGAAATCGAAGACGCGGTTCCCGGTTTCGATGTAGCGAAATCCCCAACGTCTGGCATGGGTGTCATTGCGGAGACTTTCAGAACCTGGCCGGGAACCCAACGCAGCGAACACCCGGCTGTATCGATCTGCCTCAATGGCAAGAAAGCAAATGACTTTCTCAAGGAACACAGCCTCGCGTGGGCAACGGGAGAGAAAACGCCCCTTGGGAAGCTCCGTGATCGCTCTGCCATGAAGATCTTGCTGATCGGGGTCGGCTGGAACCGATGCTCGGCCCTTCACACAGCCGAGACCTTTGCACAACATAAGCGGACCAAGACGCGGCGCTTCAAGAACGGTGGCCCCAACGGATCATGGATCGAAACACCCGACGTGGCAGATGATATGAACCGGCTGTTTCCTGCAGTGGGTGAGGCGTTCGAAAAGACCGACGCTGTTTCTTTCGGGAAATTCGGAGGTGCGGATTGCAAGATATGCGATTTTCGATCTCTAGTCGATTTTGCCTCTGACTGGATTGACTGCGCCAACAAAAGAAGCGGTGATCTCAGCTAGCTGAACTGTGCTGCGCAATGGCAGCTTAGTCCCGCACTGTGTGAGCTCACCAGCTGCAAAACCTCGCAGTCGCAGCGAACGACCGTAACGGCGGGCCGCGCCGCAGCAGAAAACCTCGGCTGGCTGCGTCAACGGCCGAGTTTGCAATGGGCGCTTCCTGCGCAACGCTGACATTCCTGCTAAGCCCAGCGTCATCTGTGCTGAACCAC
The DNA here is from genome assembly GCF_002388965.1 of Leisingera sp. UBA4491. Classification (NCBI taxonomy): domain Bacteria; kingdom Pseudomonadati; phylum Pseudomonadota; class Alphaproteobacteria; order Rhodobacterales; family Roseobacteraceae; genus Leisingera; species Leisingera sp. UBA4491. The sequence continues at coordinate 44,829 of NZ_DGNN01000033.1, read as the reverse complement.
GCCATCTCCTACGCCAAGTGGGATGTCCGAATACGGGAAGTTGGCTACCAGCCTTCACGCCTACAGCATGTCTACAAGCAGTAGGAGACACTTAAAGGCTCAGAGCATGCCACCATAAGCAATTAGGGGTGCTGCTCCTGCTAAGATCGAGACCTCAATAGCCGCACCGCGCAGGCATCGCATGTGGTTGTTAGCCAGCCGCCGAGGGATTTCTTCTGGGCCGACCGAGTACCGCAATGCTCACAGGTCTTCGCAGCTTCCATCTGGGCCTGAGCTATCCGATAGGCGGTGCGCTCGTTGCCGCCGCGCTCATAGAACCGCAACTCACCCAGTTTCTGTTTAACCTGCTGCGCCCGGAAGCGTGTCAGACCATCCTCACGTATGATGTCGGCGAGATCTGCACTAAGGCGCTCAATCAGAGGATACCAGCCCTCGCCACAGGCGAAGCCCCAAGCGAGGCTTGTCTTCTTGATGCTCCAAGGCGGAGGCCCATACACCTCGGGAAACCGCTCCATGATGCGCTGCGCTTCAACAGTGATGTAATGATTTCGGCTGGCCATATGCGGCTCCTTCCAACAAAGCTCTACGTTTAAAGAAATTGCATGTTCAATGAAGAAGCCGAGCCGCCTCCAACGCTTCCCCCCGAGTGAGCATCCGGATGACATGCCGCAGGCTCAACGGCGCTGTCTGACCAGAAATCTCCAGCACCTCGACTACGGCCTCGACAGACGCTTGTGCCAACCCGCGCCTGCCACCCTCACGGCGGGCAAAGGCTACCAGGTCAGGCACCGGGACAGGTGACAGCTTTATGACCTCCAGGCGGCTTAACAGAGGAGCTGGCAAGGTTGTTAAGGTGTTGCTGGTCAGCACCCAGCTGATCCAGGACATGTCGAACCCGACCTGATAGTAGGGGCATTGCCATGATGCCGCCGAAGATGGCTCCAAGAGGGACAGCAGTCCCTCGGCAAGTCCAAAGCTGTTCCCTTTTGTCGAAGTCGCAACTCCCGCCTTCTCCACCTCATCCACAACGACAATCGGGTTCGCGATCAGGTGCTTCAGGATCGTCATCAAAGGGCGTCCCGGCTGTGCGTTGGCCCAGCCGCGCTGGGAGCCCACGATGCCGAACGACGCCTGCTCTGCCGTCGCCTCTACGCCACAGCGGGGCACACCAAGTGCTGTGCTCAGCTGACGGGCCCACATGCTCTTGCCAATTCCCGGGGGTCCGTCCAGCAGCACCGGAGGCAAGCGAAAGCCCGAATCCCCATTGCGGACTGATCGCCGCATCGATTTCCAAAGGAGATCCGTCGCAGGTGCCATCCAGGGCATGTCGGCATGAATACCAGCGGCGATTTCATCCACTTGGTCTTCTGTCCGGATCCTGATCAGGCTCACCCCGTTGCGCAGAACCTCGAGTGCCCTTCGGTCATCGCGCTTCAGGTGGGCGAGGCCTGCAGCCGCGTCCCGCCGCTCCGCCAGCCTGATCACCCGGCGGTCTATGCGGTCCTGAACTTCGCGCTCGAAACGAACCTGCATCAAGTCTGTTTCCCACCGCAGGACGTCCTCCGGATCCTCCGGTTCCGGAGGCACAACGCCGCGCTCTGATACGCGCCGCTCTTTCAGAAACCGCTCCAGGCGCCGCCGTATTGCCCGACGTTCTTTGTCGGCATCTAGGAACTCTGCGTCGATGAATTTGATCTTGGACATAGCTGGCCCTTTCCCGGCGCACTGCGCCGTCTGGCTCCCGATTGCACAGGCTGTGCTCGGGTAAGTGAAGGAAAGAACCTGGCCAGGTTTGCACTTCAGTCCTGCTCATAACAGCGGCTTCAGTCAACAGGCTGAGCGGGCTTGTTCAGGCGAACCGGTCTCGTCAGCAGGCAAAAGGCAACCGCCCCCTATGCCATTGTTTTAAAAAGAAACCACCGGCCGCGTCGCGGCCGGTGGTCATTAAACCCGTGTCGGAATGGTCAGAAAACCCCAAAATGGGCACGTTTTCGCGGGTCATACACCGAACAACAGCACTGCTTACCCCTCACCCGCACTTCGAGTGGCCGCAGCTGCGGCAGGTCATGCAGCCTTCGACCATCTGCATGTCGTACTGGCCGCAGCTTGGGCAGGCCTTGCCGCGGGGCTGGTTCAGGTTCACCACTTGCGCCTGCGGGTCGGACTTCAGGCCCATGCCCTCGCCCTCCAGGAAACCGGTCTTGACCAGATGCGTCTCGATCACGCCGCCGATCGCGGCCAGGATCGAGGGGATGTACTTGCCCTGCACCCAGGCACCGCCGCGCGGGTCGAACACCGCTTTCAGCTCCTCGACCACAAAAGACACGTCGCCGCCGCGGCGGAACACCGCCGAGATCATCCGGGTCAGCGCCAGGGTCCAGGCATAATGCTCCATGTTCTTGGAATTGATGAAGACCTCGAACGGGCGGCGGTGGCCGTTGATGATGATGTCGTTGATGGTCAGGTAGATCGCGTGCTCAGAATCCGGCCACTTCAGCTTGTAGGTATGGCCCTCCAGCGACTGCGGGCGGTCCAGAGGCTCGGACATGTAGACGACCTCGGCCCCGTTCTCGTCGAAATCGCTCTCATGCGGCGCCTTGGCGGTCTCGCCCGGCGCGGTATCGGCGCTCTCGCTCACCGTCAGGACCGATCCGGTCACGTCATTCGGGCGGTAGGTGGTGCAGCCCTTGCAACCCTGGTCCCAGGCCTGCATGTAGACGTCCTTGAAGTCGTCGAAAGAGATGTCTTCCGGGCAGTTGATGGTCTTGGAGATCGACGAGTCGATCCATTTCTGTGCCGCCGCCTGCATCTTTACGTGGGCCGCGGGCGAAAGCGTCTGGGCGTTGACGAAGTAATCGGGCAGCTTGGCGTCGGCGCCGAACTTCTCGCGGAACATCTGAACCGCGTAGTCGACCACTTCCTCCTCGGTGCGGGAGCCGTCCTTCTGCAGCACCTTGCGGGTATAGGCATAGGCAAACACCGGCTCGATACCCGAGGACACGTTGCCTGCATAAAGCGAAATGGTGCCGGTCGGCGCGATCGAGGTCAGCAGCGCGTTGCGGATACCGTGCTCGCGGATGGCGTCGCGCACGTCCTCGTCCATGTTCAGCATGTTGCCGGAGTTCAGGTACTTCTCGGCATCAAACAGCGGGAAGGCGCCCTTTTCCTTGGCCAGGTCCACCGACGCCAGATAGGCGGCGCGGGCGATCGCGTGCAGCCATTCGTCGGTCTGACGCGCCGCCTCGTCGGAGCCGTATTCCAGCCCCAGCATCAAGAGCGCATCGGCGAGACCGGTGACCCCCAGGCCGATCCGGCGCTTGTTCCGGGCCTCCTCCGCCTGCGCGTCCAGCGGGAACTTGGACACGTCGACCACATTGTCCATCATGCGTACCGCGGTGGCGACCAGCTCCTGCATCGCGTCCTGGTCCAGATGCGCGTCTTTTTCAAACGGGCTGGCCACCAGCCGCGCCATGTTGATCGAGCCGAGCAGGCAGGCGCCGTAGGGCGGCAGCGGCTGCTCGCCGCAGGGGTTGGTGGCGCAGATGGTCTCGATGTAGTTGAGGTTGTTGGCCTTGTTGATGCGGTCGATGAAGATCACGCCCGGCTCGGCATAGTCATAGGTCGCCTGCATGATCTTGTTCCACAGGTCGCGCGCCTCGACGGTGTGATAGACCTTGCCGTCGAACTGCAGCTCCCAGGAGCCGTCAGCCTTCACCGCTTCCATGAAGGCATCGGTGACCAGCACCGACATGTTGAACATGCGCAGGCGCGCGGCGTCGGATTTGGCGGTGATGAACTGCTCGATATCCGGGTGGTCGCAGCGCATGGTCGCCATCATTGCGCCGCGGCGCGAGCCGGCAGACATGATGGTGCGGCACATCGCGTCCCACACATCCATGAACGACAAGGGACCGGAGGCATCCGCAGCCACGCCCTTCACATCGGCGCCGCGCGGCCGGATGGTCGAGAAGTCATAGCCGATGCCGCCGCCCTGCTGCATCGTCAGCGCCGCCTCTTTCAGCATGTCGAAAATGCCCGACATGCTGTCCGGGATGGTGCCCATCACAAAGCAGTTGAACAGGGTCACCTGACGCGCGGTGCCTGCGCCCGCGGTGATCCGGCCCGCGGGCAGGTATTTGAAATCCTCCAGCGCGGCATAGAATTTCTCTTCCCACGCGTCCGGCTTTTTCTCCGCCCGCGCCAGATCCCGCGCGATCCGCCGCCAGGTGTCCTCGACGGTCACGTCGATCGGCGCGCCATCGGCCTGCTTGAAACGGTACTTCATATCCCAGATCTGCTCGGCGATGGGGGCGGCAAAGCGGCTCATATGTCGGTCCTTTGAGTCGTACTTGTGTCGTGTTGGCGTCCAAGCGCCGGAAAAGCGGCTCCGGCACCGGGGATTTCCCCCGGCAGCGAATCCGCAAATTGTTAATGCTTTCTTGCAGCAAAAGCGTGGAGGAACACAATACCTTGAAGCCAGCGATCAGTAAACTACTATATACTGTCAGAACTCTGGACGACTCTGTGGGGAACCTGTGGATAAACGCGTGAATCTTGTGAAGCTTTCGGTGGGCACCGAAAGCGTCGAAAGCCTGAAGGCCTGGCAAGCGATGCGCCGCAAAGACCTGCCCGGCGGCCTGCCCCGCCATGTCACCCGCATGTGGCCCAAGCGCGAGGCCGAAATCCTGAACGGCGGCTCGATCTACTGGGTGATCAAGGGGCTGATCCAATGCCGTCAGCGCATCCTGCGGCTCGATGAGGTGACGGGCGAGGACGGCATCCGCCGCTGCGCCATCGTGCTGGATCCGGAGATCCACCGCACCCATACGGCGCAAAAACGCCCGTTCCAGGGCTGGCGCTACCTGAAGCCCGAAGAATCGCCCGCTGACCTGCCCGCAGGCAAAAGCCAGGAAGAGCCGCTGCCGCCGGAGCTGTCGCAGGCGCTGGCCGAAATCGGCGTGATCTGAGCCCCCTGCCCCGGTCCTGGCGGCAGCCGCCAGGGCAGACGGCGCCCCGCCTGCCCCGCAGCCCCGGCCGGGATTACTTCAGCAAGGCCAGCAGTTCCTTGGCGGCCGCTTCCGAGGAGGCCGGGTTCTGGCCGGTGACCAGCTTGCCGTCGACTTCGACGTAAGAGGCCCAGTCATCGCCCTTGCGGTAATCGGCGCCTTTGTCCTTCAGCATGTCTTCGACCAGGAAGGGCACCACATCCGTCAGGCCCACACCCTCTTCCTCGCCATTGGTGAAGCCGGTCACGCGGCGGCCCTTGACCAGCGGTTCGCCATCGCTGCCTTTGACGTGGCGGAAAACACCCGGCGCGTGGCAGACGGCCCCGATAGGCCGGTCCGCGGCGGCAAAGCTTTCCAGCAGTTTGCGGCTGTCCGCACTCTCGGCCAGATCCCACAGCGGGCCGTGGCCGCCGGGATAAAAGACCGCATCGAACTGACCCGCATCGACACCGGACAGTTTCACCGTATTGGCAAGCGCTTTCTGGGCGGCATCATCCTGCTTGAACCGCCGGGTGGCATCGGTCTGGGCGTCCTCAGAGTCCGATTTCGGGTCCAGCGGCGGCTGGCCGCCTGCGGGCGAGGCCAGGGTGACCTCGGCGCCGGCATCGCGCAGCACGTAATAGGGCGCGGCGAATTCCTCCAGCCAGAAACCGGTTTTCTCCCCGGTGTCCCCCAGCTGATCGTGCGACGTCAAAACCATTAGTATCTTCATAGCCTGTCCTTTCAGTTGGAGTGTACCCCACCCCAGCTAAGGCCGGCGCCGCGGATTTAAACCCGGGCGCCGGAGAAAGGCATCACGCTATGATCACGGTTTCTTGAGCGTATGGCACTGGCGGTGAAGTCAGGCCGCCGCGCTCAGACGCGCTTTTCCAGGAAATCCAGCAGCGTATTCAGCGCCGCCTTGTCCTGTGCCGCGTATTTCGCCACCCGGCTGCGCCACAGGGTCGCCTGCGACTTCAGCACCAGGCCGTCGCTCAGCAGCTTCAGGTGGTTGGCCCGCAGCGTCTCGCCGGTGGAGGTGATATCGGCCACCATCTCGGCGGTTTCGTTCTTCACCGTGCCCTCGGTTGCGCCCTGGCTGTCGACCAGCTGGTAATCCGCCACCCCGGCATCGGTCAGGAACTCCCGCACCAGCCGGTGGTACTTGGTGGCGATCCGCAGCCGGTGGCCATGCTGCGCCCGGAACGCCGAGGCAACCGCGTCCAGATCATCCAGCGTGTCCACGTCGATCCAGAACTGCGGCACCGCCAGCACCAGGTCGGCATGGCCGAACCCCAGCTCCGCCAGCTCCTCGACCTGCTGTTCGAACCGCGGCAGCTTCTCCTGCACCAGATCGGTGCCGGTAACGCCCAGGTGAATGCGCCCCGCCGCCAGCTCGCGCGGGATCTCCCCCGCCGACAGCAGCACCAGCTCCATGTTCGACACGCCCTCGACCGCGCCGGCATATTCCCGGTCGGAGCCGGTACGCGACAGCGTCACGCCGCGCTTGGCAAACCAGTCGAACGTCTTTTCCATCAGCCGCCCCTTGGACGGCACCCCCAGCTTCAAGGTCATGCGCGGGACTCCTCCAGCTGCAGCATCAGGTCCGGGCGCAGAACGCCGCCCACTGCCGGGATCTCCGCGCCGTCGCCCAGCTGCCGGGTCAGAGCGTCATAGCGCCCGCCGCTGGCCACCGGCGGCAGATCCGGCCGCGCCTCGGCGTAGAAGCCAAAGACAAACCCGTCGTAATACTCCATCGAGGTGCGCCCGTAGGAGGCCTCGAAGTCCAGGTTCTCCACATCCACGCCGCGCGCCTTCATCGCTGCGGTGCGCGCATCCAGCCGGTCCAGCGCCTGGCTGATCTGCGGCAGGTCCACGGCAATGTCGTGCATCTGCTCCAGCGCATAAGGCACCGTTTCCCGCACCGCCATCAGCGCCTCCAGCGCCAGCAGCTCATGCTCGGCAATCGGCGGCGCCTTGGCATCCTCGCGCAGCGCCTCGACCCGCGCCTGCACTTCCGCCGCGCGGCGCTTGCCCAGCTCCACCGCGGAGCCGGTCAGATCGCCCTCGGTCGACAGCAGTTTTCTTCGGCTTTCCGGCACCGGGGCACGGCCCGCAAACCGGTCCAGCAAGGAGCGGAACCGGCGCGGCCGCCAGATGTGCCGCATCAGCGCCGCCTTGCGCTTCTCCGTGGTGTTGAGGCCCTGCACGGCGGCCATCAGAATGCCGATGTCGCCGGTCGCCGCCCGCAAGGGCAACCCGCGCACCTGCAGCGCAAACAGCGAAAACACCTCGGCATCCGCCGCCGCCGCATCGTTGCGCTCGAACACCTCATAGCCGACCTGCAGATATTCGTTGGGCCGGTCCGGAAAATGCTCCTGCCGGCGGAACACCTCGCCCGAATAGGTATAGCGCGCAGGCTCCGCCCCGTGGCGCATATGCGCCTCCACCACCGGCACGGTGAAGTCCGGGCGCAGCATCTGCTCGCCGCGCAGGGCGTCGGTGGTCACATAGGCGCGGGCACGGATGTCCTCGCCATAAAGATCCAGCAAAGTGCCGGCGGGCTGCAGCAATGGCGTGTCCACCACCTGCGCGCCAGCAGCCTCGAAGCGGACCCGCAGCTGGGCCGCGCGGGCCTGAATGTCAGAACGGAGCGTCATGATCAGCCCTGCCCGTCCAGGATTTCACGCACCTTGGCCACCAGTTCGCTGCGCGGCACCTCAAACTGGCTCGGGCGTTCCTTCCACTCTTCCAGGGTGGCGCTTTCGGCGATCTTGGCGCCCAGGATCAGGTCCTTGATCTGCACAACGCCATTGGCCTTCTCGTCGCCGCCTTCGATCACCGCGACCGGCGAATTCCGCTTGTCCGCATATTTCAGCTGGTTGCCGAAGTTCTTGGGGTTGCCCAGATAGACCTCGGCGCGGATGCCCGCATTGCGCAGCTCCGCCACCATCGCCTGGTAATCCGCCATCCGGTCACGGTCCATCACGGTGACCACAACGGGGCCTGTGGCCTCCGCCGTCAGCCGCCCCTTGGCGTGCAGCGCCGCCAGCAGACGGTCAACACCGACCGAGACCCCCACCGCAGGCACTTCCTGCCCGGTGAAGCGCTTGACCAGCCCGTCATAGCGCCCGCCGCCCGAGACCGAGCCGAACTGCCGCTTGCGGCCCTTCTCGTCGAGGATCTCGAAGGTCAGCTCCGCCTCGAACACCGGCCCGGTGTAATAGCCCAGCCCGCGCACCACCGAGGGGTCGATCTCGATCCGGTCCTTGCCGTAGCCGCCCGCGGCCAGCAGCTCGCCGATCTGCTCCAGCTCGGCAATGCCCTCCTGGCCGATCTTGCTGTCGCCCACCGCCGCGCGCAGGTTGGCGATGGTGCCCGCCGCCTCCGCCGCCTTGGAGGTCAGGAACGCCAGCACCGGCGCCGCCTGATCGTCCGACAGGCCAACGCCGTCGATGAAGGCACCGGAAGCATCCAGGCGGCCCTTGGTCAGCAATTCGCGTACACCCGCTTCGCCCACCTTGTCGAACTTGTCGATGGTGCGCAGCACGTCGTCGCGCTTGGCATCGCCGTCACCCAGGCCCATCGCCTCCAGCACGCCGTTCAGCACCTTGCGGTTATTGACCCGCACCAGGTAATCGCCGCGTGGAATGCCGACGGTCTCCAGCGTGTCGGACAGCATCGCGCAGATCTCCGCGTCAGCCGCCATCGAGGCGCTGCCCACGGTATCCGCATCGCACTGGTAGAACTGGCGGAACCGGCCCGGCCCCGGCTTCTCATTGCGCCAGACCGGCCCCATCGCATAGCGGCGGTAGGGCGTCGGCAGGTCGTTGCGGTGCTGCGCGTAAACCCGCGCCAAGGGCGCCGTCAGGTCATAGCGCAGCGCCATCCAGTCGCCGTTGCCGTCGTCCTCGGTCTCCTGCCAGGCAAACACGCCTTCGTTCGGGCGGTCCACATCGGGCAGGAATTTGCCCAGCGCCTCAACGGTTTCCACCGCCGAGGACTCCAGCGCCTCGAACCCGTAATGATGATACACACCCGCGATGGCCCGCAGCATCTCGCTGCGCTGGGTCACCTCCGCACCGAAATAGTCACGGAACCCCTTCGGCGTCTGCGCCTTGGGGCGGGGCTGTTTCTTCACTTTGGCCATCTGAGGCCTCCTCACGGGTAGCGGTTTCACTCGCCCGGCGGTCTAGCGGAAGCGGGCCGCAACAGCAAGACGAAGGCGGCGGAGGCAACGCCGCAGTTCATCGTTGAGACATAAGGGCTGCGCCGCCCCGTGGGGGGCGGATCATGCCGGAGGCATGCTTTCAGCATGACGCAGCCCGGCCTCGCGGCGGGGCGGTCCTTTGCTTTTCAACTCCGCTCCTTTAAGAGCAGCTTCAGAACCCAGGAGACACCTCATGCAGCATCTGGAAGAGCAAATCGCCCACCTGACCCGCAGCGTGGAGGAGATGAGCGATGTGATCGCCCGCCAGCAGCAGGAGATCGACGTGCTGACCCGCCGCGTCGCCATGCTGATGCAGCGCGAGGCCGAACGCCAGCAGGACGGCGGCGGCGGCGTGGTCTTCGCTGACGAACGCCCGCCGCATTACTGACGCCTGCCGCAAACGGCGGAAGAATTTTGGAATAAAATCGCTGCCCGGAGCGCCTGGCAGGCCTAGGCCAAGCCAAAGCCCTGTGCCGTCAGGCGCGTGGCAAGCTGCACGTTCTCGGCCTGGCTCTCCCCTTCGGCTAGGGCCGACAGCGGAACGTCCAGCTCATAGATCAGCTTGCCGCCCTCCACCGTCCGGCTGGCCTCCCCCTGCAGCATGGATGGCACGATCTGGGTCAGCAGCCGGGTGCCGAACCCGGTTCTTCCGGTGCCGTTCACCGGCATGCCCGGTTCATGGCAAAGATCCTCTTCCCACCGCAGCCGCAGGCGGTTCTGCGCGCCATCCTCCCCGCGGACAGACCAGGACACCCGGATGCGCGCATCCTCGCCGTCGGCCGCGCCGTACTTTTGCGCATTGGTCGCCAGCTCGTGCAGCGCCAGGCTGATCTGCTGCGCCGCTTCCGAACCGGTCGTCACCTCGGGACCGCTGACCGTCATCCTGTCGCCGAAGCTCAGCAGCACCGGCTCCAGCTGCGCCCGGACCACGCTTCCCAGATCCGCCGAGGCGCCGGAGGGCTCCTGCATGACGGTCTGGGTGGCAGAGGCCAGCGCGTTCAGACGCCCGGTGAAGGTGCTGACGAAGTCGGTCACGTCCGATACGCCGCGCGCGCTTTGCCGCGCCATCGACGACACCACCGCAATCATATTGTGGCTCCGGTGCACCGCTTCCCGCGCCGTCACCGCCAGTTTGGCATTGACGTCCCGCAGTTCGGCGGTGCGTTTCTCGACCAGGATTTCCAGCTCATCCCGGGCCTGCCGCAGCACGTCAAGGGTCTCCTCATGCGCGGCCACTTCCTCCAGCAGCCTGCCGTTGACATGCTCCAGTTCGCGGCGGCTCGGTATCGCGACAAGCACCGGAACCAGCTTGAACAACACCACCGCGGTGGTTGCCGAGACCAGCGCGGTGGCCAGCTTCAGCAGGCCTTGCGCCGGATAGGCCGGCCACCAAAGCGTCAGGATGGACACCGCATGGGTCAGGCCGCACAGAAGAATGAAGGAGGCAAACAGCAGCACCAGCCCGCGGTGTTTCAAGTCCTTGCGCTGCCGCAAAACCTTAAACAGGGCCAAGGGGATGGCAAAGTAGGCGAGGAAGATCAGAAGGTCAGAGCCGGCCCAAAGGATCAGCAGCCAGGGTTCCCAAAGCAGGCACATGCCGTGCGGCATGTACTCCCCGAAATCCAACAATGTTTGCACTGCGGCACTCTCCAGTCCTATGGCGGAACCGATGTCGGCCTGAACCATCTGAATATGCAACGCGGTCAGCGCGGCATAAGTTGCTAATTTTATTTCACGCGCAAGGCCGCACGGCAGCCGCAGCCCTCCCGCCGGAGGCACCGGGCGCCTCGCGCAGCCTCAAATCTCCTCTACATCCATCACGCCGTCCAGCGATTTCAGCGCCCCCTTGATCTGCGGATTGATCGGGAACGCCTGGCCCAGATCCATCTCCACGTCACCGGGCAGGCCGGGGTCCTGCAGGTACATGTAGACCTCGCCGCGCGATGCGTTGCGGGCCGCCGCCTTGGCATCCTCCAGCACCTGCGCCACGGTTCCGACGGCGCCGGCATCGCTCAGATACACCCGCAGCGAACTGCGCCCGGCATCTGCAATGGCGCTGTCCACCGGCCCGACAGAGCGCACCAGCAGTTTCAGCTGGTCGCTCTCCATCGTCGCCTCGGCGGTGATCACCACCTTGGCGCCGGTCTCCAGGAACTCGCGGGACTTCTCCAGCACCTCGGAGAACAGCGTCACCTCATAGGCGCCCGAAGGGTCGCTGAGCTGGGCAAACGCAAAGCGGTTGCCGCGGGCTGACTTCCGCTCCTGCCGCCCGGCCACGACACCGGCCATCTTGGCCATGAAGGGCCCGCGCTCGGCCTTGGCGGTGACCTCGTCCAGCGTCATCACCTTCTTGCGTTTCAGCGCCGGCATATAATCGTCCAACGGATGGCCCGACAGGTAGAAGCCAATCGCCTTGAACTCCTCGCTCAGCCGCTCGGCCGGCAGCCAGTCCGGCACATTGGGCAGCCGCGGCTCCGGCAGGTCCTCGCCCGCCTCGCCGAACAGCGACACCTGGTTCGAGTTCCGCTGGTCATGCACCGCGGCGGAGTAATCGACCAGCGCGCCAAGGCTCTCAAACACCCGGCGGCGGTTGGAATCGAGCTGGTCAAAGGCCCCCGCCCTTGCCAGCATCTCCAGGGGCCGCTTGCCGACCTTCTTGAGATTCACCCGGCGGGCAAAGTCGAAGACATTGACAAAGGGCCTGTCATATCCGCCCTCCTTGCGCGCCTCGGTCACCAGCCGCATCACGTCCAAACCGACGTTCTTCAGCGCGCCCAGCGCATAGACCAGTTCGCCGTTCACCACGTTGAAGGTCGCCAGCGAGCGGTTGACGCAGGGCGGCACGTATTTCAGCCCCAGCCCCTTCTTCACTTCCTCGAAGTAGATCGCCAGCTTGTCGGTCAGATGGATATCGCAGTTCATGACGCCCGCCATGAACTCCACCGGGTGGTTCGCCTTGAGCCAGCCGGTCTGATAGCTCACCACCGCATAGGCCGCCGCGTGCGATTTGTTGAAACCGTAGTTGGCGAATTTCTCCAGAAGGTCGAACACCTCCGAGGCCTTCTTGGCGGGAACCCCGTTTTCCGCCGCGCCCTTTTCGAACTTCGGGCGCTCGGCGTCCATCGCCTCCTTGATCTTCTTACCCATCGCCCGGCGCAACAGGTCCGCACCGCCCAGCGTGTAGTTCGCCATCACCTGGGCGATCTGCATCACCTGTTCCTGATAGACGATGATGCCTTGGGTTTCCTCCAGAATGTGGTCGATCAGCGGGTGGACAGAGGTGATCTCGCGCTGGCCGTTCTTCACCTCGCAATAGACCGGGATGTTTTCCATCGGGCCGGGACGGTACAGCGCCACCAGCGCCACGATGTCCTCGATACAGGTGGGCTTCATGCGCTTCAGCGCATCCATCATGCCGGTGGATTCCACCTGGAACACCGCCACCGTCTTGGCGCGGGAATACAGGTCGTAGGTGACCTTGTCATCCAACGGAATGGCGTTGATCTGGTTCTCCGCCCCCTCCGGCGGCTCATAAAGCTGGGTGCCATCGGCGGCGATATGCAGGTCGCGCCCCGACTGGAAGATCAGATCCATCGCGTTCTGAATGACGGTCAGGGTCTTGAGGCCGAGGAAGTCGAACTTCACCAGCCCCGCCTGCTCCACCCATTTCATATTGAACTGGGTCGCAGGCATGTCGGACCGCGGATCGCGGTAAAGCGGCACCAGCGCATCCAGCGGCCGGTCGCCGATCACCACGCCCGCCGCGTGAGTACCGGCAGAGCGCAAGAGCCCCTCCACCTGCTGGCCATAGGTCAGCAGCCGGTCCACCACCGGCTCATTGCGGGCTTCCTCGCTCAGCCGCGGCTCTTCCTTCAGCGCGTCGGCGATGGACATCGGCTTCACGCCCTCGACCGGGATCAGCTTCGACAGCCGGTCCACCTGGCCATAGGGCATCTGCAGAACCCGCCCCATGTCGCGCACCGCCGCCTTGGACAGAAGCGCGCCAAAGGTGATGATCTGCCCGACTTTATCTCTGCCGTATTTCTCCTGCACGTATTTGATCACCTCTTCCCGGCGGTCCATGCAGAAGTCGATGTCGAAGTCAGGCATCGACACCCGTTCCGGGTTCAAGAAGCGTTCGAACAGCAGTGAATACCGCAGCGGATCAAGGTCGGTAATCGTCAGCGCATAGGCCACCAAAGAGCCCGCACCGGACCCCCGCCCCGGCCCCACCGGAATGTCGTGGTCCTTGGCCCACTGGATAAAGTCGGCAACGATCAGGAAGTAGCCGGGAAACCCCATGCCCTCGATGATGCCCAGCTCGAAGTCGAGCCGCGCCTGGTATTCCTCGACGCTCACCGCGTGCGGGATCACCGCCAGACGCTGCTGCAGGCCCTCGTTGGCGATGCGGCGCAGCTCGGCCACCTCGTCATCGGCGAACTTCGGCAGGATCGGGTCGCGCCTATAGGCCATGAAGGCGCAGCGCTTGGCGATCTCCACCGTGTTCTCAATCGCCTCGGGCAGGTCGGCAAACAGCGCAACCATTTCCTCCTGGCTTTTGAAGTAATGCTGCGCGGTCAGCCGCCGCCGCGGCTCCACCTGGTCGACATAGGCGCCCTCCGCGATGCAGATCATCGCGTCATGCGCCTCGAACATCTCCGTGCTGGGGAAATAGACGTCATTGGTGGCGACCAGCGGCAGGCCCATGGCATAGGCCATTTCCACATGGCCGCGCTCTGTCTGTTTCTCCGCCTCCGGCTGGCCGTGCTCACCCGGATGGCGCTGCAGTTCCACATACAAACGGTCCGGGAAGATTGCCTTCAGCCGCTGCATCAACGCTTCCGCCGCCGGGCGCTGGCCCATCTGCAACAGCCGCCCAACCGGCCCGTCCGGCCCGCCGCTCAGGCAGATCACGCCTTCGGAATGGCTCTCCAGCTCCTCCAGCGTCACATGCGGCAGCTCGCCCCCCTGCCGCAGATACAGGCAAGAGTTCAGCTTCATCAGATGCTCATACCCGGCCTCGCTCTGGGCCAGCAGCACCAGCGGCGCGGGCGGCTTGGGCCTTTCGCCGGGCGCCGGCTCGGTGAACCGCAGATCGACCTGGCAGCCGATGATCGGCTGCACCCCGGCGCCGCTCGCCGACACCGAAAACTCCAGCGCCGAGAACAGGTTGTTGGTGTCGGTCACCGCAATCGCGGGCATGCCGTGCGTCTTGCACAGGTCCGGCAGCTTCTTCAGCCGCACGGCCCCCTCCAGCAGAGAGTATTCGGTATGGGTGCGCAGATGAATGAATCGGGGAGAGCTTGTCATGCCGCCACGCTATCGTATTGCCGCAGCGGGGTGAACGGGCGAACTGCACGGCCCGTCTCCCGGAATAGTGGAACGGTCCGCGGATATTTTCAGGATTTTTTTGAAGCTGTTTCGCGCCCCAGCCGCGCCCTGCGCAAAGATACGGCTAAAAAGCATAAATAATAACAGCATAGCCCTGAATGCCGCAACTTTATTGCGCCGCAGAATACTGCAGTGCGGCAGCGGTTTTCCTTGCTTTGACAAGGGGATGCTCCCTAGGCTGGAACCAGCAAGCAACAAACAGCCCGCCGCGCCTTCTACGCCGCATCGAAGGGTGGCACATCGGGTCAACGGGGTAACGCGGCGGGTCTCGGGAAGATGGCACTCACCTTTCGTCTGAACGGTGAAACGGTCCGCATCACGGACGCAAGCCCAACAGTGACGCTGCTGGACTGGCTGCGCGAGGAACAGGGCCTCACCGGCACCAAGGAGGGCTGCAACGAAGGCGATTGCGGCGCCTGCACTGTCATGGTCACCGATTCACGCGGATCGAAGGCCCTGAACGCCTGCATCCTGTTCCTGCCGCAGCTGCAGGGCAAGTCGGTGCGCACTGTCGAGGGCGCCTCAGGCCCGGACGGCAGCCTGCACCCCGTGCAGCAGGCGATGGTCGATCACCACGGCAGCCAATGCGGCTTCTGCACCCCCGGTTTCATCATGTCGATGGTCACGGCCCATGCCAACGGCGCCACGGATTTTGACGACCAGCTGGCGGGCAACCTGTGCCGCTGCACCGGCTACGCCCCGATCATCCGCGCTGCCGAGGCGGCCAAGGATGCCCCGGTCCCGGACTGGATCGCACAGGAAGGGTCCTTCATCTGGCCGGAAATATCCCGGGGGGAGGCCGCAGGCCGGGGGGCAGCGCCCCCTATGCTGCCGGGTTCCGCCGATGAACTGGCTGACCTTTTTGAACGCCGCCCCGACGCCACCCTGGTCGCAGGCGCCACCGACGTCGGCCTCTGGGTCACCAAGCAGCTCCGCCACCTGCCGCAGATGATCTTCCTCGGCGGCTGCGATGACCTCAAGGGGATCGAGGTCACGGACAGCACCGTCCGCATCAAAGCCATGGCAGACATGAACGATCTGCGCACAGCGATGGAGCCGCTGCACCCGTCCTTTGCCGAAATGCTGCGCCGCTTTGCCTCCCAGCAGATCCGCGCCGCCGCCACCGTGGGCGGCAATATCGCCAACGGCTCCCCCATCGGCGACACCCCGCCCGCGCTGATCGCCCTCGGCGCCACCCTGCACCTGCGCAAGGGGGACAGCCGCCGCGAATTGCCGCTGGAGGACTTCTTCCTCGACTACGGCAGGCAGGACCGTGGCCCGGGTGAGTTCGTCGAGGCCGTCAGCTTCCCGCGCCAGCCCGATGCGCTCAAGGTCTACAAGCTGTCGAAACGCTTCGACCAGGACATCTCCGCCGTGCTCGGCGCCTTCAACATGACCGTGATGAACGGCAAGATCTCCGCCGCCCGCATCGCCTTTGGCGGCATGGCGGGCATCCCGAAACGCGCCGCAAACGTCGAAGCGGCCCTGACCGGACAGCCCTGGAATGAGGCCACAATCCAGGCCGCCGCGGCGGCCTTCGACCAGGATTTCACCCCGATGACCGACATGCGCGCCTCTGCCGGATACCGGCTGGAGACCGCGCGCAATATGCTGCTCCGCTATTTCGCCGACCTGAACGGCCAGCCGGTCTCGGTGCTGGAGGTGCGGCCATGAGTGTTTCCAAACCCCTCCCCCATGACTCCGCCCGGCTGCATGTGACCGGCGCCGCCCGTTATGTCGACGACATCCCCTCGCCTGCCGGCACGCTGCATCTGGCCTTCGGCCTCTCCCCCATTGCCCGCGGCCATGTCGCGGCCATGGACCTCAGCGGCGTGCAGCAAAGCCCCGGCGTCGTGGCAGTGCTGACCGCCAAGGGGCTGCCCTTTGCCAATGACGTCTCCCCCTCGATCCACGACGAGCCGCTGCTGGCGGCCGGCACCGTCAATTATGTCGGCCAGCCGGTATTCCTGGTGGTGGCCGACAGCCACCTCAATGCCCGCATCGCCGCCCGCAAGGGCAAGGTGGATTACAAGGAAGAACCTGCCCTCCTGACCCTCGACGCCGCACTCGCCGCCGACAGCCGGTTCGAGGAAGGCCCGCGCATCTATCACAAGGGCGACGCCGCCAAAGCCATTGATGCCGCCCCGCACAGGGTCGAGGGCAGGTTCGAGCTGGGCGGCCAGGAGCATTTCTACCTCGAAGGCCAGGCGGCCTTAGCGCTGCCGCAGGAGGATGGCGGCATGCACGTCCATTCCTCCACCCAGCACCCGACCGAGATCCAGCACAAGGTGGCGGAGGCGATCGGACTGCCGATGCACGCCGTCCGGGTTGAGACCCGCCGCATGGGCGGCGGCTTTGGCGGCAAGGAAAGCCAGGGCAACGCCTTGGCCGTCGCCTGCGCCGTTGCCGCCCGGCTGACCGGCAAGCCCTGCAAGATGCGCTATGACCGCGACGACGACATGGTGATCACCGGCAAGCGCCACGCTTTCCGCATCTCCTACCGCGCCGGGTTTGACGGTGATGGCCGCCTGCAGGGTGTCGAGTTCCTGCACCTGGTGGACTGCGGCTGGGCGCAGGACCTGTCTCTGCCGGTTGCCGACCGCGCCATGCTGCACGCCGACAATGCCTATCTGATCCCGAATGTCCGCATCGAAAGCCATCGCCTGCGCACCAACCGGCAAAGCGCCACCGCCTACCGCGGCTTTGGCGGCCCGCAAGGGATGGTGGGGATCGAACGGGTGATGGACCACATCGCCCATGATCTGGGGCTGGACCCGGCAGAACTGCGGCAGCGCAATTACTACGCGCCCATGCAGACCCCGGAAGCCCCCGCCGGCGAAGCGCAGGACACCTCCGGCCAGCCGCTGGACCCGGACGCCGACCTCGCCTCCCGCGGCGCACCGGTGCAGCCCGCCAAAACCAGCCCGCCGCCCAAGGATGTGCAAACCACGCCCTACCACATGCCGGTCGAGGATTATATCCTGCACGATCTGACCGCTCAGCTGCTGAAATCCTCGGATTATGCGGCGCGCAAGGCGGCGATTGCCAAGTGGAACGAGGGCCAGACCCATCTGAAACGCGGCATCGCGTTCTCGCCGGTGAAGTTCGGGATTTCCTTTACCCTCACCCACCTCAACCAGGCGGGCGCGCTGGTGCATGTCTACCAGGACGGCTCGGTGCATCTGAACCATGGCGGCACTGAGATGGGCCAGGGACTGTTCCAGAAGGTGGCGCAGGTCGCCGCCAGCCGGTTCGGCATCCCGCTGGACAAGGTGAAGATCACCGCCAGCGACACCGCCAAGGTGCCCAACACTTCAGCCACCGCGGCCTCCTCCGGCTCCGACCTCAATGGGATGGCGGTGAAGGCCGCCTGCGACACCTTGCGCGCCCGCATGGCCGAACATCTGGCGCTGCAGCATCAGGCCAGCCCCGGCGACGTGGTGTTTGAAAACGGCATGGTGCGCATCGGCCAGGATGAGATGACATTCGAGAAGGCCGCAATGGCCTGCTACCAGGGCCGCGTCAGCCTGTCGGCCACCGGCTTCTACAAGACCCCCAAGGTCGAATGGGACCGGATCAAGGGCCAGGGCCGCCCGTTCTACTACTTTGCCTATGGCGCCGCGGTGACAGAAGTGGCAGTGGATGCTATGACCGGCGAGAACCGCATCCTGAGGGCCGACATCCTGCATGACGCCGGCGCCTCGCTGAACCCGGGCATCGACATCGGCCAGATCGAGGGCGGATACGTCCAGGGCGCAGGCTGGCTGACGACCGAGGAACTGGTCTGGGACGATGCGGGCCG
This sequence comes from Leisingera sp. UBA4491, assembly GCF_002388965.1. Classification (NCBI taxonomy): domain Bacteria; kingdom Pseudomonadati; phylum Pseudomonadota; class Alphaproteobacteria; order Rhodobacterales; family Roseobacteraceae; genus Leisingera; species Leisingera sp. UBA4491. The sequence goes on along the minus strand of NZ_DGNN01000033.1, from coordinate 26,441 downwards.
CCTGCGCACCCATGCGCCCTCCACCTACAAGATCCCCGCCTGTTCCGACCGGCCGGATGTGTTCAACGTGAATCTTTTCGACGGCCAGAACCGGGAAGACACCATCTACCGATCCAAGGCGGTGGGGGAGCCGCCGTTCATGCTGGGCATCTCCGCCTGGCTGGCGCTCAGCGATGCGGTCGCGGCCTTTGGCACCGCCTACCCGGCGCTGAACGCCCCCGCCACGGCAGAGGAAGTCTGGCGCGCGGTCCGGAGAGTGCGCGATGGGATTTGACGTTGAGGAGCTGCGCCGGGCGGTTGCCGCGCATGGCCGCGTGGTGCGGGTGGTGATTGCCGCCATCCGCGGTTCCTCCCCGCGCGAGGCGGGCACCGCGATGCTGGTCTGGGAGACCGGCCAGTCCGGCACCATCGGCGGCGGCACCCTGGAATATGAGGCAGCAGAGGCGGCCCGCCGGCAAGCGGCCCCGAAACAGATCAGCACCCACGCGCTGGGGCCGGATCTGGGTCAGTGCTGCGGTGGTGCGGTCACGCTCTTCAGCGAGGTTTACGAGGCCGCAGACCTGAACACGCTGGACAGCCACGTCATCGCCCGCCCGGCCAGCCCGGCACTGATGCCGGTCGCGGTGAAGCGGCTCCTCGCCGGCGCCCGCGGCCAGGGCCAGGCACCGGCGCCGCAGCTGGTCGAGGGCTGGATGATCGAGCCGGTGCACCAGCCCCAATTGCCGGTCTGGATCTGGGGCGCGGGCCATGTCGGTCGGGCGCTGGTCAATGTGCTGGCGCCGCTGCCGGACCTGCAGATCACCTGGGCGGACACCGCCGCCGAGCGGTTCCCGGCAGAGATCCCCGCCGGCGTCACCGCGATTCCGGCAGCTGACGTTGCGCTCCTGGTTCGCCATGCGCCTGAAAACGCTGCGCATTTGGTGCTGACCTATTCCCATGCGCTGGATCTGGCGCTATGCCACGCGCTGTTGAGTCATGGCTTTGCCTTTGCCGGGCTGATCGGCTCCAAAACCAAATGGGCGCGGTTCCGCTCGCGTCTTGCCGCCTTGGGGCACGCCCCCGGGGCAATCGCAAGGATCACCTGCCCGATCGGCGATCCGGAACTTGGAAAACATCCGCAGATGATTGCGGTCGGTGTTGCGGCGCAACTGCTGCGGCATGGAAAAGAAGACGAACAGAGAGAGGACCGGCGCGCGTGAGTGTACCACTGTTGAGCCTGCAAGGCCTGACCAAGGCCTACCCCGGGGTTGTGGCCAATGACACCGTTTCCTTTGACATCGGCGAGGGCGAGGTGCATGCCCTGCTCGGCGAAAACGGCGCCGGCAAGTCGACGCTGGTCAAGATGATCTACGGGCTGGTGAAACCGGACAGCGGCAAGATGCTGTTGCGCGGCCAGCCCTATGAACCGGCCGAGCCGCGCCAGGCGCGCGCCGACGGCATCGCCATGGTGTTCCAGCACTTCTCGCTGTTTGACGCGCTGAACGTGGCCGAGAACATCGCGCTTGGCATGGAGAATCCGCCAGAGATGCGCGACCTCGCCGCCCGCATCCGCGAAGTGTCGGAAACCTACGGGCTGCCGCTCGACCCCTTCCGCACCGTCGGCGACCTGTCCGCGGGCGAGCGCCAGCGGGTCGAGATCATCCGCTGCCTGCTGCAGGACCCGAAACTGCTGATCATGGATGAGCCGACCTCGGTCCTCACCCCGCAGGAGGTGGAGATCCTGTTCAAGACCCTGCAGAAACTGCGCTCCGAGGGGACTTCGATCCTCTATATCTCGCACAAGCTGGAGGAAATCCGCACCCTCTGCGACCACGCCACCATCCTGCGGCTGGGCAAGAACGTGGGCGAATGCACCCCCTCAGAGACCTCCGCCCGCGACATGGCGGAAATGATGGTCGGCAGCACCCTGTTGACACCTCAGCGCGGGGCGCGCGAGTTTGGCGATGTGGCGATGGACATCACCGGCCTGTCGGTGCCGGCCCCCTCTGCCTTTGGCACCGCGCTCAAGAACGTGCATCTGACCGTGCGCAAGGGCGAGATTCTCGGCATCGGCGGCGTTGCCGGCAACGGCCAGGACGAACTGCTGGGCGTGCTGTCCGGCGAAACTCTGACCGAGGCGGACGCGGTGAAGCTGCACGGGCAGCCGATCGGCAAGCTCGGCCCCACCGCCCGGCGCAAGCTCGGCGTGCTGGCCGCACCCGAAGAACGCCTCGGCCACGCTGCCGCGCCGGATATGAGCCTTACGGAAAACGCCATGCTCACCGGGTCGGTGCGCGAGGGGCTGGAGAAGAACGGCTTCCTCGACTGGGGCAAGACCAAGGACTTCGCCGAGCGCATCATCAAGGCGTTTGACGTGCGCACCCCCGGTCCCGGCAATGCGGCGCGGTCGCTTTCTGGCGGCAACCTGCAGAAGTTCGTGATCGGGCGGGAGGTGCTGCAGGACCCGGACGTGCTGGTGGTGAACCAGCCGACCTGGGGCGTCGATGCCGCCGCTGCCGCCGCCATCCGCCAGTCGCTGCTGGATCTGGCCGCCAAGGGCGCCGCGGTGATCTGCATCAGCCAGGACCTGGATGAGCTGATGGAAATCTCCGACAGCTTTGCCGCCCTGAACGAGGGCCGCCTCAGCGCCCCGCGCGAAGCCGCAGGGCTGACGGTGGACGAAATCGGCCTGATGATGGGCGGCGCCCACGGCATGGAGGTGGCGCATGTCTGACCTTCGTTCATTCCACAAAGGGCAGCGCCCGGCCCGGCGGGGTGGGAGCGAAGCGCCCGCCCCGTGGGGGGCGGGACGGGCGCTGCCCGGCCTAAAGGCTGGGCGGAACACCGCAACCGTAAGCATGACAATAACAAAAGAAGAAACAGGGAGCCGCTTGAATGATCCGGCTTGAGAAACGGCCGCAGCCGTCGCGCGCCTGGTCGATGGCGACGCCGCTGGTGGCGGTGCTGGCGACAATGATTTTCGGCGGGCTCTTGTTTGCCGCGCTTGGCAAACCGCCGGTGGAGGCGATCCGCACCATTTTCTGGGAGCCGCTGTTTGGCGAGTTCTCCTTTTACTACCGCCCGCAGCTTTTGGTGAAGGGCGCGCCGCTGGTGCTGATCGCCATCGGCCTGTCGCTGGGCTTCCGCGCGGGCATCTGGAACATCGGCGCCGAGGGCCAGTACATCATGGGCGCCATATGCGGCGCCGGTGCGGGCCTTGCCTTCTACCCTGCCGAGTCGTTCTTGATCTTCCCGCTGATGGTTGTGGCGGGCGCGCTTGGCGGCTGGGCCTGGGCGATGATCCCGGCGGTTCTGAAAACCCGCTTCGGCACCAATGAAATCCTGGTCTCGCTGATGCTGGTCTATGTGGCCGAGCAGTTCCTGGCCTCGGTCTCGCTGGGCCTGCTGAAGAACCCTGAAGGCTTCGGCTTCCCCGGCTCCCGCAACCTGCAGGCCTGGGACAGCGCCCATAACGCCGAGCTGATTGCCGGCACCGGCATGCATTGGGGCGTTGTGGCCGCGCTGATCGCGGTGATCTTTGCCTATGTTCTGCTGAACCGCCACATGACCGGCTACCACATCCGCCTGACAGGCGAGGCGCCGCGGGCCGCGAAATTCGCCGGGGTGAACCCCACCCGGCTGGTGCTGTTCTGCCTAGGCACCTCCGGTGCGCTGGCGGGACTGGCCGGACTGTTCGAGGTTTCCGGCCCCTCCGGCCAAGTCAGCATCGACTTCAACGTGGGCTATGGCTTCACTGCGATCATCGTCGCATTCCTGGGCCGCCTGCATCCGGTGGGCATCCTGCTGGCAGGCGGACTGATGGCGCTGACTTACATCGGCGGCGATATCGCGCAATCGAACCTGCAGCTGCCTGCTGCGGCCATCCAGGTGTTCCAGGGGATGCTTCTGTTCTTCCTGCTGGCGTTCGACCTGCTCACCAATTTCCGCATCGCAATCGGCAAGCCGGAGGTGGCGTAACATGGATCTTTCTGCAATCAACCCGGTCCTGCTCATCGCCTCGCTGATGGTGGCGGCAACCCCGCTGCTGCTGGCGGCCATCGGCGAACTAGTGGTCGAAAAGGCCGGCGTTCTGAACCTCGGGGTCGAGGGGATGATGATCGTTGGCGCCATCGCCGGTTTTGCCACCGCGGTGGAGAGCGGCTCGCCCTTCCTTGGCTTCATTGCCGCCGCCATCGCAGGCGCGGCACTGTCGATCCTGTTTGCCATCCTCACCCAGTTTGCCCAGGCCAACCAGGTCGCCTCCGGCCTGTCGCTGACGCTGTTCGGCCTGGGCCTGTCGGCGCTGATGGGGCAGTCCTATGTCGGGGTGAAGCCGCCGCGCATGGGCGACATCCACATCCCGGTCCTCAGCGACCTGCCGGTGATCGGCCCGATCCTGTTCGGCCATGACATCATCCTCTACTTCGGCATCGCGCTGACCGCCGCAGTCTGGTGGATGCTGAAATACTCCCGCCTCGGCCTGGTGCTGCGCGCGGTGGGGGAAAACCACGACGCCGCCCATGCGCTCGGCTACAAGGTGCTGAAAATCCGCCTGGCTGCGATCATGTTCGGCGGCGCCTGCGCAGGCCTTGGCGGCGCCTACATCAGCCTCATTCGCGTTCCGCAATGGACCGAGGGCATGACCGCCGGCATCGGCTGGATTGCGCTCGCCTTGGTGGTGTTTGCCAGCTGGAAACCCTGGCGCGCGCTCTTGGGTGCCTATCTGTTTGGCGGCGTGACCGTGGTGCAGCTCAATCTGCAGGCGGCAGGCGTTGCCATTCCGGTCGAGTATCTGGCAATGTCGCCCTATCTGATTACCATCCTGGTGCTTGTTATCCTTTCCGCGGACAAAAGCAGCGCACCTGCTGCGCTTGGCCGCAATTTCCACGCCTCCCGCTGACGCGGGGGGACATATTGACCGCCCCGGCTGCCGGGGCCAACCAAAACCAACTGGGGAGTCCCTTTGATGAAACTGACCAACCTCCTGACCAGCGCCGCTGTGGCGCTTGGCCTGGCCGCAGGCGCGGCCTGGGCGCAAGACAAGACCAAAGTGGGCTTTGTCTATGTCGGCCCCGTCGGCGATGGCGGCTGGACCTACGAGCACGACCAGGGCCGCAAGGCGGTTGAGGCCGAATTCGGCGATCAGGTCGAAACCGTCTACGTCGAAAACGTGGCCGAAGGCCCGGACGCCGAGCGGGTGATGACCCAGATGGCGCTGGAAGGCGCCGACCTGATCTTTACCACCTCCTTTGGCTACATGGATCCGACCATCAACGTCGCCAAGAAGTTCCCGAACGTGAAGTTCGAGCACGCCACCGGCTACAAGCGCGCCGACAACGTCTCCACCTATTCCGCCCGCTTCTATGAAGGCCGCGCGGTGCAGGGCACTATCGCGGGGCACATGACCGAGAGCAACATCATCGGCTACATCGGCTCCTACCCGATTCCGGAAGTGATCCGCGGCATCAACTCTGCCTATATCCACGCCAAGAAGGTGAACCCCGACGTCCAGTTCAAGATCGTCTGGGCCTTCACCTGGTTCGACCCGGCGAAAGAGGCCGACGCCGCCAAGGTGCTGATCGAACAGGGCGCGGACGTGATCCTGCAGCACACCGATTCCACCGCGCCGCAGGCCGCTGCCCAGAACGCAGGCAACGTGATCACCTTCGGCCAGGCCTCCGACATGGCGGAGTATGCGCCGAAGCCGCGCGTCTCCTCGATCATTGATGACTGGGCACCTTACTACATTGCCCGCACCAAGGCCGTGATGGACGGCACCTGGGAGTCGGTTGACACCTGGGACGGCATCGGCGCCGGCATGGTGGGTATCGGCGAAATCTCTGACGCCGTTCCGGCGGACGTGAAAGAGGCTGCACTGGCCATCAAGGACTCGATTGCGGACGGCTCCTACCACCCCTTCACCGGCCCGCTGAAAAAGCAGGACGGCAGCGACTGGCTGGCAGAGGGTGAGACCGCCGACGACGGCACCCTGGCCGGCATGAACTTCTATGTCGAAGGACTCGAAGGCGACATCCCGCAGTAAGCGGCCCCGTTCCGAAACAAACAAAGGCCCGCCATCCGGCGGGCCTTTTGCGTTGCGGGAAGAAGCCTGAATTCAGCGCAGCCTGCTGACACGCCCTGTCACTGCCCTGGTGTACACCCGGCTCCGGACAGCCGGACGCCTTCGACCCTGGCCCGGCCGCCCGGGAAACCGTGAAGCATATTGGAGACTGCCTTTGAAACTGAATTACGCCGTTGTCGGCACTAACGACATGGACGCGTCGGTCAAATTCTACGACGCCCTGTTTGAGCACTCGGGCCTTACCCAAGTCCGCCCCAGCGAACGGATGACCTACTGGCTGCAGGACGATTTCGCCTTTGCCGCCGCCCTGCCCTTCGACGGCGAAGCGGCCACCAATGGCAACGGCACCATGGTGGGGTTCAGCCTTGGCTCCGCCGCCGAAGTCACCAGGCTGCACCGCAAGGCGATTGAACTGGGCGGCACATGCGAGGGCGAGCCCAGGCAGCGCGGGCCGCGGTTTTCCGCATATGTGCGGGATTTGGATAGAAACAAAATCTGTTTCGCTGATTAGGATCAGAAACAGGCCAGCGGCAGCGCAAGCCTTTCCGCGCTGCCGCTGGCGCGCTGGCCCAGCGCCGGGCCGGATTAGGGCACCGCGGCAGGGGAGCGGGAGGGGTGCGGCAGGCGCGCGGAAACCGCCTTTCCCTGCCTGCCCCCCTGTGCCAAGCTCCGCGCCATGACCCAGACCGCACGCAAGATTCTGACCGCCCCGGACGGCACCCCGGCCAGCCGTTTTGCCTTTGGCACCATGCAGTTCGGCGGCCGCGCCGATGAGGCGCAATCGGCAGACATGCACGCCGCCTGCCGCGCCGCCGGGATCAACCACTTCGACACCGCCTGGCTTTACACCGATGGCCGCGCGGAGCAGATCCTGGGCCGCCTGATCAAGGAGGAGCGCGAGCAGCTGCTGATCGCCACCAAGGCGGGCTATACCGGCGGCGCGGGTGCTGCAAACCTGCGCGCCCAGCTGGACGAGAGCCGCCGCCGGCTGGGGCTGGACACGGTCGACGTGTTCTATCTGCACCGGTTTGACCCGGACACCGACCTGCGCGAGACCATGGACTGTTTCGCCGCGCTCAAGGACGAAGGCGCGATCCGCTACACCGGTCTTTCGAACTTTGCCGCCTGGCAGGTGATGAAGGCACAGATGGCGGGGCTGGCCTCCGGCATTGGCGTGGACATCCTGCAGCCGATGTATTCGCTGGTGAAACGCCAGGCCGAGGTGGAGATCCTGCCGATGTGCGCCGATCAGGGCATCGCCGCAGCCCCCTACTCCCCGCTGGGCGGCGGCCTGCTGACCGGCAAATACGCCCGCGGCGGCAGCGGCCGCATCACGGAGGACGACGGCTACCGCACCCGCTATGGCCCGGCCTTCATGCATGAGGCCGCCCAGCGCCTGTCGGCCCTTGCGGCGGAGCGCGGCACCGATCCGGCCACCCTGGCAGTGGCCTGGGCCGCGGCGCATCCCGCGGCCCCCATGCCGATCATCTCCGCCCGCAACGCCGAACAGCTGCAGCCGTCGCTGGCGGCGCTGGATTTCGGCATGGATGCAGAGCTTTACAGCACAATCGAAGCCCTCAGCCCGCGGCCTGCGCCTGCGACTGACCGGCTGGAAGAACAGGATTAGACCCATGCAGGATTTCATCGTCATCGGCGGCGGCATGGCGGGCACCAGCGCCGCCGCACGGCTTGCGGACCTCGGCAGCGTCACCCTCCTGGAGATGGAGGACGCGCTTGGCTACCATTCCTCCGGCCGTTCCGCCGCGCTGTTCGAGGAGAATTACGGCCACGGCGCCACCGTCGCCCTGAACCGCGCCAGCGCCGCCTATTTGCGCGACGGCGGCTACCTGTCGCCGCGCGGGCTGATGCTGGTGGGGGCCAAGGGGGACGCCGACGGATTTGCCCGCGACGTGGATGCGCTGCGCATGGCCACGCTGGAGCTGGACGAGGCCCGCGCCATGGTGCCCATTCTGAACCCGGACACCGTGGGCTTTGCCGCCATCAGCGGCGCGGCAGAGGATATCGACACCGACCGGATGCTGCAGGATTTCGCCAAGGCCCTGCGCGCCGCGGGCGGGCAGACCGTGACCAAGGCGCCGGTGAGCGCCATCACCCGGACCGCCAGCGGCTGGGAGGTCACCGTCGGCGGCCGGACCTATCAGGGCCGCACTCTGGTCAATGCGGCGGGGGCCTGGGCCGATCAGGTCGCGGTGCTGGCCGGGGTGGCGGCGATCGGGCTGCAGCCCAAGCGCCGCTCGATGGCACGGCTGCCGGCGCCGGGCGGCCTTGATGTCAGCGGCTGGCCGATGCTGCTGGGCGTCGGCGAAACCTGGTACGCCAAGCCCGATGCGGGCAAGCTCCTGGTCTCCCCCGCCGACGCCGACCCGGTGGAGCCGCATGACGCCTTTGCCGACGACATGGTGCTGGCCGAGGGGCTGGCGCGCTATGAGGAGATGGTGACAGAGCCGGTCACCCGGGTCGAAAGCAGCTTTGCCGGGCTGCGCAGCTTTGTCCGCGACGGCACCCTGGTGCTGGGGCCGGACCCGGACCAGCCGGATTTCATCTGGTGCGCCGGTCAGGGCGGTTACGGCATCATGACCGCACCGGCAGCCTCGCAGCTGATTGCCGACCTTGCGGCAGGCCGCCAGCCCGCGCTGGATGCGGATACGGTGGCGGCGCTGTCGCCCGCCCGGCTGCGCTGATGCCGGTGCGCCCGGTTCCCGGTTCGGCTTCGGTGGCGGCACCGGACGATGGCAAGCTGTTTGCCCCCGCCGCCGCCCGCAACAGCGGTGTGCTGTGCGATCTGCTGGCAGAGGTGGCCCCTGCCGAGGGCCGCGCGCTGGAACTGGCCAGCGGCACCGGCCAGCACGCGGCAGCCTATGCCGCCCGCCTGCCCGGCCTGACGTGGCAGCCAAGCGAGGTGGAGGACGTCCGCCTGGCAAGCATCCGGACCTATGCCGGAGAGAGCGGCCTCAAGAACATCCTCCCGCCGGCTCGGCTCGACGCCACCGCCCCCGGCTGGGGCGCAGCGCATCCCGGCCAGGACCTGATCGTTCTGGTGAACCTCTTGCACCTGATCAGCGAGGGCGAGGCCCGCACCCTGATCCGCGAGGCCGCCGCCGCCCTCGCCCCCGGCGGGCGGTTTGTGATCTACGGCCCCTTCCTGCGCGGCGGTGAGCTGACCAGCGACGGCGACCGGGCGTTTCACGCGGCGCTCAGCGCTTATGACCCGGAGATGGGCTACAAGGACGATTTCGACGTGATTGACTGGCTGCACGGCGCCGGGCTGGAACTGCTGCAGGCGGTGGAGATGCCCGCCAACAACCTCGCCCTGGTTGCGGAAAAACCGGCCATCTGACCTGGATCAAGGCCGCTTGGATTTGCCGTCCATACACCTTCAATAATCCGAATATATTATCGAGGGAACAGCCCATGAACTGGCACGAGAAACTGGACGGAACCCGCAGGGGCCTGCGCAATCTGAACGGGGCGATCCCGGACACCGCCCAGGCCTTTGGCGCGCTTGGCAAGGCGGTGAAACAGGGCGGCGTGCTGGAGTTCAAGCAGAAGGAATTCGTCGCCCTGGGCATTGCCGTTGCCTTGCGCTGCGAGGACTGCATCGGCCTGCATGTGGAGGCGCTGGTCAAATCCGGTGCCAGCCGTGCCGAAGTCGGGGATGTGCTGGCGATGTCGATCCAGATGGGCGGCGGCCCGGCGATGATGTATGCGGCCAAGGCGATGGAGTGTTTCGATCAGCTGACCCGCTGAATTCCGGCGCGGAATTCAGCCCGGAAAACACCTGTTTTCCGTGGAAAATTCCGCGCCGGAATTTTCTTCCCTAGCCACTGCCGCGCACCTCCTGCAGGCCCCGCACCACCTGGCGGATATGCTCCAGCGCCGGGTTGTCCGGCAAATAGAGCGCGCGGCAGCTAAGGCTGATCTCCGGCGCGCCCTCAACCGCGTGCAGCGTCCCCGCCGCCAGCGCCTCCGCCGCCATATAGGCCGGGAAATACCCCATGCCGCCGCGCTTTTGCAGGTAGCGCAGCCCCATCAGCGCGTTGCCCAGCACGATGTGCTGGCGGCTGCGGCGGGGCAGAACCTCGCGCAGCCGGGCGTCGTATTCGCTGCCGAATTCCAGGTTGATGAACAGGGGCAGCGCCTCCCGCCCCAGCCTCAGGGGCCGGTCCGCCACCAGCACCAGCCGTTCCGGCGGCAGCTCCTCCACCGCCAGGCCGGTGCCCGCGGGCACCTCGTTGACGATCGCCAGATCCAGCAGCCGCCGCGCCACCGCCTCGCCCATGTTCATCGCGTGGTCGTAGTTCAGCGTGAACGGCACCGTGCCCTGCTCCGCCTCCAGCCAGACCGCCACATCCACCAGCACCGGATCCCAGACCGACAGCTGCGCCCCCAGCCGCAAGGGCACCCGCCCGGCCAGGCTGGCCTTCAGATCGCCGGAGACGAACTCCCACGTCCGCATCATCTGTTCCGCGTAAGGGCGGAACTGCCGCCCCGCCTCGCTCAGCCGGGTGCCGCCGGGTCCGCGCTCAAACAGCGCCACCCCCAGGCGGTCCTCCAGCGCCTTGATCCGGGCGCTGACCGCCGTCTGGGTGACATTCAAGGCCCGCGCCGCGCCGTGAAAGCTGCCACAGGCGTCAATCGCCAGGAAGGTCTCAAAGGAATTGATCTGCATAGTGATCAATATTTCCAATCAGCCTGAGCAAATCAATTCGTTTTCCTGCTCAATCGGGACCGGCTAGGCTGCCAGCAGATCAACCAAAGGACCGCGCCAATGCTGGACAAAAGCCACAAGCCGACCTGGACCAGTTTCACCGAAGCCACGGCCGAGGACTGGGCCGCAGTGGAGAAATACGAGGAGGCCTACAACGCCGCCTTGCCTGACCGGATCCTCGCCGCGATCCGCTCGCTGGACGAGGACTGGACCCCCTACCCGGTGAACCGCTACCAGCACAGCCTGCAGGCCGCGACCCGCGCCTGGGAGGATGGCGCCGAGGATGAAATCATCGTGGCCGCTCTGGTGCATGACACCGGCGATATCCTGTCGCCCTACAATCACGGGGAGCTGTCGGCGGCGATGATGAAGCCTTACGTCAGCGAAAAGACCTACTGGATCCTGAAGCATCACTGCGTGTTCCAGGGCTTCTACTACAACCACCATTTCGGCGGCGACCGCAACGCCCGCGACAAGTACCGCGACAGTCCCTATTGGGAGGACTGCCGGTACTTCTGCGAAAAATACGACCAATGCGCCTTTGACCCGGCGTATCCGGCCAAGCCCTTGGAGTTCTTCGAGCCGATCCTGCGCAAGGTGCTGTCGCGCGGCTGGGGCCATTTGGAGCTGGCGGAAACGGCAGAAGACTGAAGCCCGAAATCAGGTTTTGCGCCGGGCTGCGCCCGCCGCCACGGGCCAGGCAGGCCGCGCCTGCGGCGCGGCCTGCCTGGCCCAACCGGACCCTTCGGATTTCACATCCGAACGGGGACGGGCGGGAGAACTTTGGGCGTCCTGAACGCCGTCTGCTGCAAGGGGCAGAGGTTCATTCCGCGGCGCGGACACCCGAGCCCATCAAAACCGGCATCGCCTGGCCGCCGGCGTCCATCGTGAAGGCGTGCTCAACCCGGATGGATTCAAAGCCCGCATCCCGCAGCGCGTCTCTCACCTGCTGCTCCGTCAGCCCGGAGCCGCCCTGCTCCGGCGCCAGCCAATCCCACTGCACAAACAGTCCGCCGCTGTTCAGCCGCCCCGCCAGCGCCGCCACGGCGCTTTTGTAGTCTGGCAGGAACCCGCAAACGGAGGAGGCACAGATCAGGTCAAAGCCGCTCAGGTCCTCCCCGGCCCCCTGTCCGCTGCTGTCCAGAATATCCAAATGCAGCGCCCGCACGTTGGGCAGCGCCTTCTCCTGCAGCACCGCGATCATCCGGTCCGAGGTATCCACGGCCGCCACGTCCCGCACATGCGGCGCCAGTTTTTCGCTCAACAGCCCGGTTCCGCAGCCGAAATCAAGCACCCGCTTGTCCTGCCAGCCGCCGCCGGTGATACCGGCATAGGCGTCCAGCGCGGCAAAGGCGCGGGCGGCATAGGTCCGGACATCGCTGTTGCCGTCCCAGCCGTCGGCGTAATCGTTCCAATCGTCGCTCATTCGCCTGCCTGTCCTGCAATGGTGGTCTTGAACACGGGACAGTGAAGCGGCGGGCAAGCGGCGTCAACAGCGGCTGCAGGCGCACACCTTAATTTCGCCCGTAACCAAGGCGAAGCCGCCGGGCGGGCGCCCTGTTAGAGGAACAGTATGAGTGGATGTCCAGAAAGGTTCCGGCTCAGCCTTCCGCACGGAGCTTTCCGGCAAGCCAGTCTATTTCTTCCGTTGCTCCAAACCCTTCTTCGCTGAGATGGATAACCGCCGTCCTTACTAGGTCCGCGTCGAGGTCCTGCGCTGCTCTGGCGTTTGCGACGGTCTCAAAATCCGCGGGTTCGCAGACGAATGAGCTGAATCTTTGAATTTCGTCCGAATACTCAGTGAACCCCGAGCGGTACAGCACCTCGGCAGCCAATTCCAGCGGCCCCACACACAAATTGTCGAAGACCATTATGGGGCCCTTCACCAAATGCTGCACTTCCCGGTAGTGCAGTTGGTGAATGCAGCGGGCGATGGCGAGCAGCCTGCCCTTATGCGTGTTGACGGGCTGCGGGAGCCAAGGGGGATAATCCATGCCCGGATGCTGACGTCATTCCAAGGCTCGGTTCAAGACAAAGTTTGCGCTCCAGCTCCCAAAACAAAAAAGCCCCGGCACATTGGCCGGGGCTTCCTTGTCTCTTCCAACAGGACTTAGCCGTTCTGACGGATGGTCTCGTTCTTCGGATCATAGGGACTGTCGCAGGTCACGACCGCGTCCCACAGCTTGTCCTGGATCTTGACCTGCAGCTTGGTGCCTTCCACCGCGTAGTCAGGCTTCACGTAGCCCATGCCGATGGATTTCTCAAACGCCACCGAGTAGCCGCCGGAGGTCAGGCGGCCCACACGGGTCCCGTCTTCGGCATAAAGCGCCTCGCGGCCCCAGGGATCGGCATCGGCAGGGCCGTCGATCAGCAGGGTGCAGCACTTCACGCGGACACCGGTCTCAACCAGTTTGTCCTTGCCGTGGAAGTCCTTCTCCAGGTCGACAAAGCGCGGCAGGTCGGCTTCCAGCGGGGTCGCGTCGCGGCCCAGCTCGTTGCCGAAGGCACGGTAGGATTTCTCCTGCCGCAGCCAGTTCTGGGCGCGGGCCCCCACCAGCTTCATGCCGTGCTTCTCGCCAGCTTTCTCCAGCAGGTCGAACAGGTAGTTCTGCATCTCGATCGGGTGATGCAGCTCCCAGCCCAACTCGCCGGTGTAGGCCACGCGGATCGCGTTCACCGGGCACATGCCCAGTTCGATCTGCTTGGCCGACAGCCAGGGGAAGCGCTTGTTGGAGAGCGCAGTTTCCGGATCGGCGTCGACGATCACCTCTTTCAGCACATCGCGGGACTTGGGGCCTGCGATGGCGAAGACGCCCCACTGGGTGGTCACGTCCTGGATCTCGATGTAGCCGAACTCCTCCATCTTGTCCTCGGCCGCCTTGCGCAGGAAGTCGGCGTCATACTCGGACCAGGCGCCGGCAGAGACCAGATAGTAGTTGTTCTCGCCGTTGCGGACGATGGTGTATTCGGTCCGGGTGGTGCCGAATGCGGTCAGCGCATAGGTCAGGTTGATGCGGCCGATCTTGGGCAGCTTGTTGCAGGTGAACCAGTCCAGGAACTGGGTCGCACCGGGCCCCTTTACGACATGCTTGGTAAAGGCGGTCGCGTCGATCAGGCCAACGCCTTCACGCACAGCTTTCGCCTCTTCCACGGCATACTGCCACCAGCCGCCGCGGCGGAAGGAGCGGGCGTCGTGGTCGAAGTTTGCCGGTGCATCGACGGGGCCGTAGTAGTTCGGACGTTCCCAGCCGTTGACCCAGCCGAACTGTGCGCCGCGGGCTTTCTGGCGGTCATAGGCCGGTGCGGTGCGCAGCGGACGGCAGGCTTCGCGCTCTTCGTCCGGGTGGTGCAGGATATAGACGTGCTCATAGCACTCTTCGTTCTTGCGGGCTGCGAACTCGGTGGTCATCCAGTTGGAGGAGTAGCGTTTCGGGTCGAGCGACGCCATGTCGATCTCGGCCTCACCGTCCACCATCATCTGCGCCAGGTAGTAGCCAGTGCCGCCCGCGGCGGTGATGCCGAAGGAGAAACCTTCCGCCAGCCACATGTTGCGCAGGCCCGGTGCCGGGCCGACCAGCGGGTTGCCGTCGGGGGTGTAGCAGATCGGGCCGTTGAAGTCGTCCTTGAGGCCGGATTCGGCACAGGACGGCACACGCTCTGCCATCGCCATGTACTGCTCGGCGATACGGTCCAGGTCCAGCGGGAACAGGTCGGCGCGGAAGCTGTCCGGCACGCCGTGCTCGAACTGCGCGGGTGCGCCGCGCTCGTAGATGCCCAGGATCCAGCCGCCGCGCTCTTCGCGGGCATAGGATTCGTTGTCGGCATCGCGCACAACGGGGTGCTCGGGGTTGCCCGCTTCACGCCATTTGACCAGCTCGGGGTCCTTGTCCATGACGATGAAGGTGTGCTCGACCGGGATTGCCGGCATCTTGATGCCCAGCATCTTGGCGGTGCGCTGCGCGTGGTTGCCGGAGGCAGTCACGACGTGCTCGGCGGTGATCACCACCTGCTCGTCGGAGGGCACCAGGTTGCCGCCCTTCTCGACCATCTTGGTACAGGTGACTTCCCAGTGGGTGCCGGTCCAGTGGAAGGCATCGGCCTGCAGCTTGCGGACGATCTCGACGCCGCGCTGACGGGCGCCCTTGGCCATCGCCTGGGTCACATCTGCCGGGTTAATGTAGCCGTCCTCGGTGTGGTAGATCGCGCCTTTCAGGTCGCCGGTCTCGATCAGCGGCCAGCGCTCCTTGATCTGGTCCGGGGTCAGCCACTCATAGTCCACATCGCAGGTTTCCGCGGTGGAGGCATAGAGCATGTATTCGTCCATGCGCTCCTGGGTCTGTGCCATGCGCAGGTTGCCCACCACGGCAAAACCTGCGTTCAGGCCGGTTTCCTCTTCCAGGGTCTTGTAGAAATCGACCGAGTACTTGTGGATGTGGGTGGTCGCATAGGACATGTTGAACAGCGGCAGCAGGCCCGCTGCGTGCCAGGTCGAGCCGGAGGTCAGCTCGTCACGCTCGATCAGCATGACGTCTTCCCAGCCGGCTTTGGCCAGGTGATAGGCAATCGAGGTGCCGACGGCGCCGCCGCCAACAACAAGTGCTTTGACTTGGGTTTTCATTCTCCCGCTCTCCAGCTTTGTGAGATTCTTGGCGACGGTTATGCCTGTGCATTGAAATCCGCGCAAAATCAGGCCGACGCAAAAACAGCCAAAACCGACCTTGCGCGCCACAGCATACCGGATTCTGGCCGCAGCACTGCCGGAAATCGCGCCTTCCCGCGCAGCAAAAAGGGGGCTGGCGCCCCCTGATGGTCCTTGATCAGGCTGTCCTGGCGCCTGTCAGCAGTCCGCAACATTGCCGCGGCGGATGCAGACGGGCGGCGGCGCCTCGTGTTCGCCCTGCGCTTCCGCGACCTGTTCGCCGCCTGCAAGCAGGCGCTTGCCATAGCTGGCGGCCTCCCCCCAGACCGACGGCACCTCCCCGCCCTGCTGCGCAGCCAGAAGGGCAGTGTCCCGGGTCCGGGCGCGGGCAAAACGCTCCTGCACGATGGTGCCGTAATCGGTGGCGCTGAGATCGCCCCAGCTGAGGCCCGCATCGCGGGTTTGGATGTGGTAGTCATAGCCGATGACCGCCTGGGTGCTGAACACCAGGATGCCCATTGCTTTCTTCAGTGCCATGCCGCTCTCCGGTTCCGCAGGAATGCCTTGCTGCCATCCCAGATCAGGACCTGGCGCAGAATTGCGGCAGCTTTCCGGCTTTTCGGGGGAGAGTGCGGAGCAACCGCTTCAGTCCGGCCAGGGCCCCTCTGCCCTGCCGGCTGCTGCGTTCTGCCTGTTCTGATCATCCTGTGCTGATCATCCGATGCTGCTCTTGAAGGGCGCAAGGATAAGGATGGCGGCGCCGCCAAGGGGCGGAGGCGGGACGGGAGCTTCCTCCCGCACGCTGAACGTCGTTTTTGCGTGCCCGTGCCAAAGGGCCCTGTTCCATGGTGCCGGGGGTGTCAGGCCCGGCAGTGACCGCGATCAGGGGGCAGTATGGCACCCGGGGTTTAAGATGCGGTGACACGGGCGTGCGCCGGAGGCGCAACCCCCAACGCGGCACGTGCGCCGCTGCCGCTGCGCAGTGAGTATTTTTGGAAAGATGAAGGCGCAGGGCCAGTGTTTTCATCTTTCCCCAAATACTCAAATCGCGCCGCCGGCCCAGCCCGGGCCGCTGGCGGATGGCTGCGGCTCAGATCTCCAGGATCTTGCCCGGGTTCATGATGTTGTCCGGATCCAGCGCCGCCTTGACCGCCGCCATATAGCGGATTGCCGGGCCCAGTTCCTTTTGCAGATAGGGGCGCTTGCCCTGGCCGATGCCATGTTCGCCGGTGCAGGTGCCGTCCATGGAAATCGCCAGATCGTTGAGCCAGCCGACAAACTCATCCGCCTTCTGACGCTCGGTACTGCTGTCCATGTCGATGAGCAGCAGCGCGTGGAAGTTGCCGTCGCCTACATGGCCGACGATCGGCGCCATCAGCCCCATGCCCTCAGCCTTGTCCCGCGCAGCGCCGACGCATTCCGCCAGCTTGGAGATCGGCACGCAGACATCGGTGGAGATCCCCTTGGCGCCGGGGCGCAGCTGCAGGCTGGCCCAGTACATGTCATGGCGCGCCTGCCACAGCTTGTTGCGCTCCTCCGGCGTCGAGGTGGCGGCGATGTCAAAGCCGCCGAACTCTTCGGCGATGGAGGCAAAAATGTCCGACTGCTCCACCACGCCCGCGTCAGAGCCGTGGAATTCCAAGAGCAGCAGGGGCGTTTCCGGCAGGTCTAGCCCGGAATAGGCATTGGCGGCGCGCACGCTGAGCGCGTCCAGAAGTTCGATCCGGGCGACGGGAATGCCGTACTGGATGGTCATCATCACCGCGCGGCAGGCGTCGTCCACGGTGCGGAACGAACAGCGGGCCGAGCGGATCGCCTCCGGGATGCCCTGCAGCTTCAGGGTCAGTTCGGTGATCAGGCCCAGGGTGCCCTCGCTGCCGATCAGGAGCCGGGTCAGGTCATAGCCGGCGGAGGATTTCTTGGCCCGCTGTGCGGTGCGGATCACGCCGCCGTCGGCCATCACCGCCTCCAGGCTGAGCACATTGTCCTTCATGGTGCCGTAGCGCACCGCGTTGGTGCCGGAGGCCCGCGTCGCCGCCATGCCGCCGAGCGAGGCATTGGCGCCGGGATCGATCGGAAAGAACAGGCCCTGGTCGCGCAGGTAGGTGTTGAGCTGCTCGCGGGTGACGCCGGGCTGCACCACCACATCCAGATCCTCGGCATGGACCGCGAGGATCTTGTCCATCCGCATCATGTCGATGCAGATGCCGCCGGCGGGCGCGTTGACATGGCCCTCCAGCGAGGTGCCGGTGCCGAAGGGAATGACCGGCACGCCGTATTCGGCGCAGACTGTGACGATCTCCGAAACCTCTTCGGTGGAGGTGGGGAACACCACCGCGTCGGGCGCCTGATTGACGATCCAGGTCGTGGTGTGGCCGTGCTGCTCGCATATGGCCTGCCCGGTCTGCAGCCGGCCGCCGAAACGCTCTTTCAGTGTTTCGATTGCGGCCTCGATACCGGCCTCGTTGCGCGGCAGTGAGGTGGCTTGCACCATGGTCGGTCTCCCCAGAAAATTTCACCTGTTAACCTACGCGCCGCTGCCGGAGTTCAGCAATACCCAGAACCCCGCAGGCGCGGCGCGCAGGCCCTGCGGAACATCCTCAGCCGCCCAGGGCAATCCCCTCGCGGCGCGGGTCTGCGGCGCCTTTCAGCCCCTCGCCGATCTCAATCGCATGCAGGCCGGACGTGAGGTCGCGGGCGTTCACCTCAAAGCCCAGCTCCGTCAGCGCCTCCGACAGGTCCTCAGCGCTGGTGCCGGCCTCCAGGTCATAGGTGCCGAACCGGTTGACCAGATGCGGCAGCGCCAGCGCCTCCTGGATGTTCAGGCCCCAATCAGCCCAGGCGATGATGGATTTCGCCACATAGCCGATGATGCGGCTGCCGCCCGGGGAGCCGATGGCCAGCACCGGCTTGCCCTCGCGCAGCACAATCGCCGGCGCCATCGAAGAGCGCGGCCGCTTGCCGGGCGCCAGCCGGTTGGCAATCGGCACGCCATTGGCATGGGTCCGGAACGAGAAATCCGTCAGCTCGTTGTTCAGCAGGAAGCCCGCCGCCATCAGCCGCGCGCCAAAGGCGTTTTCAATCGTCGTGGTCATCGACAGCACGTTGCCATAGCTGTCCACGATGGAGATATGCGAGGTCGAGGGCAGCTCGATCGACTCGTCATCGGCCAGCTCCGGCACCAGGCCTGCATGGTCGAACTCGGGCGATCCCGGCGCCGTTTCCGGCAGCGCATCATCGCCCTGCAGCAGCTCTGCCCGGGACGCCAGGTAATCCGCCGCCACCAGCCCGTGGGTGGGCACCGGCACAAAATCGCTGTCAGCCATGTAGCGGCCCCGGTCGGCAAAGGCGAGGCGGGAGGCATCGCCGATCAGCCGCCAGGCCTCGGCGCTGTCCGCCCCCAGCGCGGCCAGGTCATAGGCGTTCAGAATCCCCAGGATCTGCCCCACGGTCAGCGCGCCGGAGGACGGCGGGCCCATGCCGCAGGTCTCGAAATCGCGGTAGGCGACACAGACCGCCGGGCGCTCCTTGACGTGGTAGAGCGCAAGATCGGTGGCCGACAGCACCCCCGGGTTGCCCTCGGCCGTGGTGACGGCGTGAACGATCTCTGCGGCGATCGGTCCGGAATAAAACGCCCCGGCCCCCTCCCGTGCCAGCGCCCGCAGGGTTGCGGCATACGCGGGGTTCAGCAGCGTGGCCCCGTCCTGCACCGGCTCGCCCTCCGGCAGGAAGTAGGCGGCGGTGGCCGGGAACCGCGCCAGCCGCTCGGCATCGCGCTCCACCAGCCCGGCCAGGCGCGGCGAGACGGCAAAGCCCTCTTCCGCCAGCCGGATCGCCGGTTCAAACAGCGACGGCCAGTTGGCCTGCCCCCAGCGGCGGTGCGCCGCCTCCAGCAGTGCGGGCGTGCCCGGCGTGCCGACAGAGCGGCCGCCGACAACCGCGTCAAAGAACTCCAGCGGCTCGCCGTCTTCATCCTGGAACAGCGTCGGCACTGCCGCCAGCGGTGCGGTCTCGCGCCCGTCCAGCGTCGTCACCTCGCCAGTGGCGGCATCGTACCAGACCAGAAACGCGCCGCCGCCAAGGCCCGAGGATTGCGGCTCCACCAGACCCAGCACGGTCTGCACCGCCACCATCGCATCCGCGGCGGTGCCGCCCGCGCGCAGAACCGTGGCGCCGGCCTCCGCGGCATGCGGGTTGGCGGCGGCAACCATCCAGTTTTCCGCCTCCACCGGGCGGCCTGCGGCCTTGGCCTCCAGCGCGGCGGCCACCTCCGGAGAAAGCGCTTCAAACGTGCCGGCGGTGGCGCCTTCGGGCGCGACCGCATCGGCGGCCTCCTGCGCGGCGGCGGACCCGGCGGCAAGCGCGGCAGTGGCCAGAATCAGATACTTCATGAAAGTTCTCCCCTAAATTTCCGGCCAGCTGCCCCGGACGCTTACAGCATCGACGGCACCACCTGATCCGGCGGCCGGTGGCCGTCCTCGAACGTCTTGATGTTCAGCAGCACCTTCTCGCCCATCTCGATCCGCCCCTCGATGGTGGCCGATCCCATATGCGGCAGCAGCACCACATTGGGCAGCTCGCGCAGCCGCGGGTTGATGTCGGTGCCGTGCTCATAGACGTCGAGGCCCGCGCCCGCGATCTCGCCGGCGCGCAGCATCCGGGTCAGCGCCATCTCGTCGATCACCTCGCCGCGCGAGGTGTTCACGATCACCGCCGAGGGCTTCATCAGCTTCAAGCGCCGCGCGTTCATCAGGTGGAAGGTCGAGGGTGTCGACGGGCAGTTGACCGAGATCACATCCATCCGCGCCACCATCTGATCGAGGCTGTCCCAATAGGTGGCCTCCAGCTTCTCCTCCACCTCGGGGCGCAGGCGGCGGCGGTTGTGGTAATGGATCTGCATGCCAAAGGCCGCGGCGCGTTTGGCCACCGCCTGGCCGATCCGGCCCATCCCCAGGATGCCCAGACGGCGCCCGGCAATGCGCCCGCCCAGGAACGCGGTCGGCGCCCAGCCCTGCCAGTCGCCCTTCTGCATCACCGTCAGCCCTTCGGGCATCCGGCGCACCACCGCCATGACCAGCGCCATCGCCATATCGGCGGTGTCATCGGTCAGCACGCCGGGCGTGTTGGACACCAGGATGCCGCGCTGGCGGGCGGTGGCGACATCAATGTGATCCACCCCCGCACCATAATTGGCAATCAGTTTCAGCCGGTCACCCGCCTGGCCCAGCAGCCCCGCATCAATGGTATCCGTGACAGTCGGCACCAGCACATCGGCATCCTTCACCGCCGCCGCCAGCTCAGTCCGGGTCATCGGCGCGTCATCCTCACGCAGGCGCACATCAAACAGCTCGCTCAGCCGGGTCTCCACAGGTTCCGGCAACCGTCGCGTAACGACAACACTCAGTCGGTCTCTTGGCACTTGTGCTCTCCCTTGGGCTTTTCAATCCGCACGCCTCCATGGCATCGTGGCGCAGGACGCGGGAAGGCACAAGAACCCAAGCGCATTCCCTCGCCCGCAGGCCGGTATTTTACCGCCGCGGCCGGGGGCAACAGAAGACGGGCAGAAGACCGGAACAACAGGCTGGGCCCAGCCTGGCCGGGCAAGAAGAGGCGATCAGGCAGTGAGACAAGCGGCAATGGCCATCCGCCATCTGGCGGCAGCAGCGGTATCCCTGGCGCTGGCAGGCGCCGCCTGTGCCGCCGAATCCCGCGGGCCTGTCACCAACCTCCCCCTGCCCCGCTATGTCTCGATGAAGGCGGCTACCGGCAATGTGCGCCGCGGGCCGTCGCTTACCCACAAGATCGACTGGGTGTTCAAGCGCCGCGGCATGCCGCTGGAGATCACGGCTGAGTACGGCCACTGGCGCCGGGTGCAGGACCGCGACGGCGCTGGCGGCTGGGTGCATTACGCACTGCTCTCTGGCGTGCGCACCGTGCTGGTGGAGGAAGACATGCTGACAGTCCACGCCCGCCCCGACACCCGTGCGCCGGTGACGGCCGCCTTTGAGCTGGGCGTGGTTGCCCGCCTTGGCGAATGCGAGACCAACTGGTGCGAGATCTCGGCCGGCGGCTACAGCGGCTGGGCGCCCAAGAAAAAGCTTTGGGGCGTCGCCCCGGGCGAGCTGCGCGAATAACGCCTCCCGCCATTTTCATTTTTCCCCAAATACTCCGGGGTGAATTGGGCCGAAGGCCCAAGAGGGGCAGCGCTCCTCCCTTCTGCCGCGGCAATCCGCGCGGGCGGCTGGTGCGCCAGACCATTGCACCCGCAGCAAGGGTGTTCTACATGAGGGCCGTACCTATGGCTGCCAAAGCCGGTTCCGGCCCGGTTTCCCGGGCCCCGCTTCGGCAGCACCGGAATACCCAAACCGGCGCGGCCCTGCTGCGCTGAAGACATCAAAGCCTCCGAGATCGCTGAAAGGTTGTGGAACATGGCAGAAAATCAAACCCCGGACATATTGTATACCATTGTAGACGAAGCGCCCGAACTGGCCTCGGCATCTTTCCTGCCGATCATCCGCAAGTTCGCCGCCGCCGCCGGTGTCTCTGTCGGCACCAAGGATATTTCGCTGGCGGGCCGCATCCTCGCCGCCTTCCCGGAAAACCTGACCGAAGAGCAGCGCCAGAGCGACGACCTGGCAGAGCTGGGCGAGCTGGTGAAAACCCCGGACGCCAACGTGATCAAGCTGCCCAACATCTCCGCCTCGGTGCCGCAGCTGGTGGCCGCCGTCACCGAGCTGCAGGGCCAGGGCTATGACCTCCCGAACTACCCGGAAGAGCCGAAGACCGCAGAAGAAAAGTCCATCCGCGCCCGCTACGACGCCATCAAGGGCTCGGCGGTGAACCCGGTCCTGCGCGAAGGCAACTCCGACCGCCGCGCCGCCAAGGCAGTCAAGAACTTCGCCCAGAAGAACCCGCATTCGATGGGCGAATGGTCCGCGGACAGCAAGACCAAAGTAACGTCGATGCCGGGCAACGACTTCTATGCAAACGAGAAATCCGCGACCATCACCGCCGCGCAGGCGGGTGACGCGAAGATTGAGTTCGTTGGCAAGGACGGCTCCGTCTCCGTGCTGAAGGACAGCTGGCCGCTGGCAGAGGGCACCGTGGCCGACGCCACCTTCATGTCCGCCAAGGCGCTGTCGGCGTTCCTGAAGGACGCCATCGAGGACACCAAGGCAGACGGCACCATGTTCTCGCTGCACCTCAAAGCCACCATGATGAAGGTCTCCGACCCGATCATCTTCGGCCACGCGGTCAAGGCCTGGCTGGCACCGGTGTTCGAGCAGTTCGGCCCGCAGCTGGAGGCCCTGGGCGTCGACCCGAACTCCGGCCTTGGCGACCTCTTGAACCGGGTCAAGGGGAACCCGGAAATCATGGCCGCGATCGACGCGGTGCGCGCCGAGCGCCCCTCCATGTACATGGTCGACAGCGACAAGGGCATCACCAACCTGCATGTGCCGTCTGACGTGATCATCGACGCCTCGATGCCTGCGGTGATCCGGGCCGGCGGCAAGGGCTGGGACGAGAACGGCACCAAGGGCGACACCAATTGCGTGATCCCCGACAACTGCTATGCGCCGGTCTATGACGAGAGCATCAAGTTCTTCAAGGAAAACGGCGCGCTGAACCCGGCCACCGCCGGCGCCGTCGCCAACGTCGGCCTGATGGCGCAGAAGGCTGAGGAATACGGCTCCCACCCGACCACCTTCGAGGCGCCTGCCGATGGCACCATCCGGGTGGTTCTGGCCAATGGCGAGACGCTGCACAGCCACGAGGTTGAAGCGGGCGACATCTGGCGCTCCTGCACCGTGAAGAAAGCGCCGATCGAGAACTGGATCCAGCTGGCGCTGGACCGTCAGCGGCTGACCGGCTCCGAGGCGATCTTCTGGCTGGACGCAAACCGCGCCCATGACGCCGAGCTGATCAAATACGTGCAGCCGGCTCTGGAAGCCGCGGGCGTTGCGGACAAGTTCCTGATCCTGGCGCCGCGCGAAGCCACCCGTCAGAGCCTCGAAACCATCACCAAGGGCGAGGACAGCATCGCCATCACCGGCAACGTGCTGCGCGACTATCTGACCGACCTGTTCCCGATCCTGGAGCTGGGCACCTCGGCCAAGATGCTGTCGATCGTCAAGCTGATGAACGGCGGCGGCCTGTTCGAGACCGGCGCCGGCGGCTCTGCCCCGAAACACGTGCAGCAGCTGGTCGAGGAAAACCACCTGCGCTGGGATTCGATGGGTGAATTCTGCGCGCTGGGGGAATCGCTGAACTTCCTCGCCGACAGCAAGGGCAACAAGAAGGCCGGCGTGCTGGGCGCCGCGGCTGAGGACGCCACCCAGGGCATCCTCGACAACAACCGCTCGCCCTCGCGCAAGGCGGGTGAGCCGGACAACCGCGACAGCCACTACTGGTTTGCCCGCTACTGGGCCGAAGCACTGGCAGCGCAGACCGAGGACGCAGAGCTGGCGGCGCATTTCGCCCCCATCGCAGAGGAACTCGGCGCCAAGGAAGAGCAGATCATCAGCGAACTGGCCGCGGCCCAGGGCGGCGCCGTTGACATCGGCGGCTACTACAACCCGAGCGCTGAGCTGAAAGCCAAGGTGATGCGCCCCTCGCAGACGCTGAACGCGATCATCGGCTGATCCGTTTCGCACCGGACCAAACAGAAAACGCCCGGGGTCATCCCCCGGGCGTTTTTCATTTCATGCCATGGGGTTGGATCAGAAATCCTGCCACAGGTCCCTGGCGGCATTGCCTTCCGCCACTGCGGCGGGCTGCGGCGTGGCCTCCATATCCCAGTCGCTGGGCCCATGCGCGGTCGGCGCAGGCGCCGCGGCAGGCCGAGCCGGGACAGCCGCGGCCCGTGCCGGAGCGGCCGCGCGGGTGCCGGGGATCTTGAAGTGGGCAACCAGTCCGGTCAGCCTGGTGGCATCCTCCTTCAGCAGCTGACCGGCGGCAGTGGATTGCTCCACCATGGCGGCGTTCTGCTGGGTCACCTGGTCCAGCTGGGTGACACCGGTGTTGATTTCGGCCAGACCGGTCGACTGTTCCGCCGCCCCTTCGGCGATGCCGGACACCAGCTCCGAGATGTGGTTGACCTGCGACACGATGCTTTGCAGCGCCTCGCCCGCCTTGCCAACCAGCTCCACGCCGCGCTCCACCTGGCCGGAGCTGTTGCTGATCAGGGTCTTGATCTCCATCGCGGCGTCCGAGGACCGCTGTGCCAGTGCCCGAACCTCCGAGGCCACCACCGCAAACCCGCGGCCCGCTTCACCGGCTCTTGCCGCCTCGACCCCGGCATTCAGCGCCAGCAGGTTGGTTTGGAACGCAATATCGTCGATCACGCCGATGATCTGGGAAATCTGGTTGGAGGACTGCTCGATCTCGGTCATTGCCGACACCGCGCTTTGCACCACCTCACCGCTGGTTTCGGCTTCGCGCTTGGCCTCCTCCATCGTCGCCTCGACGCTGCGGGCGCCCTCGGCAGCGGATTTGACCGACGCCGTCAGCTCGTCCAGCGCCGCCGCGGTCTGTTCCAGGGTCGCAGCCTGGCTCTCGGTGCGGTGCGACAGATCATCCGACGCCTGGCTGATCTCGCCCGCGCCGCTGCGGATGCTGTCGGCGGCAGCAATCACCTGCTCCACGGTCTGGCTGAGGGTCTGCGCGGTGCTGTTGAAGTCACGGCGCAGCTGCTCGTATTCGGCCGGGAAGGTTTCGGTAATCTGAGCGGTCAGATCGCCATGCGACAGGTTGGACAGCTTGCTGCTGAGCGCCTCCACCACGCCGCTGCGGGTGGCCTCAAGCGCTTGCTGCTCCTGCTCCATGTCCTTCTGGCGGATCAGCGCCTCGCGGAACACATCCACGGCCCGGGCGATTTCCCCCAGTTCGCTGCGCACGCCGGCGGACGGGATTTCGCTTTCGGTGTCGCCTTCGGCCAGACTGGTCATCCGGCTTTTCAGACCGTTCAGCGGTGCGGTCACGCTGCGGGTGATGAAAAAGGCCGCCACAGCCAGCAGCAGCAGACCGCCGCCAAGAACCGCCAGCGACTTGTTGCGCATGACCGCCACATCCGCCTCGATATCGGAGACATAGGCGCCGGTGCCGACAATCCAGCCGAACGGCTCAAAGGCCTGAACATAGCCGATCTTGGCCTCGATAACCTCGGAGTTGGGCTTCTTGAAGTAATAGGTCAGCTCCCCCGCCCCTTTGGCGGCCGCGATCTTTTCCAGCTCCTGGAACACCTTGATGCCGGTCACGTCCTCGTAACCGCCCTGGTTGGTGCCGACCCAGTCCGGCACCGTGGGATGCGCCTGAACAACCAGGTCGTGGTCAAAGACAAACACATAGCCGGAGTCGCCAAAGCGCAGCGCGGTCAGCCGCTCGCGGCCGATATCGCGGGCCTGTTCCGGGCTGAACCGCCCGGTGCGGGTCCCTTCATCCAGATCCCGCAGCAGGCTGACCGCGGCATCGGTGACATTGTGCAGTTCCTTGTAGCGCATCTCGTAAGCGTTGTTCACAGCCTGGTTCAGCATCAGGAACGTGAGCAGGGCAGTCAATCCAAGCGCAAGCACGGCCAGCGAATAGATGCGGACGGGCAGACGGTAGAGAAAAGCGGGAAGTCGGGGCATGTTTGCAGAGCCTTCGTTGCAGGTCTATTGCCAACCTGTTTTAGGAGGCAGTCTCTAACAAACATTTACTCCGAAGGCCCCTGAAGGGGGTTTGCCGCCGTTTTCCGCGAGGTTTTTGCCGCATTTTGAGTGGAATACCGGAAAAGCTGAGACATGCCCCCGGTTCTGCGGCCCCGGCGCCCCGGTTCGGCTCTGTGAACCGCACCGGGTTTGCCAAGCCCGAGACCGACGATTACCAAAACCAAACCCGCAGACTCTCCTCATGAACGAGGGACCAGCGGGGGGGCAGGTCAGTCGCAAAAGGAAATATTGGTGCGATCACGAGTTTTTCACTGGCCTAAAATCAAAGCCTTAGCGGAGCCTGGAACGCAAAACCGCCGCTTG
>NZ_DGNN01000023.1:0-35287 GCF_002388965.1 Leisingera sp. UBA4491 | reverse complement strand
CAAGCGGCGGTTTTGCGTTCCAAAAACCGGAAAACAACAGCCCGAACGAAGCCCGGACAGAGCCGAACCGGGGCGCCGGGGCCGTGATGTGATCCCCGATGACGTGCTCCCCTGAAAAGTCCGCGGTTTGAAGTGGACTTGCCCGGATTTAGTGGAGAGCACCAACTGAGGAACCAGGAGGTGTTCTATGGGAAACGGAAACAGACCGGCGCCGGAATTTCGGCGTGAAGCGGTTCGGCTGGCGCTGACCAGCGGACTCACACGACGTGAAGTTGCAGATGATCTCGGCATTGGCCTCTCAACGCTGACGCGATGGGTGAGGCAGGATCGGGATGCCGAGGAGCCTGCGGAAGCCCAGGCCGATCTGCGAGCCGAGCTGAAGCGGCTGCGCAAGGAGAATGCGGTGCTGAAGCAGGAGCGCGACATCCTAAAAAGAGCCGCAGCCTTCTCCGCTTCGATGAGCTTTGCCTTCATCGAAGCGGAGAAGGCAAAGCTCTCCCATCAGCCGTATGTGCCAGACTCTGGGTGTCAGCCAGAGCGGCTTCTTTGCATGGCGGGAAGCCGAACTTCCGAGGCCAAGAATGAGGTCCCCCTCCCAATGCCCTGGCACTGCCCTATCTCCGATCTCTGCGGGGCGGTTGCTGATCATCAGCGCATCCGCAATGAACGGCTTACCTCGCTTTCGGCCGCGTTCACGGGGGAGACGCAGAGCGCGGCCACGGGAGCAGAAACACCTGCTGCTACAGCCGCCTCTTCGCTGGAGAGACCTGCTGCGACACCCTGCCAGAACCGGCATAAATTCTCACGCTGCCAGACTGGTGGACGTCCTGGCGAGGACAATTTACGCCGCGTCGAGCGCTCGGATTTCCGTCTTCCTGTCATCATCTACACCTCCAAGAACGGGGTGTTGCGACGACCGGTTGAATCCGCCCAATACTGCTCTGTCGATTACCAAGCCGAGCTTCGCAAACGCGGCATCCTGATCTCGACGAGCAGCAAGGGGAACTGCTACGACAATTCGATGGTCGAGACCTTCTTCAAGACCATCAAGTCGGAGCTGATCTGGCCGATTGCCTAGCATACCCGGGAACAGGCAGAAAACGCCATCGCCAGATACATCGACGGATTTTATAACCCAGTCAGGCAACATTCATCGCTCGGCTTCAAAAGCCCTATCGCATTCGAGCGCGAGGCTCTCGAAGTGAGATAAACGCTCTCCACTAAATCCGGGCAAGTCCAATACCCACTGCGGGGGACTGTGACCGCAAGGCGGTCTGGGAGAAGCTGGGACAGACCAATAGAGCCCCCGCCACTTTCAGGAGAGCCCCGATGACCGCCCCCCTCGGCACTCAAACAGCATGGGCACAGGACCGCGCCCATCTATTACACCCCTACACGGATTTCGCCACCTTTGCCGAAGAGGGCAGCCATGTGATCGGGCGCGCCGAAGGCGTGCATGTCATCGACGCCGAGGGCAAACAACTGCTGGACGGCATTGCCGGGCTCTGGTGCGTGAACATCGGCCACGGCCGCGAAGAAATGGCCGAAGCCATCGCCAAACAGGTGTTGGACATGCAGTATTACAACCCGTTCGGCCATAGCACCAATGTACCGGCTGCCCAGCTGGGCGCCAAGCTTGCGGAACTGGCGCCGGGAGACCTGAACCGCGTCTATTACACCTGCGGCGGCTCAACCGCCAATGATGCCGCGGTGCGGCTGGTCCATTATTTTTTTGACATGAAGGGCCAGCACCGGAAGAAAAAGATTATCTCGCGGCAGAACGGCTACCATGGCGCCACCTATGTGGCGGCCTCGCTCACTGGCATCCACGGCACCAAATACGGCTTCGACCGGATCGGCGAGGATTTCATCAGCCATGTCTCGGAAGCCAACCTCTATGCCAAGCCTGAGGGCTGGAGCGACGGCGACTACTGCGACTATCTGGTGCGGGAATTCGAAGCACGGATCCAGCAGCTTGGCCCTGACAATGTGGCCGCCTTCATCGCCGAGCCGATCATGGGCGCCGGCGGGGTGCTGGTTGCGCCCGAGGGCTACCACAAGCGCATGTATGAGGTCTGCAAGGCGCATGACATGCTTTATATCGCGGATGAAGTGGTCACGGGCTTTGGCCGTCTGGGTGAATGGTTCTCCTCGGAGGCGCTGTTCGGCTATACGCCTGACATTCTGGTTTGCGCCAAGGGGCTGACTTCAGGCTACATCCCGCTGGGGGCAACGATGATTTCGGATGAAATCTACGGGACCATTGCCCGTCCGCAATGCGAGGGCGGCATCTTTTCGATGGGTTTCACCTACTTCGGGCATCCGGTGGCTTGTGCAGCGGCGCTGAAGAACATCGAGATCATCGAACGCGAAGGCATTCTGAATCACGTGCGCGAGATTGGCCCCTATTTTCAGGAGAGCGCCCAATCCCTGCTAAACCTGCCTATCGTTGGCGATGTGCGCGGCAGCCATTTGATGCTGGGCATTGATCTGGTCTCCGACAAGGCCAGCAAAGCCCCTATTGAACTAACCGAGCAGGCCGCTGCCAAGGTGTTCCAAGGCTGTTTGGAGCGCGGAGCCATCGTGCGCCCGGTGGGCGACCAGATCATCCTGTCGCCACCGCTGATCATCAGCAAGGACCAATGCGATGAGCTGATCGGGGCTGTTGCCGGCTCAGTCCAAGATTTCATCGCCAGTCAGGAGTGAACTCATGCGACAGGTAACGCTTGCGGCTACCCAGATGGCCTGTAGCTGGGACATCGACAAAAACATCGACAAGGCCGAAGCACTGGTGACCCGCGCCGCCGAGGCCGGGGCACAGGTGATTTTGCTGCAGGAGCTGTTCGAAACGCCTTATTTCTGTCTTGAACAGTCAACGGACCACTTTCCGCTTGCCTGTTCGCCGGATCAAAGCCAGGTGGTGCAGCATTTCACCTCGCTGGCCCGGAAACTTGGCGTGGTGATGCCAATCTCCTACTACGAGGAGGCGAGGCTGGCGCGCTACAACTCGCTGGCCATTGCTGACGCCGATGGCACCATTCTGGCCAACTACCGCAAAACCCATATCCCTCAGGCGCCGGGGTATGAGGAGAAATTCTATTTCTCGCCGGGCGACAGCGGTTTCCAGGTGGTAGAAACCCGCTTTGGCCGGATCGGCTGCGGCATCTGCTGGGACCAGTGGTTCCCGGAAACCGCCCGCTGCCTGGCACTGCAAGGGGCTGAGATATTGTTGTTCCCGACCGCCATCGGCAGTGAGCCGAACAACCCGGAGCTGGACAGCAGCGGCCATTGGCGGCGCACGATGCAGGGTCACGCCGCTGCAAACATGATTCCGGTGGTGGCTTCAAACCGGGTGGGCAGGGAGCAGGACGGCAACACGGCTGGTGTTTTCTATGGCACCTCTTTCATTGCCGGCTGCACCGGAGAAATCCTGGCGGAGGCGGGCCGCACGGAAGAAACCTTCATCACGGCAGCTGTCGATCTGGACGCCGCAGCGCGCTACCGCAGCGCCTGGGGTGTTTTCCGGGACCGCAGGCCGCATATGTACGGGGCGCTGCACACCTTGGACGGCAAGACAGGAACGATGCGATGACAAGCTTGGTGACGATCCGGCCGGTTGAACAAAGCGACCGCAAAAGCTGGGACCGTCTGTGGACCGGCTACCTCACCTTCTACAAGGCCACGCTGCCAGCGCGCGTCTACGACAGCAGCTTTGCAAGGCTGCTTTCGGCAGATGCGCGGGAATACCGCGGCCTGATTGCAGAGCTGAATGGCGAAGCCATTGGTATCGGCCACTATTTGCTGCACCGCGATATGTGGTCAGTCGAGGATACCTGTTACCTTCAGGACCTGTTTGTCGATCCGCAGGCGCGCGGTGCCGGTGTTGGGCGGGCTTTGATCGGCGAAGTGGCAAAGCGGGCGGAGGCAGAAGGGGTCTCTGTTCTCTATTGGCACACGCAGGAGTTCAATCACACTGCCCGCAGGCTATACGATCAGGTTGCCACGCTCACACCCTTCGTGAAATACGACAAATCCCTCTCCACCGACTGAACAAGGGGCCAAGCAATCGGCCCCTTTTTCTTTATTCAGACCGCAGGCACCTGCTGGGTGATGCAATGCACCCCGCCGCCGCCGCCGCCGATCATGCGGCCGGAGACGCCCGTCACCCGGCGGCCTGGAAAGGCTTCGCGCAGGATGGCAAGTGGCCGGTCATCCTCGCCCTTCCGGCCCGACACCGGCACGATGATTGCGCCGTTGCAGATGTAGAAATTCATGTGGACGACGTCATAGCTGGTCAGCGGGATTTCAATGACCTCAAAGCGCCGCCCGCGGGCGTCCGTTGCCTGTTGCAGTATGCGCTTGGCATCCTGGGTGATCCGGTGGTTGGGATCGGAGCGGTCATCGGTTGTGTGCAGCAGCACGGTGCCGGGAGCGGCAAAGGCTGCCATGCCGTCCACATGCCCGTCGGTGATCGGGTCCGGGGTGAGGCCGCGGGGCAGCCAGATCACCTTCTGCACCCCCAGACCGGCCTTCAATTCTGCTTCCACCCGGGCTTTGCTCCAGTCGGGATTCCGGTTCGTGTGCAGCAGGCACTCCTCGGTGGTCAGAAGCGTGCCTTGGCCGTCCACGGCCACGGCGCCGCCCTCCAGCACCAGCTCCGATGTGTACATCGGCAGCCCCAGATGCGCTGCAAACCTGCCCTTGGCCAGTGTGTCGTGTTTGTAGGGCGGAAATTTGCGGCCCCACCCGTTGAAGGTGAAGCCTGCAATCCGGCGCGCACCTTGCGCGTTCTGCACGATCATCGGCCCGCTGTCGCGCGACCAGGCATCATTCAGCGGCATTTCGATCAGGGTGATTTCCGAAGACAGCAGCTTCTTTGCCGCGGCCTTGTCGCGCCGCCGCACTGCCATAGTGACGGGTTCATACTCCGCCACGGTATTGGCAACATCGGCCCATTCCTTGCGCGCGGCATTCAGCTGGTTCGGATACCAGTTCTGCGGCGGCGGAAACTGCATCAGGCTGCGCTCGTGCCGCGCCCATTCGGCAGGGAAGGCAAAACCATCCGCCGCCGGGGTGCCTGAAAAGACGGTGGCACCGGTCTTTGTGTAATCTACCGGGCGGGCGGCGGCGGCGGGCTTTGCAGCCAGCACTCCAGAAAGCGCTGCCGCTCCGGCAGCAAGAAAATTTCGGCGGTTCATAGAGTTCTTCCTTGTTCAGATGCCGGCTTCGGAAGCGCCGAGCGACGGATCGAGATGGTCGCGCAGGCTGTCGCCCAGCAGGTTGAAACCGATCGCGACGAGGGCAATTGCCCCGCCGGGAAAGACTGCCAGCCACCAGTACGCGGGCTGGTGGGTGAGGCTGTCAAAGATCATCGCGCCCCATTCCGGTGTCGGCGGCTGCGCGCCGAGCCCCAGGAACGACAGCCCGGATGCGGCCAGGATCACAAAACCGACGTCGGTGGTGGCCTGGACGATCACCAGCGGCCAGACCATCGGCAGCAGGTCGGAGAAGATCAGCCGCAGGTGCGAGGCGCCCATGCAGCGGGCGGCAGCAATGAACTCCTGTTCTTTCAGCGACAGGATGCGGCTGCGGATCAGCCGGGCGTACCAGGGCCAGAACACGGCAGCCAAGGCAATCGTTGTCGAGACCATCCCGCCGCCAAAGCTGGCCGCAATCGCAGCCGCCAGGATCAGCGCCGGGAAAGCCAGGAACAGGTCCGTGACGCGCATCAGGATTTCATCCGCAAGCCCGCCCGCATAGCCTGCAATCAGTCCGAAGCTGGTGCCGATGACGGCGGCGACGGCCAGAACAGCGAATGACACCGACAGCGAGATCCACGAACCGGCCACCACCCGCGCCAGCATGTCCCGCCCGATCTTGTCGGTGCCCATCCAATGCTCTGCCGAAGGCGGTTCAAGCCGCGCCCGGATGTTCATCTTGAGCGGATCAAAGGCGGTGATATGCGTGTCCATCACGCAGGCACCGAAGGCAAGAAGCGAGATCGCCACAACCAAGGCGACAATTGCCACCGCCAGAACTGCCTGGCCGGAAGAGCTGGCAAAGCTGGCAACCGGATGGATGATACGGCCAAGGGCCTTGGGCAGGCGGGCGCGGGACGGGGGCAAGGAGGTTTCAGCGCTCATGTCAGATCCACCCGCGGGTCGAGGAAGGAATAGCTCAGATCAACAAGGAAGTTGATCAGCGTATAGGCCACCGACACCACAAGGGTGATGGCCATGATGGCGTTGTAGTCGGAGGCCGAGATGGCGTTTGCCGTGTAGCGGCCGAGCCCCGGCCAGTTGAAGATTAGCTCGATGAACACCGCGCCGGAAATCAGCAGGCCGGTGTTCAGCCCGAAGATGGTGACGATGGGCAGCAGCGCATTGCCAAGCGCATGTTTGAAGTACACCCGCGCCGGCGAGACCCCCTTGGAGCGCGCGGTGCGGATGAAATCCTGCGACAGAACCTCCAGCAGCGAAGTCCGCACCACCCTGATGGTGATCGCCATCGACGGGATCGCTAGCACTGCAACCGGCAGGATCATATGGTGCAGCGCATCTGTGAACAGGTCGAACCGGCCGGCAATCAGGCTGTCGACGGTCATGAATCCTGTCACAAAATCGGGTGCTGCAATCCCTGTGCCAAGCCGTCCGCCGAATGGCACCAGCCCCAAGGTGGCGAAAAAGATCAACTGGAACACCAGCGCAATCCAGAAATCGGGCACCGACAGGCCCAGAACCGCAACGCAGCGCACGCCTGCATCCGCGGGCCGGCCGCTTTTGACCGCCGCCAGGGTGCCCAGTATTACCCCCAGCAGCAGGGAGATCAGACCCGCAACAAGGACCAGTTCCAGCGTTGCAGGGAAAAAAGTCAGGATGTCTTCTGAGATAGGCCGCCGGGTAACGACCGAGCGCCCGAAATCACCCTGCAGCACATTGCCCGCATAGGCCGTGAATTGCGTGATGACCGGATCATCCAGGCCAAGCCGTTCACGCACCGAGGCCACTGCCTCAGCATCGGCACGGGCACCGGCGATCAGGCGCGCGGGATCGCCCGGCAGCAGCCGGGCCAGCGCGAAGGTCATCAGCACGACACCGGCCAGCAGCACCAGGGTTGCAGCGGTGCGTCTGAGAATGAAGCGCAGCATTCGCACAGCCCTCAGGACTTGCGCGACAGGTTGTACATATCAAGCGTCGCCACATAGATCGGGTTGTTCTCCAGCCCCGCAATGTCGTTGCGCGACACGAACTGGGCGCGCTCCTGCAGGATTGGCAGCCAGGCCGGGTCTTCGTTCGTCAGGATTTCGGCAAGGCGCCGGAACTTGGCCGTCATTTCCTCATTCATCACCTGGTTGCGCAGCTCGTCGATCAGCGCGGTTGCCTCGGCGTTGGTATAGCGCCCGGTATTGCCGTCAAAGGTGGCCGCATCACCGCTGAACAGCCCCCAGGCAAAGCTGTAGGGATGATCCACGTTGGGCCACCAGGAGAAATAGAACAGATCGGGGCGCTCCTCGGCCGTGCCTTCGCCGAAGAACACGTCGAGATAGGCGGAAAAGGACATTTCCTGGAGTTTGAGGCTGATCCCGATCTCCGACAGCCAGGCCTGCAGCAACTGGCCTTCAATGTCGCCAAAGCCGGAGTAATAGGCCATCGTCAGCTCGGTGCCTTCGGGTATCCCAGCCTCGGCCAGCAGGGCGCGGGCCCTATCCAGATCATAGGGCAGCAGCCGGTCCTTGCCGTCCATGCCCTGCATCAGCGAGGGGAAGACCGAGGTGGGTTTGTCCGCGGTCCCAAGCGCCACTTCCTCCATATAAGCGTCGTGGTCGAATGCGTGGCAGAGCGCCTGGCGCGCGCGCGGGTTGGCCAGCTTCCCGTCTGTGGCAAAGGCCACATACTGCACGGTGAAGGTCGGGGTGTCGGCCAGGGCAAACCGCGGGTCATCGCGCAAGACCACCATATCCTCCGGCTCCATCGCCAGGGTCATATCGGCCTCGCCGGTCTCCAGCAGCTGGCGGCGGGTGGCAGAGACGGGAATGGTCTTGGTGATCACCCGGCTGAAGTGCGGATGGTCCCAGCCGCCCCGGAAAGCAGCATTGGCAGCAAAGGTAGCATCCTGGCCCGGATTCAGGCTTTCCAGCCTGTAAGGCCCGGTGCCCACCGGATTGGCCTGCAGGTATTCCGATCCCATGTCGTCATCGCCCTTGGAGTGGGCTTCCGCCGCCGTGGGGCTGGCAATCCAGAAGCCGTATTGCGAGGCGACCTGGCGGTCGAAGAACGGGCGCGGCTCACCCAGGTCAAAGCGGATGGTCTTTGCGTCCACCGCAACAATCTGGCTTTCCGGGTCTTCCAGCTGCCAGGTCCCGGCCAGCCCGGCGGGGTGCAGCACCAGGCGTGTGACCGCCTTTTTCACCGCCTCGGCATCGCAGGGGGTGCCGTCATGGAACACCACTCCTTCCGCCAGTGTGAAAGTCCAGCTGCTTGCGTCTTCGCTGGCCTCCCAGGAGGTGGCCAGCGCGGGTGCCGCCTTCAGCGTGTGGCTGCCGTCCAGCACGGTCAGTGTCTCATAGACCGGGCGCAAACCGTAGGCCCATTCGATATTGGTGGCCGGATCGAGGTTTTCGACCGTTGCATCCACCAGAACCACCAGGGTTTTGGGATCGCGCGCACCCAGGCTGGGAGGCGTGGCGCTGCCCGCCGCCCAAACCGCCTGACCGGGCGCCGCCGCCATCGCGGCAAAGGCGCAACTGCCCGCCAGGAAGGACCGGCGCGGCAGATGAAATTGCGGAGTATTCGGGCGTTTTCGCGGATAGGTCATGTTCAGCTCCCTATGTTCCCAGGAAATCTGCGCCTCTGCCGTCAGGGAGCCGCTCATCATTTCCTGCCCCCAAACTCCCAAATTTCCGCGGTTCCTGTCGATACCACCTAAGGGGCACAGCCTTTCCAGGGCGGTGGGCTATAGTGATCTGCAACGCCGCCGGCTTTCGGTCAGTTCGTACCAGGAAGGCCCATGCAAAAAGGATGTTGCGCCTGCCATGGCACTCTTGGACGTCACAGACCTGACCGTAAGCCTCAACGCAGGCGCCCGGACCGCGGCGATTGTCGAAAACCTGTCACTGCGCCTTGAACGCGGCAATTGCCTCGGCATCGTCGGCGAGAGCGGCTCCGGGAAAAGCACTGCGGCCATGGCCATCATGGGGCTGCTGACAGACGGGCCGTTGCAGGTCTCCGGGCGGGTCTTGTTTGATGGCTCTGATCTGGCACAGATGCGGCCCGCGGAGTTCCGCAAACTGCAAGGCACCGGCATCGCCATGATCTTCCAGGACCCGATGAGCAGCCTGAACCCGGTGATGCGGATCGGCGACCAGATTGTGGAATGCCTTCAGGCGCACCGGCGGCTGACCAAATCCAGCGCCCGGGGCAGGGCAATTGAGGCGCTGGCGAGGGTCGGAATGCCGGACCCCGAAGGCATGATGCACCGCTATCCGCATCAGCTGAGCGGTGGTCAGCGCCAGCGCGTCATGATCGCCATGGCAATCGTCTTTGAACCCAAGCTGCTGATCGCCGATGAACCGACCACCGCGCTTGACCTGACAATCCAGGCGCAAATCCTGCAACTGCTGAAACAGCTCTCGCGCGATTTGAACATGGCGCTGGTGCTGATCACTCACGATCTTGGGGTGGTTGCCGGGATGAGCGACGAGGTGATTGTGCTTTATTCCGGGCGGGATGTGGAGCGCGGCCCGACCCAGGAAGTTCTCGAAAACCCGCAGCATCCGTATACCCGGGGGCTGTTGGGGGCGCATCCGTCGATGGACGGGGAGTGCGAGCGGCTCACACCTATTGCGGGCACCCCGCCCTCAATCTGGCAGCGCCCGTCGGGCTGCGCCTTCCGGGACCGCTGCCCGGAAGCAATTGATGGCTGTGCCACGGTCAAACCGGAGCTCGTTGCCACACCGCAAAGGGCGCACCACGTCGCTTGCCTGTTGCAGGAATGTTCCCCGCAGGCAAAGGAATCCGCATGAGCCAGAATTCGCACCCCGCCCTTGAAATCAGGGATCTGTCTGTCGAATTCCGCGCATCCGGGAACAGGGCGCTGTTTAAAAAGCCCGCAACCTTCAAGGCGCTCAACGGTGTCTCCCTGGATATCCAGCAGGGCGAAGTGGTGGGGCTGATCGGAGAATCCGGCAGCGGAAAAACAACTCTTGGCAAAGCCATTGTCGGGCTGACTGAGACGTCCACGGGCAGTATACATGTCAAGGGACAGCACACGGATCCTGCGCGCGCGTCCGGGCGGCGCGCGCTGGCCCAGCTAGTTCAGATGGTGTTTCAGGATCCCTATTCCTCGCTGCACCCCAGGAAAACCATCGGGACAACCCTGTCCGAACCCTTCCTGATCCAAGGAACCGTTTCCCGCGACAAGCTTCAGTCCCGGGTCCAGTCCCTGCTGCAGCGCGTGGGGTTGAGCCCGGACCATGCTGCGCGCTATCCTCAGCATTTCAGCGGCGGCCAGCGGCAGCGCATTGCAATTGCCCGGGCTATTGCCAACGATCCGCCAGTGATCATTGCCGACGAACCTGTCAGCGCGCTGGATGTTTCGGTTCAAGCTCAGATCCTGAACCTGCTGGACGATCTGCGCACCGAACAGAACATGGCCATGCTCTTCATCAGCCACGATCTGTCGGTGGTGCGGCACCTGTGCCAGCGCGTCGCGGTCATGTACCTGGGCCGGATCGTCGAGATCGGCGCAGCCAAAGAGATGACCGCCGGCCCTGCGCACCCCTATACGACGGCTTTGCTATCGGCTGCACCGAGGGTCAAGGCCAGGAACCGCGCGCAAGCCGCTCCGATCGTCCTGTCAGGCGATGTTCCTTCGCACGCTGCCATTCCCAGCGGCTGCCCGTTTCACACCCGCTGCTGGCTCTACGAGCAGAAGGGCTGCCCAGCCCGCTGCCGGACCGAAACGCCCCGGCTGGAAACGCTGCCCAGCGGGCGGCAATCAGCTTGTTTCTTCCCGAAGGAGGCCGCCGCTCCAGCACGGCCCCCCGCGGCGGCCTGCAGCTAGCTATCGCCGGATTCTGCAAGCATCCAGTCCCACAGCGACCGGACAGCGGTGCGTTGAAGATTACGCTTCAGCGTCACTAGGTAATACGGGCTGTCGCTGCGCAGACAGACCGGGCTCAGCACTTGCAGCCTGCCCTCGCTGACCAGCGGCTGTGCCTGCCTCCTGTCGCAAAGGCACATTCCCAGTCCGCGTGTCGCAGCATCAACCGCCAGCGCGGTATCGGAAAAGTTCAGCCCTTTCGAGCAATCCGCCCGCTCCAGCCCGGCGGCCAGGAACCAGCTCTGCCAGTCATCGGGGTGTTCGTCATGGATCAGCGGCGCCTCGCTCAGGCGGTTCTGAAACTCTGCGGCCAGGCCGGGGCTTGCAAGCGGCACGCGTTCCTCCGCAAGGAAGGAGGCGGTAACAAATTCCTCGCCCGTGTGCGGGCTGGTTGTCACTGTGATGTCAAACTCGGACTCGGTGAGATCGACATCATGGCCACTGGTGTAAAGCCAGGGGTCGACCTCCGGATAGCTTTCACGGAACTGGACGAGCCTTGGTGCGAACCAGAGCGCGCCGAAGACCGGCGGCATGTGAATGACAACTGACCCAGGTTTCGAGTAGGCATCAAGCCGCCGCACCCCGAGCCGCACTGTCTCCAGCGCGTCCTGGGCCGAGATCAGCAGGTCGCGTCCGGCGTCCGTCAGCTCCACCCGCCGGTTGATGCGTAGAAACAACGGCTGCTGCAAATGGGTTTCCAGCGTCCGGATTTGATGCGACACCGCCGATTGCGTCATGTTCAGCTCTTCCGCCGCCTGCGAGAAACTGCCGAGCCGGGCCGCCGCCTCGAACCCGATCAAAGCGCCGAGCGGCGGCAGGGGGCGATAGGGATTATTCATTAGAAAAACTCATCGTTTCACGTCGAATTCCGCGTTTGTCTATAATATTTGCTCACATCTATACTGTTTGGACAACATATCTTGCACGATGGAGCCCTTCATGCCCGAACAGCAAACCCCGAAATCCGCAGGCTACCGGATGCCCGCCGAATGGGCGCCGCATCTGCGTACCTGGATGATGTGGCCGACGCGCGAAGGCTTCTGGCCGGACATGGAAGAGACCCGCCGGAACTACGCCGCGGTAGCCCATGCCATCCGCGAATTTGAGCCGCTGACCATGCTGGTCGGCCCCGAAGACGCGGCAGCGGCAAAATCGCTGCTCGGATCTGACATCGAAATCCTCACCAGCCCGATCGACGACAGCTGGGCGCGCGATGCCGGGCCCTGTTTTTTGACCAATGGCAAGGGCGGCCGGGCCGGCGTGTCTTTTGGTTTCAATGCCTGGGGCGGCAAGTACCAGCCGTTCGACGGGGATGACGCTGCAGCTGACGCGATTCTGAATGCGGCCGAGGTGCCAATCTTCCACTCCGGCCTCATCGCCGAAGGCGGCGGAGTCTCTGTCGATGGCGAGGGCACCATCCTGACCACGGGCAGCTGCTTTCCCAATGCCAACCGCAATCCTGGCTGGAGCCGCGACCGTATCGAGCAGGAACTGAAGGCCATGCTGGGCGGCGACAAGGTGATCTGGCTGCCCGGCAATGCGGAGGAAACCGAAACCGACGGCCATGTCGACGGCATAGCAACCTTTGTCGCGCCGGGCGTGGTGCTGATCGAAGCGGAAGGTCCCGCGGATCACGACTGGCACAGCATCAATGCGGCCAACATCACAGCGATGGAAAACCAGACTGACGCAAAAGGCCGCGGCATCACGCTGGTAAAGATCCCTGATGCCGCCAGCGCTGTCTCAAGCGATCCGCGGTTCTGCCGCTCGTACGTCAACTCCTACATCTGCAACGGCGGCGTAGTGATGCCGGAATACGGAATCCGCGAAGACGGGCTGGTGCGTGAAGTGTTCCAGGAGCTCTTCCCCGGCCGCCGTGTATCACTGGTGCCAATCCCCGCCATCGCGATTGGCGGCGGCGGCATCCACTGCATCACCCAGCAGGAGCCTGCAGCATGACCATGCACATTTCAACCGACCTGACCGCAGCCCTTGCCAGCGGTAGAAGCCCCGGTGAGCAGGGGTTTGTCATGCCCATTGAGGCCGCGCCCCACGCGGCCTGCTGGATGGCCTGGCCCTGGGACGATCACGAGGACAATTGGGGCGCGGGCTTGGCCGCGGCGCAGGAGAATTTCGTGCGTGTTGCCACCGCCATTTCCTGTTTCGAACCGGTCCGGGTCGTTGCGCATCCAGATCACGCCGCACTTGCCCGCAGCTTGCTGCCGCCGCAGGTCGATGTGGTGCCCCTGCAGCAGGGCGACCACTGGTTCCGTGACACCGGCCCGCTGTTCGTGAAGGATGGCAAGGGGCAGATCATCGGCTCCAGCCTGATCTTCAACTGCTGGGGAGAGAAATTCCCCGATTATGAACTCGACGCGGGCATCGGCGCCGAACTGGTGCGCCATCTTGGCCTGCCGCTGTTCCAGTCCCCGCTCACTGGTGAAGGCGGCGGCTTGCATGTCGACGGCCGCGGCACGGTCATCACGACAGAGACCTGCTTCCTCAACCCCAACCGCAATCCGGGCATGACCAAGGCGGATGTGGAGCGCGAATTGTTCCATGCCATCGGCGCCCGCAAGGTCATCTGGCTGCCGGGCGATGAGGAGGAATGGATCACCGATGGCCATATCGACGGTATGCTGACCTTCGCCGCGCCGGGCAAGCTGCTGTTCGAGCGCAACCCGGACCCGGCAAATCCGCGCCACAGAGTTTGCGGGGAGAACCTGAAGGCGCTGCGCGGGCAGACCGATGCCGATGGCCGCGAAATCGAGATCGGGCTGATCGACGAGGCCTATATGGTCGAACCGGAAACCGAAACCACGGCGCTGTCTTATGTAAATGCCTACATCGCGAACGGCGGCGTGGTGATCCCGTCGTTCGATACGCCAACCGATGCAGCGGCCCGGGAAATCTTCGCAAAAGCCTTCCCCGGCCTTAAAGTCCTGCAGGTGGACATGCGGGGGATCTGCCACGCGGGCGGCGGCATCCACTGCATGACGCAGCAGCAGCCGGCTTAAACAGGGGCGGCGGCCAGGGCTTCTTTGCTATGATAACCGGAGACCACAATGTTTGACGCAGCGAACATGCAAAACACCAGCAGAACCGGAACATCAGAAAGCTTGGATGGCCTCGCCCGGGCCATCGAGCTTGTTGGGCAGGAAGGGTTTCTGGCCGCCCTCGCAGTGCTGTGCCAATCGGCATCAGGATATGACAGCACTTTCACCGCAGCGTTTTTCCCGGATCACCCGCCGGTGGAGCTGTTCGACAACCTGCCTGATGAGCACAGCGCCTCGACAATCAAGCCCTACCTGGATTTCGCCTATTTCCTGGACCCGTTTTATAACCTTTTTCTGCAGGGGGTCGGGGACCGGGTGATCACGCTTGGCGAATGCGCGCCTGACGATTTCAGGGCGTCAGAATACTACCAGACCTTCTATGCAGGCACCGGCTTGTTCGACGAAACCAGCGTGTTCATCTCCTTCGGGAATAGTGCCGCCGTGGTGATCTCTTTAGGCAGCCGGGAGGAAGGCTTCCAGCTTGCTGCGGATCAAAGGGCTGCGCTTACTGCGCTGCTGCCTTGCATTGCAGCGCTGTGCCGCCGCCATTGGCCTGCTCTGGACCCCAATTCGCTAGCCGGCAGCGGCCGCATGGGGCTGCATCTGAAAAAAACCTTTGACCGGTTCGCAAGTTCAGTGCTGAGCGGGCGCGAGGCCGAAATCGTGCAGCTGATCCTGAAAGGGCATTCCTCAAAATCGATCGCCCGCGAACTGGGCAACAGCCCGGAAACGGTCAAGGTCCACCGCAAACGCATTCACAACAAGCTGGGCATCACCTCGCAGGGGGAGCTTTTCTCGCTGTTCCTGGAGGCTTTGACCCGCGCACCCTCCAACGCGACCGATGACCCGCTCACCTATCTCGACCGGCCGGCGGGCGGGCAGCTCTAGGATCAGTCAGCAAACAGCCCCGCAGCATCAAAAACCGCCCCGCCCTGCAGCAGGGTCGCCTCAATGGCAACGCTGCTGATGCTCTCAAGCGGGATGTCCAGGATGTTTTCGCTCAAGACCACAAGATCCGCGAATTTGCCCGCCTCGATGGACCCGGTCCGGTCCGCGTGGCGCAGGGCAATAGCCGGATTGATGGTCATCGCCTCGATGGCTGCGGCAACATCCGGCAGCCCGTTGCGCTCCCGGCTGACAGCAGTTTCGATCTTGATCAGCGGATTCAGCTCATCCGCATCCCAATCGCTGGAGAGCGTAACGGTCGCCCCCGCCGCCAGCAGCGCCCCTGCGGGCAGCAGCAGGTCAGTCCGGCCGCCGATGAATTCCGCTATGAAGGCCTCATAGTCTTTGCTCACGGCGCTCGGCGCCAGCTGCAGATCGGCAATGGCCCCAAGTTCGGCGAACCGCGGGTAATCCGTCGGATCGGCAAGATAGAGATGGGTCAGCCGGTGCGGCCCGGCCTCCGGCGCGGCCTGGGCAATCGCATCCAGCGCCAGACGGGCGCCATAGTCGCCTGTCACGTGGAAATGCAGCTGGAAGCCCGCCGCCGACAAATCCCGCGCGGCCCGCATCAGCACCTCTTTCCCGAAATACAGATAGCCGTATTCCTCGCCCTCCGGCAGGCCCAGATCTGTCTCATAAGGTTGCAGCAAGGCGCCAGTCGCCTGGCTCAGGATGCCGTCGACATAAATCTTGGCCACATTAAAGCGCACCAGCCGGTCCGGGTCATTGTGGTAGAGCTTCTTGAGTTCGGAAAGTTGCCCGTCGAGCGGGCGGTCGGGGTAGATGTAGAAGGCGTTCGAGGCCCGCACAGTCAGCGCGCCAGAATCCTCGGCCCGGTCCCAGACCTCGTGATGGCCCTGGGGCCAGTAGCCGCCCGCATCGCTGATTGAGGTGATCCCGTTGGCATTCAGTTCCGCCGCTGCATTCAGCAGGCTGTCATAGGCGAAGTCCAGGTTCTCTTGGGTGGGCGGGAAGGCAAGCGTGCGCAGGTTGTGCGGCGCGTTTTCCAGCACCACCCCGTTGGGCCGGCCGCCGGCCCCGCGCAGGATGATATTGCCATTGGCGGCATCCTCAGCCGTGTCATACCCCGCCGCCTGCAGGGCCAGGGAGTTGGCCCAAGCCCCATGGCCGATGTCATCCAGGATCATCACCGGGCGGTCCGGCGACAGTGCGTCAAGCACCTCCACCGGATTGGGATGCAGCTCCAGCAGATTGACCATGTTCAACCCGGCGCCCAGCACCCAAGCGCCGGTCCCGCCCTTCCCGGCGCAGTCCCGCACCGTGGCCTTGTAGCCTGCAAGGGTATCGAAGGGTTCAAAGGGGCAAAGCACTGCGTTTACCCCGGCCTCCACCGCATGCAGGTGAATGTCCTGAAACCCCGGAAGCACCATCCGCCCGCCCAGGTCCACGATTTCAGCCCCTTCGCCCGCGGCGGCGAGGACCTCGGCCTCGCTGCCGACGGCGCTGATCTTGCCGTCTTCGCCTATGGAAAGAGCCTCAGCCCAGCTGCGCGCCTCATTGACCGTGTAGATTTCCGCATTGGTCAGCACCAGCGTTTCCGCCCATGCCGCACTGGCTGCCAAACCGGCCATACCCGCCGCAATAGTGCAGAGATGTTTCATGGCGCACCTTTCTTTTCTTTCACCTTGTCAAGTATATACCGAGGATATGCGGCTTTGGCTTTCCGCGCCGCACTGACGCTGATGGAGACCGTCGCATAGGGCCGCTCCTTGCTTGTGACCGCCAGAAGCCCTCCATCCGGGTCTGCCGCCACCGACAGGCCTTCAAAGTCAAAACCCTCAGCACCCGGATAGGTGAAATTGGACGACAGGACATAACATCCGGTTCGCACCGCCAATGCGCGGGCTCCCGCTATCCAAACATCGCTGCCAAGGTCCGGCGTCGCGCGCGGGACCAGCAGCACATCGGCTCCCGCTCGCGACAGGCGGCAAGCATGGTCCCAATCCCACAGCTCGGTGCAGATGGCAAAACCGAGCCGCACCCCGTTCCAGTCCAGCGGCACGGCTTGCTGCTTGCCCGCATCATACCAGCGGCTCTCCCAATAGCCTTCCTCTTCTGGCAGTGCTGCCTTCTCATGCGGCTCCGCGGCAATCCGGCCGTCTTGCCACAAGAAGGCACGGTTTAATGGCTGGCCGGCCGGACCCAGAACGGGCCGTGACCCTGCCAATGCCGTTCCCGCCAGCGCTCCGAGTTCATCCAAGCCGCTTTCGTGGTCACGGACGGACTGTTCCCACAGCGTGGCATCGCGCTCCGGGCTGGCTGCCAGCCAAGGGCACAGCGGCATTTCCGGCAACAGTATCATATCGCTCTGCTCCGCCGCCGCATGGGCGGCCAGTGCTGCTGCCTGCGCTGCCCTGGCTTCCGGCCTTGGGTCCCAATCCGCAATGGTGATCCTCATGCCGCCGCTCCCGCCGGCGTCTGGGTGCCCGCCATCTGCAATGCGAGGTCCAGCAGCACATTCGCACCGGCCTGAACATGCTCCGGTGCCGTGTATTCCTGCTCATTGTGGCTGATGCCACCGCGGCAGGGCACGAAAATCATCGTTGCAGGCACCACTTTGGCAAGATGGAACGCATCATGCCCGGCACCGGACACCATGTCCCGGGCGGCATAGCCCCGCGCTGCGGCGCTGGCCTGCACCGCGCCGGTCAGCTGCGGGTCGAACGCCACCACAGGCGAATGCCAGATCTGCTTA
Source organism: Leisingera sp. UBA4491 (assembly GCF_002388965.1). Taxonomy (NCBI): domain Bacteria; kingdom Pseudomonadati; phylum Pseudomonadota; class Alphaproteobacteria; order Rhodobacterales; family Roseobacteraceae; genus Leisingera; species Leisingera sp. UBA4491. The sequence continues at coordinate 17,470 of NZ_DGNN01000023.1, read as the reverse complement.
AGGCTGATGCCTACGCCGTCCGCTGTCTTGTCTAGCCTGGCAATCCCCTCTGACAAGGCGTCATGCATCCGCTGCAAGGCAGCTTCATCGGGATGCCGCAAATCGACTGATAACCGGACTTGGCCGGGCATCACATTGATGGAGCCGGGCCGCGTTTCAATCACGCCGACGGTTGCGCGTGCATCCGGATCCGCCAGGCCGATCTGGTAAACCAGCTGTGTCACCGCCGCCAGATGCCGAACCGGATCACGCCGCATTGCCATGGGCATCGGCCCCGCATGGGTCTCTTCGCCGCTCAGTGCCAGGGAATACCAGCGGATCGCTTGCCCGCCGGTAACAACGCCGATGGTCTTATCTTCCTGCTCAAGAATTGGACCCTGCTCGATATGCAGTTCCAGATAGCTGCCGATGGCGCGGCTGCCCGGCTCAATACCGCCAGCATAGCCAAATCTTTCGAGTTCCTGCGCAACCGAGATGCCGGATGCGTCGGTCACCGCCAGTGTCTCGGCAAGCGAATGCACGCCGCAATGAACGCCCGAGCCCATCATGGCGGGCTGAAACCGGGCGCCTTCCTCGTTGGTCCACACCGCGATCTCCACCGGCGCTTCTGTTGCAATTGCAAAGTCTTCAAGCGTTTCCAGCACTTCCAGCCCGGCCAGCACCCCCAGCACGCCGTCGAACCGGCCGCCGTTGGGCTGCGTGTCCAGATGGCTGCCGATGACCACCGGAGGCGCCGCCGGGTTCCGGCCGGCCCGGCGTGCGAACAGATTGCCGATCTTGTCGAAAACCGCTGTGAAGTTGCGGTTCCCGCACCATGCCAGAAACAGCTCACGGCCGTCTTCGTCATCCTGGCTGAGCGCCAGCCGGTGCGAACCACCGTTCTCGGATGCTCCGATTTCAGCCAAATCCTTCAAACGGGACCAAAGCCGCGCGCCGTCCACCGAATACTCTGTCATCGAACGCTCCTGCAAATTTCCGGAAATACCCGTATGATCCACGCCCGGACAGCTTCCCGGTAGTCCCCCTTCAGTGGGACTGGCAGGCTGCCGGGCAGGGCTCCCGGGTTTTTCCGTCAGCTGACTGCAGTTCAGGAGGCAGCAGTGGCGCACTCTTTTTTGCGCCGCATCCGGCATCACCCTGCTGTTGGTCTGTCTGGGCGGTGCGCTCCTTTGGTCACCGCTACCCCATTTGGGTTAGCTGCCTTGCGGGGCGGCCTGGGATAGCATCCCATTATTTTCCACGTGTCATGTAGTGCGGTACCCGGCAGGGCAGCCGTGCTGACGCCGAAACCGGGAAAATCCTATGTGCCGCGGCCTGGATGTGCCGAGCCGTGGCAGCGTGCTGAAATCACGGAACGACAAGGCCAAAGAGGCAAGGCAGATGACCATTCTCAACCCAACGAAAATCAGCGGATCCGTGACCGCGCTTTACGCCAACAGCGATGCCGGCGACGAAAGCCTTGCCACGCGGAGGATCGACAGGAGCACTATCACCTTTGAGGGTATGGCAGAGGACCGGCACGCCGGACTCGTCGCCGAGGCTGATGTGCGGTTCCGCCGTCAATATCCGGCCGGGACTCCGATCCGAAATACACGGCAGATTACCATTCTCTCGGCTGAGGACCTGGACCATATCCGCCGCCATATGGATCTGCCCCGGTTCGATGCAGGCTGGATCGGCGCCAACATCGTGGTGGCAGGCATACCCGATTTGACCCTGCTGCCACCATCATCGCGGCTCCTTTTCAGTTCGGGCGCGGCGCTGGTCGTGGACAATGAAAACCGCCCCTGCCGGTATCCCGGAGACGAGATCGACAAGCATTATCCAGGCAAGGGCAAACGTTTCGTAAAAGCAGCCACTAACCGCCGGGGTCTTGTAACCTGGGTCGAAAGGGAGGGCGGGATCGCAACCGGGGATCAAGTCGCTTTGCATCTGCCGCCGCTTCGAGTGTACCCGCACGCCCGACAGTGCTCTTTTGAGACGTAGCTGTGCCAAGCTACACGCTATAAGCGAGAAACCAACAGCAGCAGATGAAGCTGCACGAAGGTTGCAATCTGCCACCAAGACATTGCAGGTAGTCCGGAGAATCTGCCCACACTTTTCAACCCCCGCGATATGCGCAAAGTTGCCGTTAGCTGTGCTCTATCATACGTTGATATCATTGCGGTGAGGGCAGGTAGGATACGGCGGTTGCCTGCACCCGCAATCAAAACAATTTTATAAGATAAATCAAAGTCTTATAATGCTCTGTCCGGGGCCTTCTTCGTGTTTGGGCCTTCCGCACCTGCCGCCAGACACAGGAGACCCGCCAGGTCGCCCTCCAGGGTCAGGTCCAGGCCAGTGACCTCCGCCGCAGGCGTCAGCACGATCCGCTCCACCAGCGCCCGCAGCGCCTCTTTAGCTACCTCCATGCCTTCGGCTGAGCCAAGGTTCCTGATCGGCCGGGACACTCGCTCCCGGTACGCGAGGCCCAGATCATTATCGAAAGCTGGAGAACACACTACAACACCAAACGGCCCCACAGTGCTCTGGGCTACCGCCCGCCTGCGCCAGAGGCCATCGTCCTGATGGACCAAAGGCCAACCATGCACTAACTTTCAATTTGGACCACTCAAGTGGGGCTACTTAAATTTCATGCCCGCTAAGCCTATGGCAGTGATGGCGTGGTACTGCGCTGCCACCAGAAGGCCGACTATACACTTCGTACTGCTGAGCAGCGAGGAAACGCAGGGCGTCGGCGGCGTCTTTTCTGTCCGAGATCTGCTAATTCGACAACGTGGGTAGGCGATCAATGCTTGCTTAGGTCACCCTACTGGCCAAGGCGCGTTTGATTTGTCCTGATCCCGAGGGCCCCTGAAAAGCGGCTGCTTCCGGCTGCTCAGAAAGTCGCGATTATGGAAGGGAGAAAATTCTGCGGACCTCGGGCTTGAAAAGACATGCGTTGCGCGCCTTGCGTCTGGACCAAAATGCATGTTTCCCTTAACGGCGCGAGGCCAAAGGGCTGTTTTTCATTTGACCAAACGGTTGAAACATCGTGCTGGACCCTCACTTTATGGCGGATCACTCAGACAGGAACAGACCTATGCTAAAATCCCTTACTTTCGGCGCGCTTACCGCCGCCGTGCTGGGCACCGCCGCCATCGCCGAGACTGAACAGCTGCGGGTTGGGATGTCGGGGGGCTACTTCCCGTTTACCTTTGTCAAACAGGACAAGCTGCAAGGTTTCGAAGTCGATGTGATGGACGCAGTGGGCGAAGTGGCCGGTTTGGACATCGCATATGAGACCATGACCTTTTCCGGGCTGGTCGGGGCGCTGGAATCCGGACGGATCGATACCATTGCAAACCAGATCACGATCACGCCGGAGCGCGAGGCAAAATTTGCCTTCAGTCAGCCCTATGTGATCGACGGGGCGCAAGTCGTCGTGCGCAAGGGCAATGATGAAGTCGGGTCGGTCGAAGACCTTCGCGGCCGGTCGGTTGCGGTCAACCTCGGCTCAAACTTCGAGCAGCTGCTGAACGAGCTGCCTTATGCGGAAGACATCGACATCCGCACTTACGAGAGCAATATTGCTCAGGACACCGCGCTTGGACGGGTCGATGCCTTTGTGATGGACCGCGTGTCGTCGGTCCAGCTGATCAAGGAAAGCCCGCTGCCTCTGGAACTGGCCGGGGCGCCGTTCTCCGAGATCCGCAATGCGCTGCCGTTTGCAGATACCGAAGAGGGGCGCGCGCTGCGTGACCGGATCGACGCAGCCCTGGACACGCTGCGGGCGGATGGCACGTTGACCGAAATCTCCATGAAGTGGTTCGGTTCTGACATTACAGTTGCGCAATAGAACAGACGATGCGGGCGCTCGACTTCGATTACATGCTTGGGCTTGTGCCCGTCATCCTTTCCTACGTTCCGATCACCCTGGCAATGGCCGGCGCATCCATGGTGCTTGCGCTGGCCCTTGCCTCGCTGCTGGCGGTCGAACGGGTCATCAGGGTGCCGGTGCTGGACAATCTGGTTGTTCTGTTCATCAGCTTCTTCCGCGGCACCCCGCTGCTGGTGCAGCTGTTTCTGTTCTATTTCGGCCTGCCGCAGCTGCTGCCGGCGCTTGCCAATATCAACGGCGTCACGGCCGCGATCATGGGGCTTACGCTTCATTTCGCCGCTTACATGGCCGAGAGCATCCGGGCCGCTATTGCGGGGGTCGACCGCAGCCAGTGGGAGGCGGCGCAATCTATCGGCATGACACAGGCGCAGATGATGCGCCGCATTATTCTTCCGCAGGCCGCGCGGATCGCGGCGCCGACGCTGGTGAACTACTTCATTGATATGATCAAGGGCACCTCGCTCGCCTTCACGCTTGGCGTTACCGAAATGATGGGCGCAGCCCAAAAGGAGGCGGCTGGCAGCTTCCTCTATTTCGAGGCGTTTCTGGTGGTTGCCGTCATCTACTGGATCATGGTTGAGGTGCTGAGCCAGGTGCAGGGCCGGCTGGAAACCCGTCTGAACAAGGCTTTTGCGCGATGATTTCAATCCGGGGACTGACCAAGTCGTTTCGCGGCGCGCCGGTGCTGCGCGGCATCGACCTTGATATCGAAGACGGCGAAAAGGTTGTTGTGATCGGCCCGTCCGGAACCGGGAAGTCGACGCTGCTGCGGAGCCTGAATTTTCTCGACGTGCCGGATGCGGGGCAAATAACCGTCGGCGATCTGACCGTTGATGCCGCGCGGGCGTCCAAGTCCGATATCCTGGCCTTGCGCCGCCGCACCGGGTTTGTGTTCCAGAACTACGCGCTTTTTGCCAACAAGACGGCAAAAGAGAACATCATGGAGGCGCTTGTCACCGTGCAGAAGCGCCCCCGCGCCGAGGCTGAGGAGCGCGCGCTGTCGGTGCTGCGCGAAACCGGGCTGGCCGAGAAGGCGGACAGCTATCCGGCGGCTTTGTCCGGCGGCCAGCAGCAGCGCGTGGGCATTGGCCGCGCGATGGCCTTAGGTGCCGAAGTCCTGCTGTTTGACGAGCCGACCTCGGCGCTGGACCCGGAATGGGTGGGTGAGGTGCTGGACTTGATGCGGCGGGTCGCCGAGAAAAGCCAGACTATGATCATCGTCACCCACGAAATGCAGTTCGCGCGCGAAATCGCGGACCGTGTCGTTTTCATGGACGGCGGCAAGATCGTTGAAGCCGGTCCGCCAAGTCAGATCTTTGATGCGCCCCGGGACGATCGGCTGAGGCGGTTCCTGAAACGGGTCGGCCGCGAGCAAGGGGCCGGATAAAGGCCGAAGGGGCATCGGTGCCTGAACGGCCTTCAAATATTACCCGGCTGCATCCCCGCAGGCCCTGACCAAAATGCCTTTGCAGGAAAAACGCGCCCTGACCCCAGGCGCGATAATGTCTTGCACTGCGGAGCCGCCGCAGACCAAGGTGGCGAAACCATGCTGGGTGAGGGAGTGCATGAATGGGGCGGGACCGGCGCCGGGTTGCGATCGTTGGATTCGGGCCGCGCGGCCTGGCAGCGCTGGAGGCGCTGGTGTGCCGTGCCTCCGGGGCAGGCGCAGCCTTGGCGGTGGATGTCTTCGAGCCGTCAAGCTGGCCTGCGTCGGGTCCAAGCTTCAGTCCCGGCGAAAGTGAAACCTGCCTGCTGAACCTGCCGGTGCGCAGTATAGATCTGCCGCCGCCGCCATTCGCGCGCGAGGGGGAAGGCAGTTTTGCCGATTGGATGGGCCTAACCGGCGGCGATGGCGAGGCGTATCTGCCGCGGGCCAGGCTTGGCGCCTATCTGAACGCCCGGTTCGAGACGCTTCTTGCGCAGTTGCCAGGCCACATAACCGTGACCCGGCGCGCAGTGCGGGTGACTGAGGCCCGGCGCGGCGGGGAGGGCTGGCACCTGTATGCGCAAGGCGTGGCTCATGGCCCGTACGGCCATGTGCTGCTGTCGCTTGGCCAGCCTGAAACTGCCAGCGATGATCAGCTCTGCCGCTGGCAGGATCACGCGGACCGCCATTCTTTGCCCTTGAGGCCTGCCTATCCGGGAAAAGGGCTGATAGATGCGGCCGAGGACTGGGCGGGCCGGGTGGTCGGCATACGCGGCATGGCGCTGTCGGCGCTTGATGTGGTCCGCATGCTGACGTTGGGACTGGGGGGCAGGTTCGCAGGCAGCAGTTACATCGCGTCGGGACGGGAACCGGCCAGGATCGTGCCGTTCTCGCTGGATGGGCACGCACCCGCCCCGAAACCTCTGAATGCAAAGCTGGATGCGCGGTTTGATCCCTCGCAAGAGGAAAGCGCGGCCTTCGAAGAGGCCTTGCGTGCCGGCTTGTCTGAGCAGCCCGGGTCCGGACTGGAGCCGGTGCGCGGCGTGCTTGAAAGCGCGGCACTGCGCGTCATCCGCGCAGGTGGAGGCGCGGTTCAGCCTGACGAGGTGCGCGAGTGGCTGGAGCTGGAAAGCGAACGCCCCGGCAGCCAGGAGCAGCGGGGAACGCTGGACGCCCTGCGCGCGGGAATCTCCCAGGCCGAGGGGCGGGAGCCGCCCGCCGTCGGTTATACGATCGGCCAGCTTTGGCGGAAATGGCAGCCGCTGCTGCGCCACGTGTTTGACAGCGCTTCTGTGTCTGCCGCCACGGCGCAGGAATTTGTGAGTTTCGACGACGGGCTCAAGCGTTACTCCTATGGTGCGCCGGTGGAAACCGCCCGTCAGTTGCGGATCTTGATCGAAACCGGGCTGGTGGATCCGCGTGCCGCGGACGATCCCGATATCACGCTTACCCCGCGGGGCTGGAAGCTGCACAGCGGCGGGCATACGGTCACCGCCAGTGTCATGATTGACGCTGTGCTGCCCCAGCCTGCGCTGGCCCCCGTCACGGAACCGCTGGTGGCCGGGCTGCGGCAGGACCTGTCGCTGAAACCCTTGGGTGACGGTTTGGGCGCGCGCTGTGCCCCCGATGCTGCGCTGATCGCGGCAGACGGGGTGCGGGTGGCCGGGCTCGCGCTGGTGGGCCGTCTGGCGAACGGCAGCGCTATCGCCACGGATTCGATTCATGACTGTTTCGGCAGCATCCCTGACCGATGGGCGCAGAGCGTGCTTTCGGCGCTTCCGGCCCAGGGGGCATCCCCGTCCTGATCTCCGGTCCAGATGCAGACGGCGGCCGCGGTGTTTTAGCAGGTCTGCCAGCGGGCGCCGCGCTGCCGTCAGGGCAACGGATTGCGCTGCCGGGTATTGAAGTCCGGAGGAATTGGTTGGATAAGTTCCGGGCAATTTGAGATGGATTTTCAATAAGGGGGCAGTGCCTCTGTGTGCTGTGGCCCTGGCGCGTATTCCCGTGCCGGGCAAGGCGCGCTGGTGTCTCCTGTATTCTGATCTGCAGTTTTCATGCCCGTTTGGGCCGCATTTTTTTGGAGCTGTTCCTTGAATAACAACGTCGACCCATACCCGTTATCATACCTGACCGCGGAGCCAGCCGCTGACGGGCTGCATCGGCTGGAGATGGCGGTGCAGCGGGCCGGCGAGGGCCTGACCCGATGGCAGGCCGGGTGCCTGGAGCAGGTCAGCGGCGTGTCTTTGGCTGGTGCCGAGATTACCCTGCTGCTGCTGATCGGCAGTGGCAGGCGGCCAAAATCCATCAAGGAGCTGGCGCGTGCAACCAACCGTGTGGATATCCCGAATATCCAGTATTCCTTGCGCAAGCTGGCGTCGGCAGGACTGACCCGCAAACAGGGGGCTGGCCGTTCGGGGGTGACCTACAGCCTGACTGACGAAGGCTGCCATCTGGCCGGTAAGCTGAACACTCTTCGTGAACGCCTGCTGACGCAGGCTATTGAGGGGCATTCTGAATTGGCCGGGCGGTTGCGGGGAGCTGCCGATGTGCTGGAAGAACTGGTTGAACTGTACGGCGCAGCAGCGCAGCAGACAGAAGCGCCGAGCAAGGACTGACAGGGCGGCGAACCCATTGCAGCGGCTTGCGGCGGCGGCGTAAGGTGCTGCCATGATCGAACTCAAAGACCTTCAGCTGCTCACCGCATTGGCGCGGCATCAGCATTTTGCCAAGGCCGCCGCCGACTGCGGCATGTCGCAGCCGGCCTTCTCCATGCGGATCCGCAATCTGGAGGAGCGGCTGGGCCTGTCCATCGTGCGCCGTGCCAACCGTTTTCAGGGGCTGACCGAAGAGGGCTTGATGATCGTGCGCCGGGGGCGTTCGATTCTGGATGATGCAAAGGCGCTGGAACAGGAGATCGCCGCGTCGCGCGGCGAAGTGACCGGCACGCTGGTGCTTGGGGTGGTGCCCACTGCCACCGCCTGGGCGGCGCAGCTGGTGGATCAGGTGCATCAGGCCTATCCGCGGATTCTGGCCCGGGTGGAGGTGACCACCTCGTTGGCTATCCAGCAGCGCCTTTATGATGGTACAATTGACGCAGGTATTACCTACGCCGAGAGCCTGGGTCAGGACCTGGTGACAGTGCAGCCGCTGTATGACGAAAGCTATGTGCTGCTGGCGCCCGAAGAGATGGTGGCGGGCCGCGGCGACACGATAAGCTGGGCCGAGGCCGCTGATTTGCCGCTGAGCTTACTGGACCAGCAGATGCAGAACCGCCGCATTCTGGACCGCATCTTTGCCGATCTGGACCTGAGGCCGGAAATCGTGTCCGAGTCCAACGGTTTTATGGCGTCGATGGTGCTGGCGCGCGAAGGGTCGGCGGCAACGATTCTGCCGCGGGCGCTGATGCAGGCCCTGGGAGAGCTGGGGGGAACCCGGGTTCTTGGGCTGACCGCGCCGGAACAATCGCGGCCGATCTGCATTGCAACGCTGGACCGGACCCCGGAATTGACCACGGTCCGGGCGCTGAAAGAGGTTGTTGCGACGTTTGTGGACGATGGGATGCCGCAAATGGCGTGATAATTTATACTTATTGTGCAATCGGTTTTCTAGATTTGACGATATTCATTCTTGATGGCATTTCGGAATGAAATACGTGCTGACTGGAGGACCCCATGGCACCATTGGATGATAGCAAGGGCGTATGGAAGTCCGGCCGCGGCAAGGGGCGCAAGACGCCCAAAGGCCGCCAGGTCGACGACATCGCGCTGAGCGAGGTTCAGGACCTGCTGGGGGACCGCCCGCGCAACCGTGACCTAATGATCGAGTTCCTGCACCTGATCCAGGACAAATACGGCCATCTGAGCGCCGCGCACATCCGGGCGCTGGCTGAGGAGATGCGCACCGGTCAGGCAGAGATCTACGAGGTGGCCAGCTTCTATGCCCATTTCGATGTGGTGAAGGAGGGTGAGGCCCCGCCGCCGGCACTGACCATCCGGGTGTGTGACTCGCTGTCCTGTGAGTTGGCGGGGGCACAGCAGCTGCAGAAGGCGCTGGAAGATGGGCTGGATGCCTCTCAGGTCCGCGTGCTGCGCGCACCCTGCATGGGCCGCTGCGACACTGCGCCGGTTCTGGAAATCGGCCACAACCACATCGACCACGCCACCGTGGAAAAGGTCGAGGCAGCGATTGCTGCCGATGACACCCACGCCCATATCCCGGAGTATGAAACCTTCGCCGCTTATGAGGCGGATGGCGGCTATGCCACGCTGAAAGGCCTGCGCGCGAATGGCGACTGGGAAGCGGTTCAGGCGAAGGTCAAAGAAGCCGGTCTGCGCGGTCTGGGCGGCGCTGGCTTCCCGTCCGGCACCAAATGGGGTTTTGTGCGCGCCAACGAAGGTCCGCGTTACTTGGCCGTGAATGGCGACGAGGGCGAGCCCGGCACTTTCAAAGACCGCTACTACCTAGAGCGCACTCCGCATGTCTTCCTCGAAGGCATGCTGATTGCCGCCTGGGCGGTCGAGGCCGAGAAAGCCTTTATCTACATGCGCGATGAATATCCGGCGGTGCTGGAAATCCTGCGCCGTGAGATCAAGGCGCTGGAAGAGGCCGGCATTGTCGAGGCAGGTTACATCGACCTGCGCCGCGGGGCAGGGGCCTATATCTGCGGTGAAGAAAGCGCGATGATCGAGTCGATCGAGGGCAAGCGCGGCGAGCCGCGCCACCGTCCGCCGTTTGTGGCACAGGTGGGTGTCTTCGGGCGTCCGACCCTCGTCCACAACGTGGAAACCCTCTACTGGGTCGCCAAGATCTGCCGCGAAGGGCCTGAGTGCCTGAATTCGGTTGAGAAGAACGGCCGCAAGGGCTTGCGCAGCTACTCGGTCTCGGGCCGCGTGAAGAACCCGGGCGTGCATCTGCTGCCCGCCGGCTCCACAATCACCGACATTATTGAGGCCTGCGGCGGTATGCTGGATGGCCACGCCTTCAAGGCTTACCAGCCGGGCGGCCCCTCCTCGGGCCTGCTGCCTGCATCGATGAATGATATCCCGCTCGACTTCGACACGCTGCAGCCGCATGGCACCTTCATCGGCTCCGCTGCTGTGGTGGTGCTGTCCGATCAGGACTCGGCCCGCGATGCGGCGCTGAACATGCTTCGCTTTTTCGAGGATGAAAGCTGCGGTCAGTGCACCCCTTGCCGGGTGGGATGCGAGAAAGCCGTCAAGCTGATGAGCGAGAAGAAGTGGGATCAGGGCCTGCTGGAAGAGCTGAGCACCGCGATGGTCGACGCTTCGATCTGCGGTCTGGGCCAGGCTGCGCCGAACCCGATCCGCCTGACCATGAAACATTTTCCGGATGAGGTCTGAGCCATGAGCGATAACGTCACATTCACACTCGATGGCGAACAGGTCACGGCGGAAAAGGGCCTGACCATCTGGGAAGTCGCCAACGGCCGCGGGCTGAAGATCCCGCATCTGTGCCACAAGCCGCAGCCGGGCTACCGCCCGGACGGCAACTGCCGCGCCTGCATGGTGGAGATCGAAGGCGAGCGCACGCTGGCCGCCTCCTGCATTCGCGAACCCGCCGAGGGCATGGTTGTAACCACCAACAACGCGCGCGCCGAAAACGCTCGCAAGATGGTGATGGAACTGCTGGTCGCCGACCAGCCCAAGCGGGAAGAGGCGCACGACAAATCCTCCCACATGTGGGATATGGCAGAGCTGAACGGCGTTACTGAGAGCCGCTTCCCCAAGCTGGAAGAGGGCCGCATCCCGCTGCTGGACGACAGCCATGTCGCCATGAAGGTGAATCTGGACGCCTGCATCTCCTGCGGCCTGTGCGTGCGGGCCTGCCGTGAAGTGCAGGTGAACGACGTGATCGGCATGGCCGGGCGCGGCCACAATGCCTTCCCGACTTTTGATATTGCTGACCCCATGGGCCAATCCACCTGTGTGGCCTGCGGCGAATGTGTTCAGGCCTGCCCGACCGGCGCGCTGATGCCCGCCACCGTCATGGATGAAAACCAGGTTGGCGACAGCAAGGATTACGATTCCGAAACCGAAAGCGTTTGCCCGTTCTGCGGTGTCGGCTGCAAGGTCAGCCTCAAGGTCAAGGACGGCAAGGTCAAATACGTCGACGGTATCAACGGCCCGGCGAACGAAGGCCGCCTGTGCGTCAAGGGCCGGTTTGGCTTTGACTACATCCACCACCCGCACCGCCTGACCAAGCCGCTGATCCGCCGCGACGACGCGCCTGCAAAAGGCCTGAACGTCGATCCGGGCAATCTCTCGACCCATTTCCGCGAAGCATCCTGGGAAGAGGCGATGGATCTGGCCGCCAAGGGCCTGATGCGCCTGCGCGATGAGAGCCCGAAATCGGTTGCGGGCTTCGGCTCGGCGAAATGCACCAACGAAGAGGCCTATCTCTTCCAGAAGTTCATCCGCCAGGGTTTCAAGCACAACAACGTCGACCACTGCACCCGCCTGTGCCACGCGTCGTCCGTTGCGGCGTTGATCGAAAACGTTGGCTCCGGTGCGGTGACCGCGACCTTCAACGAGATCGAAAACGCCGATGTAGCAATCGTGATCGGCTCTAACCCGATCGAGAACCACCCGGTGGCGGCGACCTATTTCAAGCAGTTCACCAAGCGCGGCGGCAAGCTGATCGTGATGGACCCGCGGGGCGTCGGCCTGCGCCGGTTTGCAACCGAGATGGTACAGTTCCGCCCTGGCGCGGATGTGTCGATGCTGAACGCGATCATGAACGTGATCGTCGAGGAAGAGCTCTACGACAGCCAATACATCCACCGCTGGACCGAGAACTGGGAGGCTGAAAAAGAGCATCTGAAGCAGTTCACGCCCGAGAAGATGTCGGAAATCTGCGGCATCAGCCCCGATCAGCTGCGCCGCGTTGCACGGATCTTTGCCGGTGGGAATGCGGGGCTGATCTTCTGGGGCATGGGGATATCCCAGCACATCCACGGGACGGATAACTCGCGCTGCCTGATCAGCCTCGCACTGATGACCGGCAATGTGGGTAAACCGGGCGCGGGCCTGCATCCGCTGCGCGGCCAGAACAATGTGCAGGGCGCGTCTGATGCGGGCCTCATTCCAATGTTCCTGCCCGATTATCAGACCGTGACCTCGGACGACGTGCGCAAGAGCTTCACCGATGTCTGGGGCGGCGGCGATTTCTCGAACGAGAAGGGCCTGACTGTGACCGAGATCGTGGACGAGGCTTATGCCGGCAACATCAAGGGCATGTACATCCAGGGCGAAAACCCGGCGATGTCCGACCCGGATGCCGACCACGCGCGCGACGCCTTTGCCAAGCTGGAGCTGATGATCGTTCAGGACATCTTCCTGACCGAGACGGCGAACTATGCCGACATTATCCTGCCGGCCTCGGCGCTCTATGAGAAGAACGGCACCGTGTCGAACACCAACCGCCAGGTGCAGCGCGTGCGGCCTGCGGTTCCGCCGCCGGGTGAGGCGCGGGAGGACTGGCAGGTCACTGTCGAACTGGCGCAGCGCATCGGCCTGCCCTGGGACTACAAGGATGTCAGCGAAGTCTTTGCCGAAATGAAGCTGAACATGAAGTCCTTGGACAACATCACTTGGGAACGTCTGGAAACCGAAACCATCACCTATCCGTCGCTGCATGAGACCGACCCCGGTCAGGCGATTGTGTTCGGTGACGGCTTCCCGCGCCCTGATGGCCGCGCCCGCTTTACCCCGGCATCGGTCATTCCGCCGGATGAGGCGCCGGATGAGGAATTCCCGATGATCATGACCACCGGCCGCCAGCTGGAGCATTGGCACACCGGGTCGATGACCCGGCGCTCCAAAGTTCTGGACGCGGTGGAGCCGGAAGCGAACTGCTCGCTCAACCCGCGCACGCTCAAGCTGATGGGCATCGAGCCGGGCGAGATGATCCGCCTGTCGACCCGCCGCGGCTCGATCGAGATCATGGCGCGGGCCGACCGGGCGATTGCCGAGGACATGGTGTTTGTGCCCTTTGCCTATGTCGAGGCGGCGGCCAACATCCTGACCAACCCCGCGCTGGACCCCTATGGCAAGATCCCCGAGTTCAAGTTCTCGGCGGTGCGGGTCGAGAAGATCGAAGGGCAGATCGCGGCCGAGTAAACTGGCACAACCGTTTGAGGAAACAGGGCGGGCGCGGAACCAAGGGTTCCGCGCCCGTTTTTCTCTGGTGGCGCCGGGCTGGCGCCCGGCGCGGCATCGCACTTCAGAACGGGGTGCCTGACCGCGAATGCCGTAACACTGTTCCGCTTCGGGCTTTGCCCGAAACGGCCCGCGCCGCGCCTTGCACGCGCGGCGCACGGCCCAACCGGCGAGCGGGCATCTACGACGCCTGCCGGCTGGCGGGAGTGTTTCTGTCAGGGGCGGTGCTGGGTGCCTAAAGTCAGGCAGGGGTCAACGGTGCCGGGCCAGGAACCGGTCGAGATCCCGCTGGGCGGGACGGGTGCCGGTGAAGACTTCTATCCAGCCGGGCATCAGTGAAATCCGGTATTCCGTGCTCTCGTGCACCTGCATCGATATATAGCCGATCTGAGTGTAGATCATGGCCCGGGCCCGGATCAGTGCATCTGCCTCCGGATACCCAAAGCGCACGAACATTTCTGTCATGGCTTTCTCGCGCCGGGCATCGGCCATGTCCAACCGTTCCTGCAGGCGGCTGTCATTGCGCCCCCAGTTGCGGATCGCCAGATCCAGGCGGGCATCAAACAGCTTTGGGTCAAGCCAGCAGTCGAACAGGTTGAAAAGCGCCTCGGCAATGCTCTCGGCATAGGCTTCGGTCCGGGCAACCAGATTGCCGGTGTTCTTCTCCTCCCAGCGGCGGATCATCGCTTCCAGCAGGGCCTCGCGGTCTTTGAAGTGCCAGTAGAAGCTGGTGCGCGACACCCCCAGCCGCTTGGCCAGCGGCATCACCTTCACCGCCTCCACACCGCTTTCGGTCAGCACGTCATAGGCGGCGGACAGCCAGTCTTCTTCGCTTAGTCGCGGGCGGGAGATGTCCTGTGTGGTCATGCCCCAAGCCTTAGCAGCCGCACCGGGCGGGGGCAACTTTTCCAGACAGGTGTGAATGTTTAATTGACACATGTGTCAGGCTGGTGTCGGATGGCACCCAGCCACGTTACCGTTCCAGGAGAGGCAGGCAATGTCCAAGGACCCGCTGCTGCAGCCGTACCAGCTCAAGCATCTGACGCTGCGCAACCGGATCATGACCACCAGCCATGAGCCGGCCTATCCCGAAGACGGGATGCCCAAGGCGCGCTATGCAGCCTACCATGCCGAGCGCGCCAAGGCGGGGGTGGCGCTGACCATGACCGCAGGATCCGCTGCGGTCAGCCGTGACAGTCCGCCAGTGTTCAACAACATTCTGGCGTACAAGGACGAAGTGGTCCCCTGGATCCGCAACCTGACGGATCAGGTGCATGAACATGGCGCAGCGGTGATGATCCAGCTGACCCACCTGGGCCGGCGCACCGGCTGGAACAAGGGGGACTGGCTGCCGTCCGTCAGCTCCTCCCGGCACCGGGAGCCGGCGCATCGGTCCTTTCCCAAGCTGGCGGAAGATTGGGACATTGCCCGCATCATCTCCGACTTCGCCGACACGGCGGAGCGGATGAAAGAGGGGGGCATGGATGGTATCGAGCTGCAGGTCTATGGTCACCTGCTGGATCAGTTCTGGTCGCCGCTGACCAATGATCTCGACGGGCCTTATGGCGGCCAGTCTCTGGACAGCCGGATGCGCATGCCGCTCGACGTGCTGCGCGCGGTCCGGGACAGGGTTGGGGAGGATTTCATCGTCGGCTTGCGGTACACTGCGGATGAGGCGCAGGCGGGCGGGATCACTCCTGAAGAGGGGATCGAAATCTCCAGGCGTCTGACGGACAGCGGCATGGTGGATTTCCTCAATGTGATCCGCGGCCGCATCCACACCGATCCCGCGATGACTGACGTGATTCCGGTGCAGGGCATGAAATCGGCACCGCATCTGGATTTTGCAGGTGAGGTGAAGAAGGCCACCGGTATGCCGACATTCCACGCTGCCCGCATCCCGGATGTGGCGACCGCCCGCCATGCGGTGGCCAGCGGATTGCTGGACATGGTCGGCATGACCCGCGCCCATATGGCGGATCCGCATGTTGTCAGGAAAATCATCGAGGGGCGCGAAGACGACATCCGCCCCTGCGTCGGCGCCACCTACTGTCTGGACAGGATCTACCAGGCAGGGGAGGCCCTTTGCATCCACAACGCCGCCACCGGGCGCGAACTCACAATGCCCCACGAAATCCCCGCGGCAGCGACACATAAGAAGGTGGTGATTATCGGGGCCGGCCCAGGCGGGCTGGAGGCGGCGCGCGTCGCCGCAGAGCGGGGCCATGATGTGACCGTCTTTGAGGCAGCCGCTGAGCCGGGCGGTCAGGTCCGCCTGACGGGACAGAACCCGCGCCGGGCTGAAATGATCGGCATTATCGATTGGCGCATGGCGCAATGCGCGGCCCGGGATGTGGCGTTCCGCTTCAATACCTGGGCTGAGGCGGAGGATGTGATGGCCCTGGACCCGGATGTCGTGATCGTGGCGACTGGCGGGATGCCAAACATGATGCTGCATGAAACCCGGTCGGACCTGCCGCATGCGGTGTCCAGCTGGGACATCATTTCGGGCGATGTAAAACCTGCCGGGCATGTTCTGGTCTATGATGAAAGCGGCGATCATCCGGGGCTGATGGCGGCAGAAACCGCGGCTGGGGCAGGAGCCCGGGTGGAGGTCATGACACCTGACCGGACCTTTGCGCCGGACATCATGGGCATGAACCTCGTGCCCTATATGCGGGCGCTGCAGGACAAGGACGTGAGGTTCACTGTTGCCCGCCGCCTGCTGGGCATCAGCCGCAGCGGCAACCGGCTGACCGCCGCCATCGGCACCGACTACAGCGGCCACACTTATTGTGCGGAGTATGATCAGGTGGTGGTCAATTATGGCACGCTGCCGCTGGACAGCCTGTACTTTGCGCTGAAGGAGCGGGCATCCAACCGCGGCGAGGTCGACCACGATGCCCTGATTGCGGGCCGCCCGCAGGCAGTCACGTCCAACCCGGCGGGCCGGTTCCAGCTGTTCCGGATCGGTGATGCAGTTTCTGCGCGCAATACCCATGCGGCGATCTATGACGCGCTGCGGCTTGTGAAGGACATCTGACATGCGCCTGGGGTTTCTGGGGTGCGGCGCTATCGCTTCTGCAGTGGTGCGGGGGCTTGCCGGCAAGGGGCACCGGATCACGGTGTCAGAGCGCAGCCGGGCCCGGTCAGCAGCATTGGCTGCGGAATTCGGCGACGTCACCGCTGCCGCCAACCAGGCGGTGGCCGATGCCAGCGACGTCGTGTTCCTGGGCCTGATGGCAGAGGCGGCTGAAGGCATCCTGTCCGGGCTGGTATTCCGCGAAGATCAGCAGGTGATCTCCTTCATGGCCGGTGCTGGTTTGGCCCGGGTCGCAGAACTGGCGGCACCGGCGCGCGCAGCGGCTGTGATGATGCCCTTTCCGGGGATTGCACAGGGCGGCTCTCCTATCATGGCGCTGGGAGACACTGGCCTGGTTGCGCGCATCTTTGGCCCTTCGAACACGGTATTTGCCTTGAGGGACGAGGCGGAGCTGAATGCCTACCTGTGTGCCCAGGCTGTGTTGTCGCCGGTTGCGCGCATGGTGAATGACGCCGCCGGCTGGCTGGGAGGCCGGGTCGAAGACCGGCAGCAAGGTGAAGCCTTTTTGCGCATGCTGATCACAAGCAGCCTGCAACAGACTGCCTGTACAGACCTGATTGAGGCGTTGAATACGCCTGGCGGCTACAATCAGCGCCTGCGCCTCCATATGGAGGATGCGGGCATGGGGCGGGATCTCGTTGCGGGGTTGGACATGCTTGAGGGCGGCAAGCCGTGACGTGATCAGGCGGCGTTTTGGCTGCCCTTTTTGTTTTCGGCTGTGCGCTGTTTGTCCTTTGGCCGGTTTGGCCCGGGCGATTCCGGGCGGGCGGAGGGGGTTTGGGGGTGTTTGGTGCGATTCCGGGGTGGTGAGTCTGTGGATAAGGGGCGCCGAGTCTGTGGGTAAGTGGCGCGGGGGGCTTTTCCGGGGTGTTCGGGGTGGTTTG